>JBHIWT010000194.1:0-5899 GCA_041987265.1 Hyphomonadaceae bacterium
GGGCGACGGGCCGCCGAGGTTCAGCGCCAGAAGCGGCAGGCTGGGATCGCTGCCGCGCAGCGGGACCGAGACGGCGTGGACGTTCGGCTGCCAGTCGCCGAAATTGGCGTAGAAGCCCCGCTCCTCGATCTGGCGCCGGGCGTCGTCGATCCCCTGGCGGACGGTCGTCCACGCCTCGCGCGGGATATGCCGGCGCAACTCCTTCAACACCGTGTCGCGCGTCTCGGGCTCGCAGCCCGCCAGCCAGGCCCGCCCCATCGCCGAGCGGGCCAGAGAAATCCGCGAGCCCACGCCCAGCTGAAGCGAGATCACGCTGCGCGACCGGGCGCAGGCCAGGTAGGTCATGGTATGTTCGTCGCGTCCGCCAAGCGCCACGAGCACGCCTTCGCCGCAGGCATCGGCCAGATCCTGCATGTAGCTTTGCGAACGTTCGCGGATCGGCATCCCGCTCAGGCAGGCATAGCCGAGGCTGAGCACCGGCACGCCCATGCGATACCGTCCGGTATCGCTGTCATAGATCAGGTAGCCGCTCTTCAGGAGCGTGAAGGTCAGCCGGGACACCGTGGAGTTGGGCAGTCCGGTCCGGTCCGCGAGTTCGGAATTGCCCAGCCCTGCCTTGTCGGCGGGCCGGAAGGCGCGCAGGAAATCAACCAGGTGTTCTTCGAGGACGTGAAGGTCCCGGTCGACCAACGCATCGGCGAGGAAGGGCAGGGCTGGACATGCGCCAAGTACCTTCTCACCTTCGAGCGCGGCTCGGCCTACGCGCCAAGCTGCCGCCACGCCCTGCACCGCGCCAAGCACGTCGCCGACCTGGAAGAGGTCAATGGCCGCCCGCTGAGCGAGGATCCGGACTTCGCGACCAAGATCGCGGATCTTGAAATGCAGATCGAGGCGCTCGACTTTACGGAACGCCGCATCTTTTCCAGCCTTGCCGCCGGCCAGTCGGTCGGCGCGATGTCGTCGCTGATGAAGACGCGTGGCTCGGAAATCGGCCAGAAGATCACAGAACTGGTGCTCGAAGCGGCCGGCACGCGCGCCTTTCCGTTCGTGCAGGACCCGTTTGCGCATCTTGAAGAAGGCGCCAACGAACCATTGCCCGCGCCTGAACACCTGATCTCGGCCGCCGGCTCCTACTTCAACAACCGCAAGACATCGATCTACGCCGGCTCCAACGAGATCCAGCGCAACATCATGGCCCAGATGATCATGGCCGCCTGACCGGTGGGGGCGAAACATGGCGCAGGCGATTGCCGTTGAAACGGTTTCGCCACGCCTTCTGGCGGCGGTGCGCGTCGATGTCCCCTTCGGCGGTATCGGCGCGGCATGGAAGCCGGCTCTCGACAAGGTCTGGGCTTTCCTCGGCGCCAGGCCGGGGCTGCGCGACGATGGGCACAATGTCTTCCTTTATCATTCCGGCGGCGGCTCCTTGATGCCGATCGACTTTGGCGTTGAGGTTGTGCGCCGATTTGAAAGCACCGGGGAAGTCTGTTGCGCCTCGACACCCGGCGGCCGCATCGTGACGGCGATGCATGTCGGTCCCTACCAGAAGCTTGCGGACACCCACGACGCCGTGCGGGCGTGGGCCGCCGCAAACGGCCTTCGCATCGAGGGCCGATCGTGGGAAATCTACGGCGACCCGGTCGCTGACCCGGAAAAGCTCGAAACCCGGGTTTGCTGGTTGCTCGACTGAGTGGACCTCTCCCGGCAAGTCAGGCAAAGTGGTCCAAACCACGAAGATAAAGGCGAGGATTCGACATGCCAGATGACGTCAAGACGCCGCCAGTCGCTGACGAGCATCAGCCGCTAGGGCAGGCGGAGTTCTCCTCCTTCGCGGAGTCGACCCAGGAGGACTGGGAGAAGATCGTCGCGGCGTCGAAAGTCTTCAACCGAAACCACGCGACCCGCATCCTCGATCATTTGCGCCTGCTTGAGGGCGATTGCGGCGGCTTCCCGGTTTCTCGGCTCGAACACTCGCTACAGACTGCGACGCTGGCGCATCGCGCGGGCATGGACGAGGAGTACGTTGTTTGCGCACTGTTGCACGACATCGGCGATACGCTGGGTTGCTTCAACCACCCGGATATCGCGGCGGCCATTCTCAAGCCGTTCGTGTCTGAACAGAACCACTGGATGGTCGAGAAGCACGGCATCTTCCAGGGCTATTACTTCTTCCACCACATCGGCCTGGACCGCGAATTGCGCGAGCAGTTCCGTGGTCATCCGCATTTCGAATACACGGCGCAGTTCTGCCACCTCTACGACCAACCTGCGTTCCGAAAGGATTTCGACACGATGCCGCTGGAGGCGTTTGAGCCGATGGTTCAGCGCGTGATGTCGGTTCCGAAAAACTCGATCTACAATCGTGAAGGCGCGGACAACGCTTTGGGTTAGTCCCGACGGACCGACCGGGCGTACGAATAGACAATCGATGGAGTTGTTTGAGCATGGCGCTGCGCTCGGTTCTGCTCGTCCTGATGTCGTCACTGGCGTTTGGTTGCGTTCCGGACGACGCCGCGACTGATGAATTGACCGACGTCGCGATACCAGCCCAAGCCGCCACTCCTCCGGCTCCGGCGTCGGCGCCCGCCTACCAGGGCGCAGGGCTTGCCCGGCAGGTATGCGCACAATGTCACCACGTAACGGCGGGACCGGCGCCTGCGGGGCTTCCAGCTGCGTCCTTTGTGGAGATCGCTAATCGTGACGGAGTCAGCGCCGAAACCATTCGCGACTGGTTGAACAGCACTCATCCATCAATGCCGAACTTCATGTTCGATGCGTCGAGCGTGGATGACATGGCGGCTTACATCATGTCTCTGCGCACAGCGGACTAGCCGACTGACCAGCAGAACGGCCCGAGGGTTCGCCTCGGGCCGATTACCTGAACTCTACTTTGAGTCGCCCTACTGACCGGCGCTCGCTTCGGCTACATCCTTGGCTTCGAGGCGCGCTTCGATTGCGTTCTTGAGCTGCTCGATCCGGTCGCGATCAGCCTTCACGGTTTGCAGCTGAGCGACGACGATCGCCCGGCTTTCATCGCTCATCGGCTGTTCGAGCGCCTCGTTCCATTCGTCGATCATGTAACTTTCGCCGCGATAGACTTCGGCGGCCGCCGTCAACGAGTCATCCTGAACATGACCGCGCAGTTCGGCGAAGGCGCGGTGGAATGAACCAAGCGGCTCACCACGCTCTGCCGGGTCTTCGCCAAGCGTAGCAACGCGCGCCTGCAGGTCGGTCGCGAATGTGTGTCGCGTGGTCGCCAGCTGGGTCAGCTCGGCGCGAAGGGCTTCGTTGTCCGCTTCTTCCGCCGCTTCATGATAAAGCTCGTGCGCGTCGATCGAGATGCGGACCAGGTGGTTCAGCTCGGCGGCTTCATGTTCCAGCATCTCGCTGGACTCCAGATACGCTTCAGCTTGCGCTGTCGGCTCGACAGGTGTGGTCATCTGCGCACAGGCGCCAAACGAAAGCGCCGCGACTGACGCCATGAGAATCTTGTAGGTCATTGTAATACCTCGCGTTTATTCGCGCCGTAGCGGGCGCGATCAGGTTTCGGTCTGTGGCTGATCAACGGATCGGGTGCGGCGAGGGTTCCACAGCGCCTTACGGGTCGCGGCATTGCGCGATCCCGGGCCGCTGTTAGTTTGCGGTCCAAGTTCAGATTGGAGACGGGTCCGCCGACATGAAATTTGCGCCTCTTCTGCTCGCTGCGGCGATCGCTGCCCCGGCTGCGCTTGCCGATGAAGGCATGTGGACGTTCGACAATTTTCCGGCAGAAACCGTCAAGGCGCGCTACGGCTTTACGCCCGACAGCAAATGGCTCAATCGCGTGCAGAAGGCGTCGGTGCGGCTGGAGAATGGCTGTTCCGGTTCGGTCGTCTCGCGCGACGGCCTGGTCCTCACCAATCACCACTGCATTGTCGATTGCGCCCAATCCCTATCCACCGCGCGTAGTGATCTCGTTGTCGATGGTTTCGTCGCCAATGAACGCAAGGACGAACGCATCTGTCCGGGGCTCGAAACCTCGATCCTACAGTCCATCGAAGATGTCACAGCGCGCGTGCGCGGAGCTGGCGAGGGTGAAGCGCGTCAGGCGGAAATTGGCAAGATCGAGGACGAGGCCTGCGGGGACGACCGCAAGAAGCACTGCGAAGTCGTCACACTCTACCGCGGCGGCCAGTACAAGCTCTACACATACGATCGCTACGATGATGTAAGGCTTGCGTTTGCTCCGGAACAGCAGGCGGCTTTCTTCGGCGGCGACCCAGACAACTTCAACTACCCGCGCTACGCCGTCGACATGGCGCTGATCCGGCTTTACCGCGACGGCGAGCGGGTGCGGTTCTCCAACCCATTGAAGCTCGATGCTGACGGCGTTGAAGATGGCGAACTGGTCTTCGTCTCCGGCCATCCCGGCTCGACCAACCGCCTGCTCACCGTCTCGCAACTCGAATTCCAGCGCGACCATTACCTGCCGTGGCGCATGGAATATCTGGCCCAGATCCGCGGCTCGCTCGTTACCGCCGCCAATATCGGCGAGGAGGAGCAGCGTCAGGTCCGTGAAGCCCTGTTCGGTGTCGAAAACTCGGTGAAGGTTTTCAAGGGTCAGCGACGCGCGCTCGTTGAGCCGGCCTTTTTCGCTAACCTCGTCGCCGGCGAACAGAAGCTCAGAAACGCGTTGATCTCTGATCCTTTGTTGCGAGACAGGCACGGCGATCCGTTCGGCGATATCGAGTCTATCGTTGAAAAACAGCAGCCGCTGTGGATGCCGTATCAGATGCTGGAAGTGCGGCTTGGCGCAGGTTCCGTCCTGCTCAATGACGCCCGCGCGCTTCTGCGCGCCGCCGAGGAACGCGCAAAGCCTGCGTCCGACCGCTTGCCGGAGTATGCTGATGCGAGACTTGCCGCGCTTGAGCGCTCGCTTACGGCGCAGACCCCGCTGCATCCCGTGCTCGAACAGCTCGAGATCGAATTCTGGCTCGACAAGACGCGCGAGTATCTCGGCGCCGATCATCCCGCGGTCAGGTCGCTGTTCGGCGACCAGTCCGCCCACGATATCGCGGTGGAGATCGTGTCATCGTCGTCGCTGTCGGATATTGGCGTACGCTCGCGTTTGTTCGCCAACCCCGCTGAGGCGAAAGCGTCAAATGATCCGGCCATCGCTCTGGTGCGCCGTATCGACGAGGCCGCGCGTGCGGCGCGGAAGGCCTATGAGTCCGAGGTCGCCGATCCTGTCGCCGCTGCTGCGGGCAGACTGTCGGACCTGCGCTTCGACGTCCTCGGCGACAGCGTTTATCCTGACGCCACGTTCACCCTGCGCCTGTCCTATGGCGCGGTCGCTGGCTGGAACGATCCTGATTTCGGCGAGATCCCGCCGGCGACGAAGATCGGCGGGCTCTACGAGCGCGCCACGGGCGCTTTTCCCTTTAATCTCGTGGAAAGCTGGATCAAGGCGAAGGACAGGCTCGACCTCGACAAGCAGATGAACTTCGTTTCGACCAACGACATCATTGGCGGTAATTCCGGTTCGCCGCTGATCAATCGGGAGGGCCGCATCGTCGGGCTGGCGTTTGACGGCAACCTGCATTCGCTGGGCGGCTCGTTTGGCTATGACGGCAATCTCAATCGCACCGTGTCGGTCTCCTCGCAGCTGATTGTCGAGGCGTTGCAGAACGTCTATGGCGCAGACACGCTTGCGAGCGAATTGCTCCGCTAACTGAATATTACTCGGGTTAAAGGACGGGCGGGATGGAATGGGGCTGGGATAACGCCCGCGCGGCGCTGGGACTGCTTGCGATCTTCGCGATCGCCTGGGCGCTTTCTTCCAACCGCAAGGCGCTGCCCTGGAAGCTGATCCTCGGCGCGGTCGGTATGCAGATCGCATTTGCGCTGCTGTTGTATGGGG
>JBHIWT010000195.1:0-5840 GCA_041987265.1 Hyphomonadaceae bacterium
ACGGCCATTGCGCGTCGCGCTGGCGACGAAGTTGTAGCCGGAGGCGCAGACGAAGCCTGTCTTCATGCCGACGATCCAGTCCGCCGATCTGTGGATCGAGAGCGGGCGCTACAATGATTACGGCAAGGAGATGCTGCGCATCCGCGACCGCGCCGACCGCGCCATGCTGTTCGGCCCGACCAACGAGGAGATGATCACCGACATCTTCCGTACGCACGTCAAATCCTACAAGGATCTGCCGCTCAATCTCTATCATTTGCAGTGGAAGTTCCGCGACGAGGTACGGCCGCGCTTCGGCGTGATGCGCTCCCGCGAATTCCTGATGAAGGATGCCTATTCCTTCGACCTCGATCAGGAAGGCGCGCGGCGGGCCTATCACCGCATGTTCGTCGCCTATCTGCGCACCTTCACGCGAATGGGGCTGAAAGCCATTCCGATGCGCGCCGACACCGGCCCGATCGGCGGCGATCTCAGCCACGAGTTCATCATCCTGGCCGACACCGGCGAGAGCGAGGTTTTCTGCGACAGGCGCTATCTCGACATCGAGGTGCCGGGCGCGGACACCGATTTCCGCGACGACGATGCCCTGCAGCAGATCGTCGACACCTGGACGACGCCTTACGCGGCCACCGATGAGATGCACGACGAGACGGCGTGGAATGCGGTGTCGGAAGGCGACCGCCTGTCGGCGCGCGGCATCGAGGTCGGCCACATCTTCTATTTCGGCACCAAATATTCCAAGCCGATGCGTGCGACCGTGAGTGGGCCCGACGGACAGGAAGTGCCGGTGCACATGGGCTCCTACGGTATCGGCCCCTCACGCCTTGTTGCGGCCATCATCGAAGCCTTCCATGACGACGAGGGAATCAAGTGGCCGCGCGCCGTGGCGCCGTTCGACATCGGGCTGATCAACATGAAACCGGGCGACGCGAAGGTCGATGCGATTTGCGAGACGCTATACGAGCGGCTCGGCAAGGCCGGCTTCGACGTCCTCCTCGACGATCGTGACGAACGTGCCGGCGCCAAATTCGCGGCCATGGATCTGATCGGCCTGCCGGTACAGCTCATCGTCGGCCCGCGCGGCGTCGCCGATGGCACGATCGAGATCAAGCATCGCGATGACGGCACGCGGGAGACCCTTTCGCCCGACGATGTCGTCCAGCGTCTCGAAGCGGACTGGAAGGCGCGTGCAACTGGCCTCTGACAGCACACATTCCGCGGCGGCCGGCGCGCCGTCGTTGCCGAGCCCGACGGGCGCGAAACGGCTGGCAACCCGGGCGTTCGCGCCCTTCGAGTGGATGCTGGCGCGGCGCTATCTGCGGGCCAGGCGCAAGGAAGCCTTCATCTCGGTCATCGCAGGCTTCTCTTTCCTTGGCATCATGCTCGGTGTCGCCACCCTGATCATCGTCATGGCGGTGATGAACGGGTTCCGCGCCGAGCTGCTGACCCGCATCCTCGGCATGAACGGCCACATGATCGTCCAGCCGGTGCAATACGAGCTGAACGACTATTCCGACGTCGCCAGGCGCATTTCCGGGGTCGAGGGCGTGCGCCTCGCCGTGCCTCTGGTCGAGGGCCAGGCGCTGGTCTCGGGCACGGCATCCGGCACGGGCGCGCTGGTCCGCGGCATCCGCGAGAGCGACCTTAGGCAGATCCACGGCATCGCCGACCATGTCATCCAGGGATCGCTGGAGGAATTCGACGCTTCGGAGGGCGTCGCCGTCGGCATTCGCATGGCCCAGAATCTGGGCCTGACGCTCGGCTCCATGATGACCGTGGTCTCGCCCCAAGGCGATGTCACACCCTTCGGCACGACGCCGCGCGTCAAGGCCTATCCCGTCGTCGCCATCTTCGAAGTCGGCATGAGCGAATACGATTCCTCCATCGCCTATCTGCCCCTGTCGGAAGCGCAGCTCTTCTTCAATTCGGAAGGCAAGGTCAGCACGATCGAGATCTATGTCGACGATCCCGACCGCATCGGCGCCATGCGCACGGCGGTCGATGCGGCGATCGAACGGCCGCATTTCCTGGTCGACTGGCGGCAGCGCAACCAGACCTTCTTCACCGCGCTGCAGGTCGAGCGCAACGTCATGTTCATGATCCTGACGCTGATCATCATCGTGGCTGCGCTCAACATCATTTCCGGGCTCACCATGCTGGTCAAGGACAAGGGCCACGACATCGCCATCCTGCGCACCATGGGCGCCACGCGAGGCGCGATCATGCGCATCTTCATGATGACGGGTTCGGCCATCGGCGTAACAGGCACGGCATTCGGCGTCGTGCTGGGCGTGCTCGTCTGCAACAACATCCAGGCGATCCAGCATTTCGTCGACTGGCTGATCGGCGGGCAGGTCTGGGACCCGACCGTGCGTTTCCTGTCCGATATCCCCGCCCGGATGGATCCGACCGAGACGACGTCCATCGTCATCATGGCGCTGGCGCTGTCTTTCCTGGCGACGCTGTTCCCGGCGTGGCGGGCGGCCCGCCTCGATCCGGTGGAAGCGCTGCGCTATGAGTGACGCCAGACCGGCCGAGGCGCTGCGCCTGAAGGGCGTGCGGCGGGCCTATCACGAGGGCCGCCGCGAACTGGTGATCCTCGAAGGTGCGGACCTCACGCTCAAACAGGGCGAGATGGTCGCGCTGGTTGCGCCATCGGGCACCGGCAAGTCGACCCTGTTGCATCTGGCCGGCCTGCTCGAGCGCCCGCAGGGCGGCGAGATCTATCTCGACGGTGTGGCAACCAACAAGCTTTCCGACAACAAGCGCACGGCGCTCAGGCGTGGCGCGATCGGCTTCGTCTACCAGTTCCATCATCTGCTGCCGGAATTCTCCGCGCTCGAAAACCTGATGATGCCGCAGATGATTGCCGGCCTGTCCAAACACGCCGCCCGTGAACGCGCGCAGGAACTGCTCGACTATCTCAAGATCGGCAATCGCGCCACGCACCGCCCGGCGGAGCTTTCGGGCGGCGAGCGCCAGCGCGTGGCGATCGCGCGGGCGGTGGCGAACTCCCCGAGATTGCTGCTGGCCGACGAGCCGACCGGCAATCTCGACCCGGCGACCTCGACGCATGTCTTCGCGACGCTGGAACAATTGGTGCGCCAGACGGGCCTTACCGCGCTCATCGCCACCCATAACCATGATCTGGCAAGACGGATGGACCGGGTGGTCACGCTGGAAGCGGGCCGCATTACCGACTATCAACCTTGACGGATTTGGCGAATAGCGTCTCACCGCATTCGCAGGCAATTGAATTCACTTTACGATTCCCCGTAAAGGAACGGGGCTTGACATGAATACGAAACTGGAACAGGATGAGAACATAAATCGAACACGCGAGTGTTTCGCGTTGATCAACGATAGGGGATCATCATGCCAGTTTCCTTCCGCGATGTCGCTTCCTTGACCACGATCAGCCTGTTCCTGGTCACCCTGTTCACCTGGGCGGATATTCTGAAGAACATTACGTGAACGATGGTTCGTTGCACAGGGCGACGCGTGCCGCTCCTCTCTCAAGCATGGCTTGCCTGGGGATAAGGCCAGGGCGTTCAGGGATCGTGCTGCACGGCGCTTGAAGCCGCTGCCGGCGTTGCGCATCATGGCGTTTCGGGTGGGCGGATTCGAAACGCAGGTGCGGTAATGGACGAACGCGATACGCGCTCCATGGACGGAGCGACCACGGACAGGCAGTCCGGCAAGGGGCCGGGTTTCGTCCATCTCCATGTCCATTCCGCCTTTTCCCTGCTTGAGGGCGCGCTGCCGCTGGCCCGCCTGATCGATCTGGCAGAGGCCGACGAGCAGCCGGCGCTTGCCATCACCGACCGTTCCAATCTGTTCGGCGCGCTCGAATTCTCCGAAAAAGCCTCGAAGAAGGGCATCCAGCCGATCATGGGATCGAAGCTGGCGGTCGACTTCGACGATGGCATCGAGATCCGGGCACCCAGGGGACATGCCGCGCTCGGCTTCGTCGTCCTGCTGGCGATGGATGATGTCGGCTACGCCAATCTCGTGCGCCTCGTTTCCATGGCACATCTGGGCGCGTCGCGCGAAACGGGGGAGGTGGCGACACCCGACGCGGCGCCCGTGTCGTCGCGTGACGGCGCGGCGAATAGCGGCCTGCCGCATATCCGCTTCGACGATCTCGCCCGATATGGCGAAGGGCTGATCCTGCTCACCGGCGGACCCGAAGGGCCTATCGACAGGCTGATCGGCGACGGCCACGTGCCGGCGGCCCGTGAACGGCTCGAACGCATGGCGAAGGTGTTCGATGGCCGGCTCTATGTCGAGTTGCAGCGCCACGGCAATCTTGAATCCGAGCGCCGCGCCGAGGCGGTGCTGATCGATTTCGCCTATTCGATGGCGCTGCCGCTGGTCGCGACCAACCAGCCCTTCTTTGCCAAGCGCGACGATTTCGAGGCCCATGATGCATTGATTGCTATCGCCGAAGGCGCGGTCATCAACATGGAGAACCGGCGCCAGCTCACGCCGGACCATTATTTCAAGTCGCGCGCCGAAATGGCGATGCTGTTCGCCGACCTGCCCGAGGCGCTGGAGAATACGGTCGAGATCGCGCGGCGCTGCCATGTACGCGCCCTGACGCACGATCCGATCCTGCCGCAGTTCACCAGTACAGGCGCCGATGGCGATGCGGAGGCGGCCTTTGCCGCCGAGACGCAGGAACTGAACCGTCAGGCGCGCGAGGGCCTCGCCGCCCGCCTGTCGGACTTCGAAGCGGCGCCGGGCTTCACCCGCACCGATTACGAGGAGCGTCTGGAGTTCGAACTCGGCATCATCGAGCAGATGCGCTATCCGGGCTACTTCCTGATCGTTGCCGACTTCATCAAATGGGCCAAGGCGCACGGCATTCCCGTCGGGCCGGGCCGCGGTTCGGGCGCCGGCTCGCTGGTCGCCTGGGCGCTCACCATCACCGATCTCGATCCGATGCGCTTCTCGCTGCTGTTCGAGCGCTTCCTCAACCCCGAACGCGTCTCCATGCCGGATTTCGACATCGATTTCTGTCAGGAACGTCGTGAAGAAGTCATCCGCTACGTCCAGGAGAAATACGGACGCGGCAATGTCGCCCAGATCATCACCTTCGGAACGTTGCAGGCACGCGCCGTGCTGCGCGATGTCGGCCGCGTGCTGCAGATGCCGTTCGGCCAGGTCGACCGTCTCGCCAAGCTCGTGCCGTCCAACCCTGCCAATCCGGTGAGCCTGAAACAGGCAATCGCCGACGAGCCGCGTCTGCGTGAAGCCGCACGCGAAGAAGAGATCGTCGGCAAGCTGTTCGACATCGCCAAGCGCCTGGAGGGTCTCTACCGCCACGCCTCGACGCATGCCGCCGGCATCGTCATCGGCGACCGGCCGCTTGAAGAGTTGGTGCCGCTCTATCGCGACCCGCGTTCCGACATGCCGGTTACCCAGTTCTCGATGAAATGGGCGGAGGCGGCCGGCCTCGTCAAATTCGACTTCCTCGGCCTCAAGACGCTGACCATGCTGCAGAAGGGCGTCGGTTTCCTAGCCGGACGCGACATCGAGCTCGACCTGTCGTCGATCCCGCTCGACGATCCCGAGACCTATGCGCTGCTGGCGCGCGGCGAGACGATCGGCGTGTTCCAGCTTGAAAGCATGGGCATGCGCAAGGCGCTGGCCGGCATGAAGCCGGACCGGTTCGAGGACATCATCGCGCTGGTGGCGCTCTACCGGCCCGGCCCGATGGAGAACATTCCCGTCTACAACGACCGCAAGAACGGGCTGGAGGAACCCGACTACATCCACGAAAAGATCGAGCAGGTGCTCAAGGAAACCTACGGCGTCATCATCTACCAGGAACAGGT
>JBHIWT010000196.1:0-5838 GCA_041987265.1 Hyphomonadaceae bacterium
TGGAACCGGGGATCAGCGATGACCCCACTGATCACACTCTCGCGCAGTCCGTCGCGCGATGGCGTGCTTCCGGGAGGAAGGACGGGGACGGAAGGCGCAACAACAACGGGAGGGCGAGATAAAAGGCGCGGCACGGATACGCGCTATGTCGTTGTTGTTGTTGGGTATTTCGCCCGCTGCGGTCATGGGCACAGTGCCGCCCCACGGCTCAACCCACTGTTTTTATGCGGGTTTCACCGTGCCGCGCGCTTTCAAGCGGGCGCTTTGTCATGAGCGACCGCGATAATGACATGCGCATCCGGCCCGGCCGCATCCGCAACAAGGGGACAAGCGCCCGGAAGGCGCAAAGCTTTGTCGGCCAGGTAATGGGCGCCGCCCGCAAGGCCGGACACACCGGATACAAGCTGAACGGTTCGAAAGGACGCGGGCGCGGATCGCAATTCGGCCGGGGCCGTTTCGCCGGCGCAGCGCGCGGACTGTCACGCACCCAGCGGCGCGTCGTCATCAAAGCGCGCGTCGTCCGTCATCGTGGCGCACGTTTCCGTTCCGCCCCGCTCGCCAAACACATCGCCTATCTGAAGCGTGAAGGCGTGACCCGTGACGGGCGTGATGCGGGCATGTTCAACGCCGAAGCAGACAGCGTCGATGATCGCGCTTTCGCAGAGCGATGCGAAGAGGACCGGCATCATTTCCGCTTCATCGTCTCGCCTGAAGACGCCGACCGCCTCGAAGACCTGCGCGCCTACACACGCGACCTGATGAGCCAGGCCGAGCGCGATCTCGGCACGAAGCTTGACTGGATCGGCGTCGATCATTGGAACACCGACAATCCGCACATCCATGTTCTCGTGCGGGGCCGAGCCGATAACGGCAAGGACCTCGTCATCGCCCGCGACTATATCAGCCGGGGATTCCGCAGCCGCGCCGAGCAATTGGTCGAACTGGAGCTCGGGCCGCGCGCCGAGCAGGAGATCGCATCCGAACTTCAGGCGGAGGTGAAAGCCGAACGCTGGACGGGTCTTGACCGCGCGCTCCAGGGGCTCGCCGATGACGGTGCCGGGGTTGCTGATCTGCGTCCCGGCTCCCCGGAACCGCGCGATCCGGAGCTGCGCAAACTCCTTATTGGTCGCGCCCAGACGCTGGAAGGGCTCGGCCTCGCCGACAGGCTCGCCCCGGCGGTTTGGTCTCTGAAACCGGGCGCACAGGAAACGCTGCGCGATCTCGCCGAGCGTGGCGACATCATCAAGACCATGCACCGCGCCATGTCCGGCGGACCAGGGCGCGCACAAACGGACTTCGCGATTGAGGACACACCGACTGCCCCAGTACTTGGACGGTTGGTCGAGCGCGGGCTGCATGACGAGTTGCGCGGCGAGGCCTATGCCGTGATCGACGCCGTGGACGGCAGCGTCCATCATCTGCGCTTCAACGATCTCGACGCCACGGGCGACACGCCCGAAGGCGGGATTGTCGAGACGCGGGTCTGGCGCTCGGACAATGGCGGCCGTCAGCGCATGGCCCTTGTCGGCCGCTCCGACCTCAACCTCGAAACCCAAATCGGCGCGAGTGGTGCGACCTGGCTCGATCGGCTGCAACTCGCCAAGACCCAGGCGCCGCTCAGCATGGGCGGCTTCGGCGCCGAAGTTCGCGAAGCGCTCGACCGGCGCGCCGATCATCTCGTCGCCGAGGGGCTCGCGACCAGAAATGGTCGGCGCGTCACCTTCGCCCGCGACCTCCTGAAGACGCTGCGCGAACGAGAGCTCGACGCTGCGGCGGCGCGTGTCGAAACCGAGACAGGCTTGCTTCGCAGAAATTCTGCAGAAGGCGATCGCATCTCGGGAACCTATCGCCGGCGTCTCGATCTCGCCTCAGGCCGTTTCGCCATGGTCGATAGCGGCCTCGGCTTCGAACTCGTCCCGTGGAAACCCCAGCTCGAACGCCATCTCGGCCAGACCGTGACGGGAACGATGACGCCGGGTGGTGGGATCGACTGGAGCCTCGGCCGCAAGCGCGGGCTTGGCATCTGAGCATCACCCCGGAAGGAAAAGACATGCCGATCAAGACACAGCCAACACAGGCCACCAAAATCCTCTGGGGCCAGATCATCATCGTCTCGCTCGTTGTGGTCGGTTTCATCTGGACCGCAACACAGTGGACCGCATGGCGGCTCGGCTTTCAGCCTCAGCTCGGCGCGCCGACGACGGACATTCTCGGATGGCCGATCTATCCGCCCTGGAGCTTCTTCGTCTGGTGGTATTTCTACGACGCCTATGCGCCGCGTGTGTTCGTCGAAGGCGCGATCATTGCCGGCAGCGGCGGGATCGCCGCGATCGGTGTCGCGATTTTCCTCTCCGTCCTCCGGGCTCGCGAGGCGCGCGACGTAACCACCTACGGCTCAGCCCGATGGGCGGAGCGGAAGGACGTTGAATCGTCCGGGTTGCTTGCCGCGGACGGCGTCGTGCTTGGCCGCTTCGAGAACCACTACCTCCGGCATGACGGCCCGGAGCATGTGCTCTGCTTCGCGCCAACCCGCTCGGGCAAGGGCGTCGGCCTCGTCGTCCCGAGTCTCCTGACCTGGCCGGGCTCGGCCATCGTCCATGACATCAAGGGAGAGAATTGGCTGCTCACCGCCGGGTGGCGGGCGCGGTTCACCCGCACCATCCTGTTCGATCCGACCGACGCGAAGAGCGCGGCCTACAATCCACTGCTCGAAGTCCGGCGCGGCGACAGCGAAGTACGCGACGTCCAGAACGTCGCCGACATCCTCGTCGATCCGGAAGGTCTGCTCGAACGCCGGAACCATTGGGAGAAGACTAGCCATTCGCTGCTCGTCGGCGCGATCCTCCATGTCCTCTACGCCGAGGCGGACAAGACGCTCGCCGGCGTCGCCGCCTTCCTCTCTGATCCGGGCCGGCCGATCGAGGCGACGCTCGCGGCGATGATGCGCACACCGCATCTTGGCGACCGGCCGCATCCGGTCGTGGCGCAGGTGGCGCGCGAACTCCTCAACAAGTCGGAAAACGAACGCTCCGGTGTTCTGTCTACGGCGATGAGTTTTCTGGGCCTCTATCGCGATCCCGTCGTCGCCAGGGTCACGAGCCGCTGCGACTGGCGGATCAAGGATCTGGTCTCTGGCGCGCGGCCGACCACGCTCTATCTCGTCGTGCCGCCCTCCGACATCAGCCGCACAAAGCCGCTCGTCCGGCTTGTGCTGAACCAGATCGGACGTAGGCTGACAGAAGAGTTGAACGCCAATCGCAAGCGCCATCGCCTGTTGCTGATGCTCGACGAATTTCCGGCGCTCGGGCGGCTCGACTTCTTCGAAAGCCAGCTCGCGTTCATGGCGGGCTATGGATTGAAGGCCTTCCTCATCGCGCAGTCCCTCAATCAGATCGAGAAAGCCTATGGCCAGAACAACGCCATCCTCGACAACTGCCATGTCCGGGTGAGCTTCGCGACCAATGACGAACGTACTGCCAAGCGCGTGTCCGATGCCCTCGGCACGGCGACCGAGATGCGGGCAATGAAGAACTATGCCGGGCACAGATTGTCGCCCTGGCTTGGCCATCTCATGGTCTCCCGGCAGGAGACCGCGCGGCCTTTGCTGACTCCCGGCGAGATCATGCAATTACCGCCGGATGATGAAATCGTGCTCGTCTCCGGCGCGCCGCCGGTCCGGGGCAAAAAGGCGCGCTACTATACCGACCCACAGCTCAAGACACGCATCCTGTCACCGCCCAAACTGATGGCCGAACCGACCGTATCGAAAGAGTTGCAGGCAGATGATTGGAGTGACCGCGCACCCGTCGCCGCGCCAAAGCCAAGGAAGAGGGCCTCCAGCGATGCGGGCGAAGATGCAGACGGCGGCATTCGCCGTGAGCCGGAACTGCCCGAGCATGAAGACATCGCGCCGGAGCCGGCACCATCTGCGCGAGAAGAGTTCGCGGGTCTCGATGATGAAACGGATGATGACGCTCAGCGGGCTCGCCAGATGCAGGGCCGATTCCGCAGCATCGCCCGGCAGGCCTCGCTTGATCCCGATGACGGCATCGAACTTTGAGGCCCGCCATGAAGAAAGATCGGCTCAATGTGTATTTCGATCCAGCTTTATCAGCGGAGCTCGACACGCTGGCGGCGCGGCGCAAAGTTTCGAAATCCCAGATCGTGGAAGCGGCGCTTGCCTCCTACCTTTCCCCCGACGCTGCGGATCAGCGCGAGGCTGCGATTACGCGACGTCTCGACCGGCTGACCCGCGCCGTCGAACGGCTCGAACGCGACGTGACGATCGGCAACGATGCGATAGCCTTGTTCATCCGGTTCTGGCTCACGACGACTCCGCCATTGCCAGATACGATGCGCGATGCCGCGCAGGCGAAAGGCCGCGAGCGGTATGAAGGCTTTGTAGAAACGCTCGGTCGGCGGCTCGCAAAGGGTAACACCTTCGCCAAAGAAGTGTCGCAAGATTTCACACCGAAAGAGTAAATCTACAGCCTGTTTCCCAGGTATTTTGAAGTGAACTGTTTCGACCGTTTTTCGCTTTCTCCTGCCGTTGCGCGCCGTAGTACTACTACGCCTTCAAGGCTGTTGCCGATCAGCCTTTAAAGGTCTTCTTGATCGACCCCGTAATCCAATGCGGGGCCGCCAATGACCGTCCATACATTCAAATCCGAAGCGCTCGCCCGTGGCGCGCGCATGCTCAGAACCGCTCTGGGGGCCGACGTCGCCGCATGGCTCGAAGACCCTGCGGTTGTCGAGGTGATGCTCAATCCGGATGGCCGCCTCTGGGTCGACCGCCTGAGCGAAGGCCTCGCCGACACCGGCGAAGAGCTTTCCGTCGCTGACGGCGAACGCATCGTCCGTCTGGTTGCGCACCATGTCGGCGCAGAGGTTCATGCTGGCGCTCCGCGTGTGTCCGCGGAGCTGCCGGGAACAAGGGAGCGGTTCGAGGGGCTTCTGCCGCCTGTGGTCGCCGCCCCGGTCTTCGCGATCCGCAAGCCGGCCGTCGCGGTCTTCACACTCGAAGACTATGTCCGCGCCGAGATCATGCCAGACGATGCGGCGGCGGCATTGTGCGACGCCATCACATCCCGCGCCAACATCCTTGTCGCTGGCGGCACCTCGACCGGCAAGACCACGCTCACCAATGCATTGCTGGCGGAAGTCGCCAAATCCTCCGACCGCGTCGTTCTGATCGAGGACACACGCGAGCTCCAATGCCTGACGCCGAACCTTGTCGCTCTGCGGACCAAGGATGGCGTCGCGTCGCTTTCCGATCTCGTTCGCTCCTCGCTGCGCCTGCGGCCTGACCGCATCCCCATCGGCGAGGTGCGCGGGGCTGAGGCGCTCGATCTCCTCAAAGCCTGGGGCACCGGCCATCCCGGCGGCATCGGCACCATCCACGCCGGCACGGCGTTTGGCGCGCTGCGCCGGCTCGAGCAGCTGATCCAGGAAGCGGTCGTAACGGTGCCGCGTGCCCTGATCGCGGAAACCATCAATGTCATCGCCGTCCTTTGCGGACGCGGTGCCGAGCGCCGTCTGGCCGAACTCACTAGCGTCACAAGACTCGAAACTTCCGGCGACTACAGCCTGACAGCAATAGGGGACCAATCATGAGTATCACTCTGCCTCGCGGGCAAGATTTCGTCGCTACCGCTATATTCGCCGCGGTCCTCGTCACGGCCAGCACGGCCCACGCCGCCGGCTCCAACATGCCGTGGGAGCAACCGCTCAACCAGATCCTTCAATCGGTCGAGGGACCGGTCGCCAAGATCATCGCCGTCATCATCATCATCGTCACCGGCCTGACGCTGGCCTTCGGCGATACCTCGGGCGGCTTCC
>JBHIWT010000197.1:0-5804 GCA_041987265.1 Hyphomonadaceae bacterium
TGGGCGGACGGAGCCAAATTCCCATCGCGATTCGGCACCTATTTCTGGGGGCTTGGCCTGACGGATACGCCGGCGGGTGGGACGCGGTGGGTGCCGCAGACAACCGGGCGCGACTACGAGATCACGCCGGAGCTGGAATCGCTGCGGAACGTGAAGGACAAGGTTTCTGTCTTCTCGGGCTTCCGGGTGATAGGCGACGGCAAGCCGAACATCGTGCACTGGAGCGGCCATGCGGCTATCCTTTCGGGTGTCGCTCCGGCGAAGACGGGTGTGATGGACGGGGCTTCGTTCGATACGAAGGTTGCGGACGTCCTTGGTGCGACGACGCGGTTCAAGGCGATCGATGTTTCGGCGTCCGGCGTAGCTTCGGCCAATTACTCGACGCGGACCGGCAATGCCTATGCGACGCCGGAGACGACGCCGCTGTCGCTTTATACGCGCCTGTTTGGCGAAGGCTTCCAGGATCCGAACGATCCGAACTGGCAGCCGAATCCTGACCTCATGCTGCGCAAGAGCGTGCTGTCGGCGGTTGGCGAGCAGCGTCAGGCGCTGATGTCGGAGCTTGGCGCTTCGGACCGCATCAAGATGGACCAGTACTTCACGTCGCTGCGCGAAATCGAGAACCAGCTAGCGATCCAGTTGCAGCGTCCGGCGGAATGCGAGGCGTGCGAGATTCCGGAATCGCCGGGCAATCCGGTGAAGGCCGTGACGGTTGATGTGATCGAAGAGAATACGCGGCAGATGGCCAAGCTGCTGGCGATGGGTCTCGCCTGCAACCAGACCAACGTGTTCAACTTCGTGCACACGCCGGGATCGTCGAATACGTATCTGGCGGGGCAGACGAAGACGTATCACCAGATCACGCACGATGAGCCGACGGATGCGAAGCTGGGCTACCAGCCGGAATCCTCCAAGCTTGCCGGCCTGGTGATGAAGTCGTTCGGCGTGTTCCTCGAAGAGATGGATGCGATCGAGGAGGGCGACGGTACGCTGCTCGATCATTCGCTGGTGATGGGCTTCTCGGACACGGGGTATGCCAAGATCCACTCGCTGGAGAACATTCCGGTCTTTTTTGCGGGGCGGGCGAATGGGCGTCACCGCGCCGGACAGCACATCAAGGGCAAGGGCGAGTCCGCCACGCGCCTGTCGCTTACGGCGCAGCAATTGGTCGGCGTGCCCGTTGGCGAGTTCGGGCAGGGCGCGATGCGGACATCCCGACCGGTTTCGGAAGTTGTGGCTTAAGGGGGCGGGTATGAAACGCACGTCACTCAAACTCGCCAGCATGACGGCGGCGGCGCTTTGCTTCACTGGCGTTGCATCGGCGGAATGGTCGAAGACCTACGTGGTCGAATGGTATGAGCCGGCCAATTACTTTGGCGCGGATGAGGGCGGCGGGATCATTGATCCGGGTACGGATTGCCCGACGGGGATCAACCCGGAGCCGGACTGGATCGAAGTGCTGGTGAAGGCGGGTTACACTGAACAGGAAGCGCGGTGGCTGCGCGACCCGACGCACCCGTATCGCCTACCCAGCCAGGGGCAGAACCAGATGGCGTTCCGTGGCGAGGGGCGGGCCAACATCTATACGCAGCCGTGGCTGACGCCTGATCCGGGCCTTGTGCCGGTGGCGGGTACGATCGGCATGGGGTTCGATCTTGATGGCGATGCGTCGAACGGCTTTACCAGCCCGGACGGCGAGACGACCGGGATCGACAATGAGTTCTACCGATCGATGGGTTGCTGGCAGACGCTGCGCGGTCCGCACCGGTTGTCGGGAAGCGCGCTCTCGAAGAATGACGAGATGCGTGAGGGGCGCTGGACGGTTGCGATCGTCGTATCGGGTGAGGGCGACGACCCGATGAACGACGAGAAGGTGAAAGTCGGTTTTTACGATAGCACGGACTCGTTGGTGAAGGACGGCAATGGCGAGATCGCGCACAATTACACGTTCCGGATCTCGCCGGACAAACGCTTCGAGGCGATTATCGATGCGCGTACTGTCAATGGGGTGATCGAGACGGTTGAACCGAGCGAAGAGGTGTGGCTGCGCGATCCGAGCTATACGCGCGAGCTCCAGCTGTTGCAGGCGCAATTGCGGATGGAGATGAAAGAAGACGGCACGCTAACCGGCATGATCGGTGGCTATCGTCCTTGGTATGAATTCTATCGCGGGTGGGTGGATGCGCGCGGTTCGGTAATTGAATCGCTTACCTACGTCGAATTGCCGGCTGTCTGGTATGCGCTCAGGCGTCATGCAGACTACGCGGCCGATGGCCCGGGCGGCGAAAAGACCCATATTTCCTACGCCATGCGTATCGACGCGGTTCCGGCCTACGTAATGGTCCCTGACGCAAGTCAGGTCGCGTCCACCGTCATGTCATACAAGGACATCGCGCCGGAGCAGTATAACAAGATCGGCACGTTCGCGACGCTCGACTGGCTGACGAAGCGCACCGTAGATGGGGTCGTGCTGGACGAGAACGGCGAGATCCTCGCCGGGCCTGACGCCGAGATCGTCCCGCCGCCCTCCGCGAGTCTTAAGCCGGCAACCGTCGGAGGCGCGCAATAGGTCGGGAGCGCTGGCAACCAACGGTGGGCGAAGGTTCGGATCAACGGCCTCACCCAACCACCACTTAGATCGAAGCTGGACCAAAGATCCGGCCGTTCAACTACCTGGGCCTGCCATGGTGAACGCCCGCTTCGTCGGACACAGATCTCCGCTTTGAGACCGGAGCGGACGTCACGCCGGCGAGCTGTAGAGACCGGTTCGCGCCAGACTGACACCACCGCCAGAGCGCCGTGATTTCTGGCTTGGTTTCAATCGACTGGAAATCGCCAGGCGCCCGGTCCGACATTTCGTCCCGCACCGTATGAGCGCTCGCGAACAGCTCGCGGCTCGGATTGGCCACGGCTTTCGTCATCTTCAAAGCCGGGTTCCGGAAGGTCGGCTTGTGGGCGGTGATGCCACGTCGGCGCGCAGGGGGTGTGCTGTGTGAGTTCCGGGGTTCGGTTTTTCCCGTCGGTGAGCCGACGCGCTCCCGATCGTCAGTAGGCTGCCGACAGCGAAAGGAATTGCCGCCAGTCCTTGTCGTCGGCGTCGAACGGCGTGCGCGTCAGCGGCTTTGCGGTTTCGATGCGCGCCGTCAGCCAGTCGAGGAAGTC
The DNA here is from genome assembly GCA_041987265.1 of Hyphomonadaceae bacterium. Taxonomy (GTDB): domain Bacteria; phylum Pseudomonadota; class Alphaproteobacteria; order Caulobacterales; family Hyphomonadaceae; genus IH12. The sequence continues at coordinate 3,163 of JBHIWT010000197.1, forward strand.
GACGCGCAGGCCAAGTCCGGCGGAGGACAGGGAGAGATCGTTCGCACCCGCCGGCGTATTGAAGTTCCACACCTGCGCCGCGTCATAGAAGGCATACCCCTGCAGGAACGAGATCGGATCAAAGCCGGGATCGAAACCGGCGCGCAGTTCGATCGTGCCGCCCACGCCGTGATCGCCGGTGATCTCTCCGTAGCTGTAAGCGCGACCAAACTGGCCGCCGCCTGCGGAGAATTCTTCTGAGAGCAGCAACGGGTCGGCTGAGGCCTGTCCGGCGAGGGCCGCGTATATGCCGAAATACTTGCCGACGTCGCGATAGTGGGAGACGTGGAAGTCGAGCTTCGTGAAGCTGGCGTCCGCATCATATCGCGAACGGTGCGTGCTCGACTCGCCGGATGCGCCCAGGGCGTCGAGACCGGCCGAGATCCGCAGCAATATGTTTGTCGCCTCGCCAGCCGGGCTGTAACGGCCTCGCAGCATGACGCGTCCGACCCGCGTCTCATCTTCATAGCCGCCGCCGCTCAGCCATTCGCTTTCGAAGTGTCCGGCATCGAACGATGCATCCAGCCAGATGCTGGACGCGCGCGACCGCTTCAACGAGCGCGAATACCACAGGCTGCCCACCTGGCTGTCAGCGCCTACATTCGGCGAGTCGATGTCGAACCCGTCGCCCGCCTGCGATTGGAGGTAGGAGACCCCGACTTCCGACTTGCCCCCGAACAGATAGCGATAGGCGCCGCCGATCTGGGTGAGTTCGCTCGGGTCCTCAGGTGTGGTGTAGGCCGTGAGGCTCAGCTGGTCGCGTTGTGCGAAGACGGAGTTGAGAGAAAACCGGCCATAGGCCTGGATCGGCCCCGCCATGTCCGTGCCCCGGTTGTCGATAAGGATCTGTCCTTCCATCGGCTGGAAGTCTGCATCCACAATCAGGTAGTGCTGCGACGGATCTTCCGGCACGGCTTCGATCGACGAGCGCACGCTTACGCCTGGTATATCGCTGGCCAGCGCGAGGCGACGATCGATGTCCTTGAGGTTTGCAATCGACTGGCTGGTCAGTCCCGAAACGTAGGGGGAGACCTGGCTGGCGCCGTCGCCGCGAACCTCGACGCGCGATATCCGTCCTTCGATGACCAGAATGCGCCCGATGCCGGCGCTGGGCTCCTGCGGCGGTACGATTGCCTGAGAGAGGAAATAGCCTTCGTCGAGGTAACGCTGGGTAATCCGGCTGGCGATCAGGGCGAGTTCGCTCGTACCCACCTGCTGTGCAAGGAACGGCTCGTAGGTTGGGGCGAGCTCATCAATGGAGAAGGCGTTCGCGCCATCGATCGTCACGCCAAGTAGCTGAAAACAGTCGCTGGCTTCGTCCGCACACGAGCTGGCGACAGCGGTGTCAGACGATGAGTCAACCGGCTCAGCATGCGCAAAGCCGGCTGTTGCTACAGCGATCAGGATACTGGACGTCAGGCCTACCGGTCCCGGTAGTCTCGAGTGACGCCCGCCGGGCCGGGCCATGTAACACCACAAGTCTAACAGCCAACCCGATGGGACCTTTAGACCGACATGGATAATGAGCCCTTAAGCGCCATCACTTAAGGCGTTTCTGTCTGCTTAATCATCCGCTGAACAATTTGGCCCATCATGTTCTTTCGCCCAAAGCGGGCGAAGGGATTGAAGGCTGGTCTAGTATGTCGAAGTTCGTTTCTCGTTTTCTGGCGCTGTTCGCGGCGGTGTTGGTTCTTGGCGCTGCGCCTGCAATGGCCGAAGGCGGAAGCTGGCGGATCAGCCAGATGGAGGGGACCGTCCGCGTCAGCCAGCCCGGTTCGCCCGCGCGCGACGCCCGGTTCGGGCAAGACCTGCAGGTCGGTGCGGTGATCACGACGGGGCGGAATTCGTCTGCGACCCTCGATAACGGACTGCAGACGATCGTTATCTCCGCGAGCAGCCGGACCACACTGGCTCCGGAAACACGCCCCGGCCGCACGTCGATTCTGCAGGGCGTGGGCACAGCCCTGTTCAAGGTGGATCGTCGCCGCGAACAGCATTTTGAGGTCAAGACGCCGCTGCTGGCGGCTATCGTGAAAGGCACCACGTTCACCGTCACGGCCGGACCCCAGGAAGACGTGGTTCATGTTTCTTCGGGTCTCGTTGAGGTCCGGGCTCTCGCGAGCCAGGCGCGCAGCGACGTGGCGCCCGGCCAGACCGTCCGCATCGCACGCGATGCGCCGGGACAGATGAAGCTTGTCGCGCCTGCGGCTGATGCGGTGATGCCTGCAGGCGTCTCGGCGCCGGCTGTCGATTACTCCAGCGTCTCCAATAACCTGTTCGTCCAGCCGAACGCGGTTCAAGGGCAAGCGCGTGCGGCGGAAGTCAGCAATGCCGGCGGCAACGGAAATGGCGCAGGGGAGGGACGCGCCAACGCTCATGGCCAGAATCTGATGTCGCAAGGCAATTCATCCAAATCGCTTGTCGCGCTGACCAACAACGGCAACGGCAACGGCAACGGCAACGGCAACGGTGGCGGCAACGGCAACGGGAACGGCGGCGGTAACGGCAACGGAAACGGTGGCGGCAACGGCAACGGAAACGGTGGCGGTAATCCGCCGCCGGGCGCGGGAACGGACTGACGCGCATGGACGTCGAGGCGGCAG
>JBHIWT010000198.1:0-5778 GCA_041987265.1 Hyphomonadaceae bacterium
TCGCCGCCGCGCGCGCTTTCCACGCGGACCGCCTTGAAGCGGCGGCTTTCAAGGCCGACGGCCTCGCAGGAGGAGGGGTTCTGGACGGCGAAGGCGCCGTTCGGGTCGACACAGAGCGGGACATCGCCGTTCCAGACCCGCTGACCGCCGCGGTGGGCGCTGGAGGAACGGGCGAAGACGAAGTGAATGCCGCGCTGCAGGGGGGCGGGCAGCGCGATGCGACACTCGCCGGGGCGCAGGCGCGTCCAGCCCTCGATGATGACGTTGTCGTTTTCCGGGCGGCCGGTCGCGGCTTCCAGGATGAAGCTGGTCTCGTTGCAGAGATTGAAGCCCTGCTGGGCGTTGGCTGGCGCCGTGAGGCCGATGGATGTGGCGATGCAAGCCGTCATCAGGGCGAGCATCGTGGCCGCCCGCTGCAGGATGGGGCGCATCACGCGTGTCATAAAGCTCTCCATCTGCACCGAATCGTACCGATCCTGCGCTTTGTCGCCCTCAGCTCCCGCGGATGAGTGTGCCTGAGCCATGCTGGGTGAACAACTCCATCAGCAGGGCGTGAGGCTTGCGTCCATCAAGGATGACCGTGGCCTCAACGCCGTTTTCGACGGTCTGAATAGCGGTTTCAAGCTTGGGAATCATACCGCCTTTTGCAGTTCCGTCTGAAATGAGGGCCCTGGCCTCGGGACAGGTGAGTTGCTTGACGAGCGCGCCGGAGCTGTCGAGCACGCCTTCAACATCGGTGAGAAGCATGAGGCGCTTGGCGCCGACTGCGGCGGCGACAGCGCCTGCGGCGGTGTCGGCGTTGATGTTGAAGCTGCGGCCATCCTTGCCGACGCCGACCGGGGCGACGACGGGGATGAAGTCTTCTTCCACCTGTGCGGCCAGCGCCTTGAGGACGGACGGATCGACTTTCTCGGGCTCGCCGACATAGCCGAGATCGACGACGCGCTCGATATTGCTGTCGGGATCCTTCTTGGTCCGGGTAGCTTTCACCGCGGTGATCAGGTTGGCGTCGACGCCGGACAGGCCGACCGCCTTGCCGCCTGCGGCGTTGATGGCGCGGACGATGGATTTGTTGATGCCGCCGGAGAGGACCATCTCGACGATTTCCATCGATTCAGCATCGGTGACGCGCAGGCCGTCTTCGAAGGTCGAGACGATGCCGATCTTTTCCAGCATGCGACCGATCTGTGGGCCGCCGCCGTGCAGGACGACGGGGTTCATGCCGAGCAGTTTGAGAAGGACGACGTCCTTGGCGAAGAGGGCGGCGAGCTCCTCGTTCTCCATTGCGTGGCCGCCATACTTGATGACGATCGTTTCGCGATCATAGCGCTGGATATAGGGCAGGGCTTCCGACAGCGTCTTTGCTGTCAGAAAGGCGTCGGCCTGGGGCGCGGTTGGGGGTGCGGACGGCGTCTTGGTCATGCCGTCGCTGTAACGGGTTTTGGCGGCGGGATGAAGGGGAAGTTGGGATTGCGCGGGCAATCTGTCAGGAGGTTGCGCCACCGGGCCGGGGCTGGCGGGCGTTCAGGCCGAGAGAGAAGACCCTGACCAGCATGTCGACGGCGTCATGGGCGGCATCCCGGCTGGTTGCGGTCTGCAATACGCCATTGACCGACTGGATCAGGATCGCGGCCAGCGCCTGCGGATCGAGGGTGCGGTTTGGATACTCAGCGAGGATGTCCGCGATTACGCGGGCGAACCTGTCGTTGGCGGCGAGCACCTGTCCGCCACAGATGCGGTTTTTCTCGTCGATCAGCTCGCGGCCGAACTGGGATGCATGCAGGAGTTCGTAAACCCAGCTGACGCGGGCGTGCATGGTCTTGAGCAGGCGCTCGTCGCGGTGGCCCTTGTCGCTGACCGCCTGGACAACCTCATCGTGGACCCTGGCGTTGAGCCGCTGGCTGATCGCGCGGAAGACGTCCTCCTTGGTGGGAAAGTGGTTGTAGAGCGAGGTGCGGGAGACGCCCGAGGCGTTCGCGATGTCGGTCATGGTCGTCTTGGCGAAGCCATGGAGGCCGAATTGCTGCAGGGCGGCGTCGAGCAGCGCCTCGATGGCCGGTGAGGAGCCAGAGTCCGTCATGTCGTGACTTTACAAAATGTACTAAGTTTGTAAAGTTCGTTCATGCCTTCGAAACCCCGCCTCTTGCTCATCGATCAGACCCTTGTTGTCGGACAGCCGGTCGACAAGGTGTTCGCCTTTGTCGCCAATCACGAAAACTACGCGTTGTGGTTTCCCGATGTAGTCTCGGTCGTCTCGAAGACGCCGGAGCCGCATGGGACAATCGGCAAGGTTTATAGAGAGACGCTGCGTTTGCCGACCGGGCGCATCCGGGAGATCGAGATTCCCGTCGTCGAGAGCGATCCGCCGCGCCAGTTGGCGACGGAGGCCGAGTTCGCGCCGCTTCAGCCGAGAATGGAATTCCAGCTCACGGATCTTGGGCAGGAGGGGACGGAGATCCGCTGGCTGTTCTCGAGCAGGGCCGGGTCCTTCCTTGCCAGATTGATGATCAGGCGCCTGTTTGCGAAAAGCCTGGCGGCGAAGGGAGAGGTCGCGGCCGGCAGACTGAAGGCGTTGCTGGAGCAAACCTGACCGCGATCTCACGTCTTCAGGCGGTAGCCGGTCTTGAACATCCAAGCGACGACGCCGAGACAGGCGAAGAAGATGCCTAGCGTGATGCCCAGCGAAAGCAGGACGCCGACGTCGCCGACGCCGTAGAATGACCAGCGGAAGCCCGAGATCAGGTAGACGACCGGGTTGAACAGGGCGACGGTCTGCCAGGTCTCCGGAAGCATGTCGATCGAATAGAACGCGCCGCCGAGGAAGGTGAGCGGCGTGACGATCAGCATCGGGATGAAGTTGAGGTGTTCGAAGCTCGTGCCCCAGATGCCGATGATGAAGCCCATCAGCGAGAAGGTGAGCGCGATCAGGATGAGAAACCCGACCATGTAGAGCGGGTGCTGGATGTTCAGTTCCACGAAGAAAGCCGCGGTGGCGAGGATGATGAGGCCGAGGATGATCGACTTCGTCGCGGCGGCGCCGACATAGGCGAGGACGATTTCCATCGAAGAGATGGGAGCGGAGAGGATCTCGTAGATCGTGCCAGTGAATTTCGGGAAGTAGATGCCGAAGGAGGCGTTGAACAGCGACTGCATGAACAGCGTCATCATGATGAGGCCGGGAACGATGAAGGCGCCATAGGAGACGCCGCCGACTTCCTCGATGCGTGAGCCGATCGCCGAGCCGAAGACGACGAAATAGAGCGAGGTGGTGACGACCGGGGTGGCGATCGACTGCCAGAAGGTGCGCAGGGTGCGCGTCATCTCGAACTTGTAGATGGCCCAGACGCCATAAGCGTTGAAGGCGGGCGGTCTTGGCGCGGCCTCGGCGGGCGCGGGCGTTGCGGTCTGTGAGGATGAGTCGGCCATGGTGCTCAATCCTTCTGGTGGACGAGATCAACGAAGATGTCTTCGAGCGATGAAGTCTGGGTGTTGAGATCGCGGAAGGCGATGCCAAGTTCGGTCATGCGGCGGAGCAGGGATGGCACGCCGGTGCGTTCGTCGTGGATGTCGAAGGCGTATTCGAGCTCCGCGCCGTCGTCCTTGAGTTCGAGGTCCCATTCGGCGAGACCGTCGGGGATGCCATCCATTCGATCCTGAAGCTGCAGGGTCAGTCGCTTCTTGCCGAGCTTCTTCATCAGGTCCGGCTTGCGTTCGACGAGGATGAGTTCGCCGTTGAGGATGACGCCGATGCGGTCCGCCATCTCCTCGGCTTCTTCAATGTAGTGGGTGGTGAGGATGATGGTGACGCCCCGCGCGCGCATCTTGCGGACCATCTCCCACATGTCGCGGCGCAGTTCGACGTCGACGCCGGCGGTGGGTTCGTCAAGGAAGAGGATGCGCGGTTCGTGGCTGAGCGCCTTGGCGATCATCACCCGGCGCTTCATTCCGCCGGACAATTCCATCAGCTTGTTCTTGCGCTTGTCCCACAACGAAAGGTCTTTCAGCACCTGCTCGATATGCGCGGCGTTGGGAGCCATGCCGAAGAGGCCGCGTGAGAACGAGACGACGTCCCAGACGGTCTCGAACATGTCGATGCTCATTTCCTGCGGGACGAGGCCGATCAGCGCGCGGGCGTGGCGGTAATTCCTCTGGATGTCAAAGCCGCCTGCTGCGATCGAGCCAGAAGTGGGCGTGACGATGCCGCAAATGGCGGAGATGAGCGTTGTCTTGCCGGCGCCGTTGGGTCCGAGCAGGGCGAAGATCTCGCCTGACTCGATCTCGAGATTGATATTCTTCAGCGCCTGGTGTCCGCCGGCATAGGTCTTGTTCAGATCCCTGATTTCGATCGCTGGCGGCATGGTGGCGTAATCCCCGTGTGATCGGCGTCGGGTGCATTTGGGGCGGCTGCCGGGCGTTGTCCAGACGCGGCGCGGCGAGAATTCTCCAATCGGGTCAGACTGCTGACAGGATATGGCTGGAGACGCCGTGTCGCGGGCCGGGAACGCTCATGTGAATGGACCGGGCCAAACGAAATGTTACATTGTACCTGATGACCGGTTTGCGTTCATACCTGCGCACCTTCGCGCTGCTAGTCGCCGCCTTTGGCCTTTTCGCCAACGGCGCGCAGGCGCATGTGCAGGTTCGCTCGCCTGATTCGATCGATGTGCCGATGTGCGGCAATGGCCTCGGTCATGTCATGCATATCGGGATTGGCGATCCGCAGCCGGTCGACACCGGGTCGGAAACGTGTTGCGGCGACTGCCTTGTGATCGCGGCTGTGTTGCCGCCCGAGCCGGTATTGCCGGGCCGGTCGGTGGCGTCGCAACTCATCGTCAGCCAGGCGCCGACAAGCATCGTTTCGCCGCGTTCGCCATTGTGGCCCGGGGCGCCGCCCGTGGGCCCGCCTGCTTCCTTCAAAGCCTGAACCTGTCATTCGCTTCGCGTTGCGAGGCGACTTTCTGCTTTGAACGGATAATCGAAATGTACCTCAAATCGAGTTTGGGCGCCGCGCTTGCCGTGGCGCTGGCGCCGGCTGCGTTTGCGCAGTCGACTGAGACTTCCTCGGCGCTGAAGGATGTGATCGTCGTCACCGGCACGCGGCCGGATACGGCGACGGAAACCGTGATGGAAACGGACAAGGCGCCAGTGCTTGGCAACGACCTGACGTTGTTGGCGGCGCGGACGCCGGGCGGCGCGCGCGTGGCAAATGGCGAGTTGTCGGGACAGATGCAGTATCGCGGCCTGTTCGGCGAACGACTCAACCTGCGGGTGGACGGGCAGCGCTTTGCCTCTGGCGGGCCAAACCTGATGGACCCGGCTTTCCACTATGCGCCGACACCGCTGGTCGCGGCGCTGGTGATCGACCGTGGCGTCAGTCCGGTTTCGGAAGGGCCGGGGCTTGGCGGCGGCGCTGACGCTGTATTCAAACGGATCGGCTACGCCAGCGGCGATGCGGTGGAGACCGGGTATGATCTCAGCGTCGGCGGGAGAACGGTCAATGACAGCTTCTCGGCTGGTGGCGTTGCGGGCGCATCGACGGACGCCTGGCGCTTCAACCTGCTGGGGTCTTACGAGGAAGGCGGCGACACCGATTTTGGCGGCGGCGTGATTGGCGGAACAGAGTTCAAGCGCGGCGTCTATGGAGCATCGGCAGGTGTTCGGTTCGACCAGTCGGAGCTGAGCTTCGACTTGCGCCGGCATGAGGCCGGGCCTGCGGGCAATCCGCCCTTCCCGATGGACATCCGCTATATGGACACGGACTTCGCCAAGCTGGGTTGG
>JBHIWT010000199.1:0-5758 GCA_041987265.1 Hyphomonadaceae bacterium
TCGCCGATCAGCGAGACCGAGGCCCAGCGCATCATGCATCAGGTGCAGGAGGGTATCGAGCGCCCGAAGCCGTCGATCGTGTTCGAGATCGGCGAGCAGGTGCGGGTCTGCGACGGTCCTTTCGCGTCGTTCAACGGCCTGGTCGAGGAGATCGACGAGGAACGTGCCCGCCTGAAGGTGTCGGTGTCGATCTTCGGTCGCGCCACGCCCGTGGAACTGGAATACGGCCAGGTCGAGAAGGTCGGCTAGGCCGGACTACCCGGCCTTTCGGGCCGGTTTCAACGTGTGGGAGGCGGGGCGTAAGTCCATGTCCTTTGCCGTACCACGCACCCCTAGCCCGATGGCTTCGGCCTGAAGGCGCTTCGCAGAAGAGGGAAACATGGCGAAGAAACTCATGGGGAGCCTGAAGCTTCAGGTTCCAGCGGGAGCGGCTAACCCGTCGCCCCCGATCGGCCCGGCCCTGGGCCAACGCGGCATCAACATCATGGAGTTCTGCAAGGCGTTCAACGCACGCACGCAGCAGGAACAAAAGGGCATGCCGCTGCCCGTGATCATCCAGTACTACCAGGACAAGTCGTTCACCTTCGAGATCAAGACGCCGCCGGCGTCCTACCTCCTGAAGCAGGCCGCCAAGATCAAGTCGGGCTCGAAAGAGCCGGGCCGGGTTTCCGGCGGTACGGTGACGATGAAGCAGTGCCGCGAGATTGCTGAAGCCAAGCTGAAAGACCTCAATACGACGGATCTGGACGCTGGCGCGCGCATCATCGCCGGTTCGGCGCGGGCCATGGGCCTGACGGTGGCGGAGTAACGATCATGGTGAAAGTTGCAAAACGGACCGCCGCTGCGCGGGCGAAAGTCGATCCGACGACGACCTATTCGGTCGCCGATGCGGTGAAGCTGGTGAAAGAGAACGCCACCGCCAAGTTCGATGAAACGATCGAGGTTGCGGTCAATCTGGGCGTTGATCCCAAGCACGCTGACCAGATGGTGCGCGGCGTTGTGAACCTGCCGAACGGCACGGGGCGGACGGTGCGCGTGGCGGTGTTTGCGCGCGATGCAAAGGCGGAGGAGGCGAAAGCCGCCGGCGCCGACATCGTTGGCGCTGACGACCTGTTCGAGACGGTGAATGGCGGCACGATCGACTTCGATCGCGTGATCGCTACGCCGGACATGATGGGCCTTGTTGGCCGTCTTGGTAAGGTTCTGGGCCCCAAGGGCATGATGCCGAACCCGAAAGTCGGCACCGTGACGCCCAACGTGGCGCAGGCGGTGAAGGACGCGAAGGGCGGATCAGTGGAGTTCCGCGTCGAAAAAGCGGGCGTGATCCACGCAGGCGTCGGCAAGGCCAGCTTCACGCAGGAAGCGCTCGAGCAGAACGTCAAGGCGTTTGTCGATGCGCTGGTCAAGGCGAAGCCGTCGGGCGCCAAGGGCACCTACGTCAAGAAAGTCGCGCTTTCTTCGACGATGGGACCGGGCGTTGTGGTGGACACCGCAGCCGTGCTGGCTTCCAGCTAATGAACTGATGCGGCGGCGTGCTTTCTGGCGCGCCGCCGTTTTCAAATTTCGTGGCAAGGCCGTACTGCCAGTGTGATCGCCGCGAGGGCGGGCGCAACACGGTCGCGCTTTGATCGGGCTGGGTTAGGGAGGTCGGATTGCCGCTTTATCAGGAACGCTGGGTCGCTCGTTGCCTTGATGTGGCCGAAGAGGCGCTCGCTTCGGGACGCGAGGATGACGTTGCAGTCGCGCTGGCGCCGCTGCCGTCCGAATTCTTCCTGCTGCTCTATTTCGACCGGCCCAAGGAATGGCCGAAACTCTCCGCCTGGCTCCCGGCCCTGCCGTCGGAAGGGGACCAGCGGCTGTGGGCCGGGAATTCCGGCCTGTACCTGATGCACCAGGCGTCTCTCTTTCTCGATGATGTATTCGCGGCCTACGGTCGTTCGCCGCTGGACGCCAAGGTGCTGGATTACGGCTGCGGCTGGGGCCGGATGATCCGCCTCCTGTACAACCGGGTGAAGCTTTCAAACATCCACGGGGTGGATCCGTGGGGGCCGTCCTTTGACCGCATGGCGGCGGCGAACGTGCACGCGACGCTCGGCGAGGTGGACTACATTCCCGAGAAGTTGCCGTTCGATAAGAAGTTCGACGTGATCTACGCCTTCTCGGTGTTCACTCACATTTCTGCACGCTCTCAAAATGCGGTGCTGAAGGTTTTGCGCCGTCATATCGCGGATGACGGATTGCTGGCGGTCACGATTCGTCAGGCCAATTACTGGCCGAACACGGCGTGGCCGGATGAGGCGCGGCGGAAAGAATTGCTGGAACAGCACCTCAAGGAAGGGTTCGTCTTCGCTCCGCACGAAGTGACCGAGGGTAGTCACCAGACGAGCGATTACGGGGATACCTCCCAAACGGCCGAATATATCGAGCGCGAATGGACCGAGTGGAAGCTGGAGCGGCTCGGTTGGCGGATGGCGGACGAATATCAGGCCGTCGCGTTTTTACGTCCCAAATGAGGCGCGACCTGGTTGGACCTCGTATTGACCGGGGTTGGACGGGAAAGTGGGGATTGACGCTTGCAACCGAGTAATTCGGCGTCTATATCGACCGGCTTGGCGGGAGTTTTGGTGAAAACCGGGACTTCCGCAATCTCGTCCGAGATTGCAGGCGGACCGAAAGCAGGTTAATCCTGTTCGAAGTCCTTAAAAGTACGAGCCCGCATGAGACGGGGCAAGACAGACTGAGGGTGCGTCCTCCGTGAGAGCGGAAGGCTGCGCCCTTGAGTTCGTTTCCGCCTCGGGACGGGGGTGCGTGGGCAAGATGGCCCAGACCGCTCCCTTCCGACGATCCGGCCCTCGCGCGGGGTGCGGGTCGGGGATTTGAGGCGGTCCGGGTCTGTCGGCCCCCACGTGCGCTTCCTGGGGCGGCCGGATGGTCTGGTCGTCCGATCTGGAGACCGCAATGGATAAAGCAGGAAAAGCAGAGGCCCTGAAGGCGCTGGAAGGCGTGTTCGCGGACTCGGGCGTGGTTGTTGTCACGCACTATTCCGGTCTGACCGTGGCGGACCTGACGGATTTGCGCGTGAAGCTGAAAGGCGAGGGTGCAAACCTGAAGGTAATCAAGAACCGGCTGGCCAAGAAGGCGCTGGACGGGAAGGGCGGCGATCAAGCGGCGGACATGTTTACCGGTCCGGTGGCGATCGCCTATTCGCCCGATCCTGTTGCAGCGACGAAGGTCGTGGCTGAGTTCGCCAAGAGCAACGAAAAGCTCGTGCTCATCGGCGCGCTCATGGGTGATGAAGTTCTCGATACGAACGGCGTGAAGGCTCTGGCCACTCTGCCGTCGCTCGACGAGCTTCGCGGCAAGATCGTGGGTCTCATTCAGGCTCCGGCGACGAAAATCGCTGGCGTCGTTCAGGCTCCGGCTGGCCAGCTCGCCCGCGTTATTGGCGCATACGCCGCCAAGGACGCCGCCTAGGCGCGGTTCACACGGACAAACCGGAACTCAATCGAACAAAACCTTACGAACTCAAGGAACTTTCAAATGTCGAAACTTGAACAGATTGCTGAGGACCTGTCCTCTTTGACGGTTCTGGAAGCTGCGGACCTCGCCAAGCTTCTGGAAGAAAAATGGGGCGTTTCCGCCGCTGCTCCGGTGGCGGTCGCTGCGGCCCCTGGCGCTGGCGGCGGCGATGCTGCTCCGGCTGAAGACAAGACCGAATTCGACGTCGTCCTGACCGACGCTGGCGCTGAGAAGATCAAGGTCATCAAAGCTGTCCGCGAAGTCGTTCCGGCGCTTGGCCTGAAAGAAGCCAAGGACCTGGTCGAATCCGCTCCGAAGCCGCTGAAAGAAGGCGCTTCGAAAGAAGAAGCGGAAGAAATGAAGAAGAAGCTCGAGGCGGCTGGCGCCAAGGTCGAGCTGAAGTAATCGACTGCCGGGCGGCGAGGGGAGCGCTCTCGCCGCCTGGAGCGTCGACCGGCCCGTGCGCGCCGGTAGGCGTTATTGCGAGTAGTTTTGAACGGCGTTTGGCGGGCGCCGTTTTCGCGCACCGGATACTGACCGGCCCAGGATGTGCGCGCGTCGCCCGGCGCGGACATCAGCGGCCCTACAAATAGAGAGACCTGCAGCGGACATGGCTCTGTCGTTCACGGCTAAAAAACGTATTCGGAAATCCTATGGAGAAATCCCTGAAACAGTAACGATGCCGAACCTCATTGAGGTTCAGCGGTCGTCATATGAACACTTCCTGCAGATGCACGTCCGTCCGGAAGACCGGGACGGCGATGGTCTGGAAGCCGTGTTCAAGTCGGTGTTCCCGATCAACGACTTTTCCGAGCGCGCGACGCTCGAATACATCTCATACGAATTCGAAGCTCCGAAGTTCGACACTCAGGAGTGCATGCAGCGCGATCTGAACTATGCCGCGCAGCTGAAGGCGAAGCTGCGCCTGGTCGTGTTCGAGACCGACGAGGCGACGGGCGCCAAGTCGATCAAGGACATGAAGGAACAGGACGTCTATCTCGGCGATATCCCGCTGATGACGGACAAGGGCACGTTCATCATCAACGGCACCGAGCGGGTGATCGTTTCGCAGATGCACCGTTCGCCGGGTGTGTTCTTCGATCACGACAAGGGCAAGACCCACGCGTCGGGCAAGCTGTTGTTCGCGGCGCGGGTGATCCCCTATCGCGGCTCGTGGCTGGACTTCGAGTTCGACGCCAAGGACATCCTGCACGTCCGTATCGACCGCAAGCGCAAGCTGCCGGCGACGGTGCTGCTGCAGGCGCTGGGCTATTCGGCCGAGAAGATCCTCGAGACGTTCTACAACAAGGTCGCCTACAAGCTGGACAAGAACGGCTGGGTCACCGGCTTTTCCGCCGACCGCTGGAAGGGCGTGCGCCCTGACTTCGACCTGATCGACAAGAAGACCGGCAAGGTGGTGTTCAACGCCGGGAAGAAGATCACGCCGGTTAAGGCGCGCAAGGCTGGCGAGGACGGTCTGGAAGATATCCTCGTTCCTTCGACCTTCCTGGAGGGCCGTTTCCTTGGCGAGGACATCGTCAACATGGAAACCGGCGAGATCTACGCCGAGGCCGGCGACGAGCTGACTGAAGAGTCGGTTGCCGAGCTGCGCGAGGCGGGGATCAAGATGATCTACCTGCTGGACACCGAAGGCGATGCATCTTCGGGTCCGTGGCTGCGCAACACGCTGAAAGCCGACAAGGCCGAGAACCGCACCGAAGCGCTGTCGGAAATCTACCGGGTGATGCGCCCGGGCGAGCCGCCGACGCTGGAAGCGGGCGAAGCGCTGTTCAACCAGCTGTTCTTCGACTCAGAGCGTTACGACCTTTCGGCTGTTGGCCGGGTGAAGATGAACATGCGCCTGGCGCTGGATGCTCCGGATACGGACCGCACGCTGCGCGAGGAAGACATCGTTGCGGTGATGCAGACCGTGCTGGGCCTGAAAGACGGTCACGGCGAAGTCGACGACATCGACAACCTCGGCAACCGCCGGGTGCGTTCGGTCGGCGAGCTGCTTGAAAACGCGTTCCGCGTCGGCCTGGTGCGGATGGAGCGTGCGATCAAGGAGCGGATGAGCTCGGTCGATATCGACACGGTGATGCCGCATGACCTGATCAACGCGAAGCCGGTTGTGGCTTCGGTCCGCGAGTTCTTCGGCTCCTCGCAGCTGTCGCAGTTCATGGACCAGACCAACCCGCTGTCGGAGATCACCCACAAGCGTCGCCTTTCGGCGCTTGGC
>JBHIWT010000200.1:0-5718 GCA_041987265.1 Hyphomonadaceae bacterium
GGCGCAATCGCCAGCTTGTGCGAGAAGCGCGCCATCACGCCGGCGTCGGCTGCGTCCGGGCACGGCCCGCGCTCGTTCGCCAGCTTCACTGAAGCCGCATCCGCGCCGCGGCGCAGGTGCTTGAACATCGCGTTGTTCCAGGCTTTCGCCGGCGCCGATTCCATCGGCACGCCCTGTCCTTGCAGGAACGAGTGGAAACCCATCAGGCCCAGCCCGACCGAGCGCTCGCGCTGTGCAGAATACACCGCCCGCGCCATTTCCGGCGGCGCACGGTTGATGAAGTCTTCCAGCACGTTGTCGAGGAAGCGGAAGATGTCTTCGAGGAAGCGCTCGTCCTTCTTCCATTCCAGGAATTTCTCGGCGTTCACCGATGAAAGGCAGCACACCGCCGTGCGGTCATTGCCCAGGTGATCCACGCCCGTCGGCAACATGATCTCAGAGCACAGATTCGACTGACGCACCTGCAGGCCATGCTGGCGCTGGTGCGCCGGCATCGCGTTGTTCACGGTGTCCGAGAAGATCAGGTACGGCTCGCCCGTCGCCATGCGCAGCTCAAGGATCTTCTGCCACAGGCCGCGCGCCTGGATCTCCTTGATCACCTTGTTGTCCTTCGGCGAGCGCAGCGAGAACATCTTGTCCTCGCGCACCGCTTCCATGAACTCGTCGGTGATGTTGATGCCGTGGTGCAGGTTCAGCGACTTGCGGTTGAAGTCGCCCGCAGCCTTCCGGATCTCCAGGAATTCCTCGATTTCCGGGTGGTGAATGTCCAGGTAGCACGCAGCCGAGCCGCGACGCAGCGAGCCTTGCGAGATCGCCAGCGTCAGCGAGTCCATCACGCGGATGAACGGGATGATGCCCGAGGTCTGACCGTTCTGACCGACCTTCTCGCCGATCGAGCGGACCTCGCCCCAATAGGTGCCGATGCCGCCGCCGTTCGAGGCCAGCCACACGTTTTCGTTCCAGGTCTCGACGATCCCGTCCAGCGAATCGGAGACGCCGTTCAGGAAGCACGAAATCGGCAGGCCGCGCTCAGCCCCGCCATTCGACAGAACCGGCGTCGCCGGCATGAACCACAGGTTCGAGATGTAGTCGTAAATCCGCTGGGCGTGCTCGGCGTCGTCGGCATAGGCCGTCGCCACGCGCGCAAACATGCCCTGATAGGTCTCGTCCGGTAGCAGATACCGGTCACGCAGCGTCGTCTTGCCGAACTCGGTCAGCAGCGCGTCGCGCGAAGGATCGATGGTCACGCCCTGCACCACACGCAGATTCGCGTGGGCCTTGGGTTTACCACGCCGCTTGGCGGCTTTGGGCGTTTCAGCAGAGGAGGCGGCTTTAGCGGACATCTACGGTACACTTCCCAACATTCTTGACGTTTGTAGGACCGCCACCTCTAGCGATGGTGTGAGTTATCAGCCCTGACCCTAGATGTAGTGTCGCCATAGGATTAATTAACGGTCAACGGGCGGCGCGGTTAATAAAAATTCTTTTCCACCGCGAAATGAATTCTGTGATTCAGACCTCGTTAACGAAGCGATTCCGTACACGGAAAACGGGCCCGGATTCACCATTTTCGACACCCGAAGCCTTGCAGGATTCGCCCGCCTTCTGACGCCGCCGCAGCGCCAGCGCGCCTAGCCATAAGTGCGCTTCCCGCTCCCGCGCCGGAATCCTCCCGCTTCTCGCGCAATCATCGCCAGAATCGCCTCGACGGACGATTCGCTGGCGGCCTATCGTTGCCGAAAGCGAGAAAAGGGGAGACCGGATATGGCGACGCGCAGACTTCTTCTTATGGCAACGGCGATTCTCGGCGTCCTGAGCTGCGCCAGCCAGCCCCTGCCCGCCGCCAACGCCCAGCCCGCCCCGCAACAGGCGCAGACGCCGCCGATCCCCGAACCCGGCTCAGCGCCCGACATCCATATCCACGCGGGCCGCCTGCTGGCCGATCCCGCCTCCGGTCAGGTGCTCACCGAACAGACGGTCATCGTTCGCGCCGGCCGCATCGTCTCCATCACGCCCGGCTACTCCGCCGCATCCGGCGCCATCAACCTGCGCAATGCGTTCGTCCTTCCCGGCCTGATCGACAGCCACGTCCACCTCGCCAGCGAACAAAGCCCCGAGTCACGCATCAACCGCTTCCTCAAGACCCAGTCCGACGCCGCCATCGACGGCGCCGGCAACGCGCTCAAGACATTGTACGCCGGCTTCACCACCGTGGCCGACCTCGGCGGTCCCGCCGAATCCATCCTCGCCCTGCGCTCGGGCATCGCCCGCGGCGTCGTGCCCGGCCCGCGCATTCTCTCCGCTGCAGGCGGCGTCAGCGTCCATGGCGGCCACGGCGACGCCAACGGCATGCCGCGCGACCTCGTCGCGCACTATCGCGGCAATGGCGTCTGCTCCGGCGCCGACGATTGCGCCCGCGCCGTTCGTGAACGCGTCCGCGACGGCGCCGACATCATCAAGATCACCGCCACGGGCGGCGTCCTCTCCGACACCGCCGCAGGTCTCGGCCAGCAATTCACCGATGAGGAGCTCGCCGCAATCGTTCAGGCCGCGCACGCTATGGGCCGCCAGGTCACCGCCCACGCCCACGGCGCCGACGGTATCAATTCCTTCCTGCGCGCCGGCGGCGATTCCATCGAGCACGGCACCTTTTCCGACGATGAATCCGCCCGCCTCTACAAACAGAACGGCGCCTATCTCGTCCCCACCCTGCTCGCCGGCGATTTCGTCGCGCGCGAAGCGGCCAAACCCGACACCTTCCTGCAGCCCACCCAGAAACAAAAAGCGCTCGAGGCCGGTCCGCAAAT
Source organism: Hyphomonadaceae bacterium (assembly GCA_041987265.1). GTDB lineage: Bacteria > Pseudomonadota > Alphaproteobacteria > Caulobacterales > Hyphomonadaceae > IH12. The sequence continues at coordinate 2,808 of JBHIWT010000200.1, forward strand.
GCTCGGCATGCTCCGCCGCATGCACGCCGCCGGCGTCATGATCGCCTTCGGCACCGACACCGGCGTTTCAGCCCACGGCGACAACGCCCAGGAATTCGCGCTCATGGTCGAAGCCGGCATGACCCCGCTTGAAGCCATCACCGCCGCCACCAACAACGCCGCCGCACACTTCCGCCTCTCCCACGAGATCGGAACCATCTCCCCCGGCAAGGCCGCCGACATCATCGCCGTCGACGGCGACCCGCTGACCAACGTCCGCGAACTCGAATCCGTCGACTTCGTGATGAAAGGCGGCAAGGTCTACGTCGACTAGGCGTTCGCTGAACTACTGCGAATTGAGCGCACGCGCCCAATAGCCGACGTCAATCAGACGCCCGAACTTCTCGCCAACCTGCGGGAAGTGCGCGACCTTCTCAAAGCCCAGCCGCTTATGCAGCGCAACGCTCGCATCGTTCGGCAGCGCGATGCCGCCAATCGCCAGACCCCAGCCGCCATCGGTCAGTCTGTCCAGCAAAGCCGAATAGACCAATCGCCCAAGCCCGCGTCCCTTCGCCTGCTCGTCGACATAGACAGTTGTCTCGACGGATCGCGCATAAGCGGCCCGCTCGCGCCAGCGCGTCGCATATGCATACGCCAGCACCCGCCCGTCTTCGCGCCAGACCAGCCAGGGATGCGTCGACGTGTTGGACTGTATGCGCGAGGCCATCGTTTCAGCGCTCACCGGTTCCGTCTCGAACGAGATCGCCGTCGTGGCGACGTAGTGATTGTAGATGTCCGCGATGTCTTTGGCGTCATCCGGTCGACAATCCTCGATCATCTCCCCCTCACAGATTGAACAACCCCGGATCGCCGCCCTTGGCCGCGATGTTCACTGTCACCGTCCGCTCGCCCGCAAACCGCGCCACGTAGTGCGGCCCGCCCGCCTTCGGCCCCGTCCCGGACAGCCCCAGCCCGCCAAACGGCTGCACGCCAACCACCGCGCCGATGATCGACCGGTTCACATAGAGGTTCCCGGCCGGAACCACCCGGCGCACCGCCTCCGCAAACGAATCCAGCCGCGAATGCACGCCAAGCGTCAGTCCATATCCCTTCGCCGCCAGTTCAGCGCCAACCGTCTCGATGTCATCGGGATCATACCGCACCACGTGCAACACCGGCCCGAACACTTCGCGCGTCAGCTCTTCCGGCGATGACAGCTCGACAACCGTCGGCGCCAGATAACTGCCCTTGCCCGCACAATCGCCCAGCTCCATCCGGAACCGCACCGTCGCCGTCTCGCCGATCTCCTCGACATGCCGCTCCAGCATCGCCTGCGCCTCGCGATCGATCACCGGCCCCAGGTCAACGCCTGCCTTCCACGGTTCGCCACAGGTCAGTGCAGCAACATTGCCCTCCAGCATCTCGATGATCCGGCCCGCCGTCTCGTGCGGCAGATACAGCAGCCGCAACGCCGAACACCTCTGCCCCGCAGACCGGAACGCCGACATCACCACATCGTCCACCACCTGTTCCGCCAGCGCGGTCGTATCGACAAACATCGCATTGATCCCGCCCGTCTCGGCGATCAGCGGAACGATCGGTCCGTCCTTCGCTGCCAGCGTGCGATGGATGATTTGCGCCACTTCGGTGGAGCCGGTGAACGCCACCCCGCCGCAAGCCTCATGCGCCACCAGCGCCGCGCCAACCTTGCCGTCGCCGGTCAACAGGTGCAGCGCCTCAACCGGCACACCGACAGAATGAAACAGCTTCACCGCCTCGAACGCCACCACCGGCGTCTGCTCCGCCGGCTTGGCCAGCACGCAATTGCCCGCCGCCAGCGCCGCCGCGATCTGCCCGGTGAAGATCGCCAGCGGAAAGTTCCACGGGCTGATGCAGACAAACACCCCGCGCCCGCACATCTCCAGCGTATTGGTCTCACCCGCCGGTCCCGGCAGGTCCTGCGGCCCGGCGAAATCGCGCTCGGCGCACCCGGCGTAATACCGGCAGAAATCAATCGCCTCGCGCACTTCCGAAACGCCGTCATCCAGCGTCCGCCCGCCCTCACGTGCAATCAGCACGACGAAGCGGTCGATCTCCTGCTCCATCGCGTCGGCCATCGCCCGCAGGATCTCCGCCCGCGCAATCCCGCCACGCGCATTCCATTCCGGCTGGAACGCTGACGCTGCCGCATACGCCGCCGCGACGTCCTGCTCCCGCGCCAGACGGACCGCGCCGACACCATGCCCGTCGACCGGCGACACCGTCGCAATCGCGTCGCCGCCAGTCACGCGCCCGCCGATGATCGCACCCGCATCGATCGGCCCGCCACGGATCTGCGCAGCCGCCTCCGCCTCCAGTCGCTCGCGCACCACCGCCTGCGTCAGGTCCACCGCCGCCGCATTGCGCCGCGACGGTCCGAACAGTTCAGGCGGCGACGCAATCCGCGCATGGCGCGAAGGCGACGCCTCCAGCATCGCGAACGGATCCTCCGCCAGCCGCTCCGGCGGCACATCCTCATCGAGGAACGCATGCACAAAGGAAGTATTGGCGCCGTTCTCCAGCAGCCGCCTCACCAGATAGGGCAACAGGTCGCGATGCGCGCCCACCGGCGCATAAACCCGCAAGCGCTTCTCCTGTCCGCTCGCCGCATAAAGCGACTCGCCCATCCCATGCAGCCGCTGGAACTCGAAATCTTCCCGCCCGGCGACATCCATCATGTTCGCCACCGCCGCCAGCGTATGCGCGTTGTGCGTCGCGAACTGCGGATAGATCGCCGGTCCCGCCTCCACCAGTTTCCGCGCGCACGTCAGGTACGACACATCCGTCGCCGGCTTTGTCGTATAGACCGGAAAGTCGGGATGCCCCTCCACCTGCGACCGCTTGATCTCCGTGTCCCAGTACGCGCCCTTCACCAGCCGCACCATCAACCTTC
>JBHIWT010000201.1:0-5713 GCA_041987265.1 Hyphomonadaceae bacterium
GCGGTCGCGCGCGATCGGCAGCACAACCTGGAAGCGCGACCCAACGCCGACTTCGGAACTGGCCTCGACCGTTCCGTGCATTCCCTCGACCAGCCGTTTGACAAGCGTCAGGCCCAGACCAAGGCCGCCATACTTCCGCGAGTTTGACGCATCGGCCTGCTCGAACCCTTCAAACAGGCGCTCAGCCACTTCGCTGGAGAAGCCGATGCCAGTGTCTTCAACACTCAGCTCCAGGAAGGTGCGATTTTCCCTCTCAGCGACCGAAGCATTGACGCTGATGCTGCCCTTCTCGGTGAACTTGACCGCGTTCGCCAGCAGGTTTGCGAGCACCTGACCGATACGAACCGGGTCGCCACGGAAGACGCCGTCTATGCTGGCGGAAACAAAACTCTCGAAGCGAACGCCCTTGGCCTCCGCCTGCGCCCTGGCCGTCTCGCAAGCTTCGTGAATGACGTCGTCCGCCTCGAAGGGACGCACTTCAAACTCGATCTGCCCGGCTTCGAGTCTCGAAAACTCGACAAGGTCGTCCATCACCTTCAGCAGAGTTTCGCCCGACCCCGTGATCAGCCGCACCATCTCGGCCTGCTTTGCATCCAGCTCGGTGCGGCCCAGCATTTCGGAAACGGCCAGCACCCCATTCAGCGGCGTGCGCACTTCGTGGCTCATATTGGCAAGGAAGTCCGACTTCGCCGCGCCCGCTGCAATGGCTCTTTGCTCGGCTTCCAGCGCACGATTCTCAGCCAGCTTGCGCGCGGTGATATCGGACACAACGCCGATCGCGCGCTCAGGCGATCCGTTTCTCGCGCGCATGATATGCACGTTCGCAGAATGCCACAGCTCGGTTCCGTCCGACTGCCTGACGCGATATTCAGCGGTATAGGGCGGGCCGCCCGCAAGATGCGCGCGCCATTCCTGCGCCAGCGCTTCCCGGTCAGCTTCGTGGATCCACTCAACCGCGCCGGTCAGCGAGTCGTATGTTGGCCGCTCAGGAAACAGGTTGCGCCACTCGCCTTCCAGCGCGATCTCCCGCTTTTCGAAATCGAGCTCCAGGATCATGATCGACGCCAGCGACATGCCGAGATACATGCGCTCCTTGCTGGTCTCCACCGCCTGGTGTTCCTCGATCGCCTTGGTCACGTCATCACGCATGATGACGAGGCCGGCGATCGCTCCGTTCGGATTGCGCCAGGGCGTACAAACCCACTTCGCCCACGACACCGTCCCATCGGGCGCCTCGTAGCGCTCCGCATCGTTTCGCAGCGTCTCTCCGGCGAGCGCGCGCTGATGGATGCCGCCCCAGCGCTCGGCCAGCCCCGGGATCACGTCATAGAGGTTCTCACCCAGAGATTCCTGGAACGGGGTCTTGTGGAAATCCATGAAGCTGGGCGAGGCCAGCAGGATGTTCATCTCCGTGTCGCAGATCAGCAACGGGAACGGCGAGGCCTCGACAAAGCGACTCACCATCGAGTGCGAGTTCAGCGCCTCGCGCAGCGCCTCCGTCTCCTCGGTGCGGTCAATGACCACGCCCTGCGCGGCGGCGACCTCTCCGCGCGGACCAAGCGTGAACGACCCGGAAAGGCACAGCTTGCGGACATGACCATCCGATCTGCGGAAGCGGAAGGTTCCGATGAACGGCTTGCGCTTCTCCAGCGACTGCTTCGCCGCTTCCCGAACGCGCTCGCGATCTGCGTCGGCCACCATCGCGAGAAACTCGCTCACCGACGGAGGGGGCGACTTTGGATCAAGACCAAGCACGCGCCGGGCGCCGGCGGACAGTTCAGGTTTGAGGCCAATCGCGACGCGCCAGTGCCCGACACCGCCGGTTCGCTCGATCGCAGTATTGGTCGCCTCGGCCTCGCGGCGTTCCTGCTCGCGGATACGATCGTCGGTGACGTCCCGGCCAACCCAGGCGATGTAGCGGTCATGACCAAGCCAGTTCAGCACCGCCTCGATCGAGCGTGTGTCGCGGCCAATCTGCATGTCCAGCGAGAGCTGGCGCTGGGGCGACAAAGGTCCGAGTTCGGCCAGCGCCTCGGTCAGCGTCCCTCGCTGTTCGGGCACGACGTATTGCTGGAGGATGGCGTCGCTCGCTCCACCCGCAGGACCGGTCAGGCGGCGAAAGGCAACGTTGGCGCGCTTGACGCTTCCGGATGCATCGATCAGCGCAAAGGCTTCGGTAACGTTGTTCAGCAGATGATCGACCGCCGCAGAAAAACTGCGTTCGAGTTCCTCATCGCCAAAGCGCGCGCTGTGCGGAGTCGTATCGTCCATTACCGGATCAGTGCCTTCGATTCAGTAGGGATTCTGGGCGATCAACCGTTAACAAGGCTGTAAATTTCGCTAACCAAGGGCCCTTGCTTCAGCCCCCGATTGGCTCCAGCGCCAGCGCTTCACCGGCCTCAGCGATGTCCGCAATCAGGCTTTCAACGCCGCTCCAGTCGTCATCCCGGGCGATCAGGGCCCACGCCGCCTCAACATCGTCTATCAGCAAGGTTACCGGCCGCTCGCGCGTAAAATACGCAGCCTCCAGCCGTTCCGGCCGTTCAGGCTGATACAGGTTGATTCCGTCCCGCACCGGCGCAAAGGCCGACTCGGCGTACAGCTGCGCTATTGGCGAGGCTGCTGCGCGTCCCTCGCCAGCTCCGCCACAGAACCAGTCGAAGAAGACCTGCGCCCATGGCGCGCGCGTATCCTTCATCCACGACATGAAGTCGGCGACGAAAGCCGCATCCGCCTCGCCGCCGCGCGCCTTCATTCCCAACAGCTTCAGGACATGCCCATCGAACGCAGCGCGATACGCCGGATCGAACCCCGCCAGTTTCTCCTGCAGCAGCTCCGCCTCGCAGACCGGCGTCAGCGACGAACCGAACCGCGCAAGGTTCCACAACGCCGCAACCGGTTGCTGGCCAAAGCGATAGCGCCCGCCTTCATCGAAGTAGGCCGCAACAAAGTCGGGATCGAAGTGCGGCAGGAAGCGCCACGGTCCGTAATCGAAACTCTCGCCGGTCACGACCATGTTGTCGGTGTTGAGAACGCCATGAACAAACCCCGACGCCATCCACGATGCGGCCAGTGCCGCGGTCTTCGCGACCACGCGCTCGAACAGCGCAACGGCTTGTGCAGCTGAATCTTCCGCCGCCGCGTCGGGGTGATAGTGGCGCACGCAGTAATCCACGAGCGCAGCGATTGCATCAGCTTCACGCATGTAGGCGAGCCGCTGGAACCCGCCAAAGCGGATGTGGCTGTGCGACAGGCGCACCAGTACGGACGAACGCGTCGGGCTCGGTTCATCGCCGCGATGAAGCGACTCGCCGGTTTCGATCAGCGAGAACGGTTTGGACGTGTAGACGCCCAGCGCCTCCAGCATGTTGGCGGCCAGGATCTCGCGCACCCCGCCCTTCAGCGTCAGCCGGCCATCGCCCGTTCGCGACCATGGCGTTCGCCCCGACCCTTTCGTTCCCAGGTCAAGCAGACGATTATCGCCGTCGCGCAATTGCGCATGCAGGAAACCCCGGCCGTCGCCAATGTCAGGATTGTACACGCCGAACTGGTCGCCGTGATACGCCAGCGCCTGCGGCCGCTGCAGCGAACCATCCAGCGGTTCGAACTCTCCGAAGTGCGCGATCCATTGCGCATCGTCGAGATGTGCGAGGCCGACCTTCTCCGCCCAGCGCTGGTTCCTCCATCGCAGCTTGTGCATTGGAAACGCCGCCGCTTCGACCGGCGCGCGGAAGCGTTCGTCCAGTTCAAGGATCGCGGTTTCCGGTCGATATTCCATGCAGCAGTCCGCGCCTGTGTTCGGGAAAAAGAAATCAGCTCAGCCTCGATAGGATGAGCCGCGCGCGGCTGTCATGCCTGTCGCATGAAGAAGAAACTTGCGCCGCGCCACGTTATGGTCAATTTTATCCACCATACACCCTCGAACGGGGACGCATGTTTCCCGTTTGATGTTTTTCGGAGCCAACAAGTTGAGGCGAATGAAGCTGACACAGCACATTTTGCCCCTCGTTCGATGCGGGGGCGGTCGACGCTTCGCGCACTGGCCGGACGCGTCTGACCTCTAGCAACTGAACTCGTGCGCTCCAGGGCGCGCGGCCAGCAAGACGCCGGCGTCGCGTTCGCGCGCGCGCCGTTGCGTTCGAGAGGAGACGCGGTCATGTCCGCGAATGTACATATGCTTGCGCCCGCACGGTCGACTGCGGTCACGCCGCTGCTGCGCTTCCTCACCGGGGAGTTCGCAGAGGATGTGTCCCGCGTCTGGCGCGCGCCTTTCGGCGACTTCTACGCTCTGCCCGCGCCGCGCCGTCACGCTGCGGCGATCGCGCTGGCGCAGCTGTCGCGCACCCGTCTCGACGATGCGGACATCCGCCGTCGCATGGCGTTCGAAAAGGACGTGATCATCGCCCGCCTGCTGGTTGGCGATCTTTCGCGCGGCCTGATGAAAGCGCTGGCGAAGGCTGGCGAACAGCTCTGGAGCTATCGTCAGTACGAAACCTTCCTCAGCCTCTTCGAGGAGCCGATGGCGAACGCCGTCCTGCGTCACATGAAGGAGATCGAACCGACCGCCTTCATGCCGCTGGCCCTGCTGCCGGCGCCGCTTCGTCTCGCGCCGCTCGTGCGCGTGGTCGAAAGCGAGAATGCGGCGCGCGATCTCAACCGCGCGTTCCGTCTCGCTGTGCGCATGCGTCAGCCGGGGGTTGAAGCGCGTATCGCCCGCAAGTGGGCGGCGGGCGGCGACGCCAACGCCATCTTCCGGCGCGCAGCGCAGGACCTGATGCCGGATGTATTCCAACCGCCGACTCCGGCCCCGCGCCTCGGACTTCCGTTTACCCGGATCGTCCGTCGCTCCCAGCTGGAGAAGGCGGGTCAGGAATTCCGCAACTGCCTCGCCGACCAGGCCGGGCGGCTCGCGGAAGGCCGGATGGCGATCTACATCTGGCAGGCGGAACAAGTCGGCGTCGTTGCGCTCAACTGGGACGCCGCCGGCTGGCGCCTGTCGGAGGCCAAGGGCTACGCCAACGCGGAACTGCCGGAACAGCAGCTCCGCGATCTGGTTCGCATCCTCGACGCACACGGTGTCCGTACCGGTCCGTCGCTGGATTCAATCCAGTCGTCGCTCTATGCGCATGCACGGGGCGATACCGACTACCGTCCGGTCAATCCGGACTTCGTCGAGCAACTCGATCTCGGCGACCTTTGGACCTAGGGCGCAATCCGCGGGCGATTTCTGCGGGTTGCGCCTGCCGGGTCTTGACTAAAGACGCACCTGCCCGTCGCTGATCGCGGCAAACGCCTTGGCGTCCAGAGCGCGGTAGCCCTCGCCATCGTCTGCGGTGAAATACAACGGCTCGTCGGTCCGGCCGGGATCGAACCCGTCCGTCACCAGATCCACCTTGCGGTACTTGAAGGTTCCCGTGGTTTCGGTTTCACGCTTCACCCGCAGGAATACCGGGCGCGCATAACCGGGCAGAGATCGCTCAAGATGAGCGCGAAGCCCCTCCAGGTCGATCTCGCCATTCAACACAATCGCCGCCATACCGGCGCGTCCATCGGCGTGCGGAACCGCGACGCCGTAGACAATGGCGTGCTCCACGCCCCCGAACGAAGTGAGCGCAGCCTCCACTTCCGTCGTCGAGACGTTTTCAGATTTCCAGCGGAACGTGTCGCCAACGCGGTCGACGAAATAGATATAGCCGTCGGCGTCCATCTTCAT
>JBHIWT010000202.1:0-5705 GCA_041987265.1 Hyphomonadaceae bacterium
TGGTTGTAGACGGAGACGATGACGATCAGGATCACGAACAGGCCCATGATGCGCCGGTGTATGTATTCAAACACGATCCCCAGGAACGCGGCCAGAAAATAGAGGACGAGAAGCACCAGGCATGCACCGGCCGCGACCATCAAAGACCGCGCCAGTGGCCCAAAGCTACTGTCTTCAGCAAACAGTTCGACTGTGGACGCTGTCATCGCGCCGACTACGGCGACAGCGATTGCCCACAGGAGGAATGAACTGAGGAACGTCTTCGCAAAACGATGCCTCGAGTAGGCGTTGGCCAAGCTGTCGATTGACCGGATGCTGATCGTATCGGGCGCAATGTACTCGACTTCTTCGTACTCAACGCCGTTCCCAGACACAGTCGCCGCGCCCGGTTCAGCCCCTTCGACCTGCTCTTCCAGCATCTCCCGCAGCATTGGGCGGAGCAGGCGCCACGCGATCCAGGCCACGATTGGCAACACAACCAATGCGCCGAGCGCAACATAGCCCATGATCTTGAAATAAAGGTCGGGATGGTGATTCAGGCCGTACCACTGGAGCGTTATCGCCCCGCCGCCGACAACCACCATGAGGAGAACGAGCGGCACCATCTGAACGATTACGGATGCCAGACTCGGGCGCTCCAGCGCCTCCTCATCCTGTTCGGAATTTTCGCCCACTCGCTCGCCCCGCGTCCCACCTGCTTTGGTTATCAGGCGGCGCCTGCGCGTTGACAAGCAGCAGAACGAGTTACCGCTCCCTCCAGCCGGCACGCTCTTCCCCTATCAAGCGAATATGGCTTGTGGCGGGGCGCGCGGCGAACGTCCAACCTCCAGTACAGGCCCGGTTCGCTACTGCGCACGTCAATCCTGGAACTGTCGGCGCATTGATGCAGATCAAAGGCGGATGCGGCTTCTTCTCCTGAACTTCCGGAAAACAGGAGGATCAGAAATGAAGACAAGGTCGATTGCGGTTGCGGTGATCGCGTTTGCGGCGGCTGGCGTTGGCGGGGCGGCGGCGGAGGGAGACGGCGACGCGTTTCGCGGCAAGGCGTATGCGGGGGCGATGTGCGGGTCGTGCCACGCGCTGTCGGCGGAGGACGGCCCTTCGGCGGATCCGCTCGCGCCCGGCTTTCACGAATTCGCGGTGAGTTTCGATACCGGCGAGCACTTCGTTGAATGGTTCAACGAACACCACCCGCAAGTGCATGGCCCGCAGGCCAAGCCCGAGCAGGCGCAGGACATCATTGCGTATACGGCCAGCCTGAAGGCAGAAGCCGAATAGAGCGCAGGCGTGTCAGGGTCGGAGCGGGCTGCTCCCGGCTTTGCCTGGGGGCTGGATTCCCGCCTGCGCGGAAATGAGCGGAAGTGGGAGCCTTCGTTCTTGGCCCCTACCCGGCTGCTGCGAGCGCCTGGTCGATGTCGGCGATGATGTCGTCGGGGTGTTCGAGGCCGATCGAGAGGCGGACGTAGCCGTCCGATACGCCGGTCTGGGCGCGTTCTTCCGGGGTGAGCTGGGAGTGGGTGGTGCTGGCCGGGTGGATGGCGAGGCTGCGCGCGTCGCCGATATTGGCGACGTGGTAGAGCAGTTTCAGATTGTCGATGAACTTGTGGCCGGCTTCGACGCCGGCTTTCAGTTCGAAGCCGACGAGACCGCCCATGCCGCCCTGAAGGTAGGTCTTGGCGCGGCGGGCCTCTTCTCCGGATTGCTGGGACGGGTGGATGACGCGCGAGATGTCATCGCGGCCTGCAAGGTAGGCGACGACCTTGTCGGTGTTGGCGCAGTGACGCTCCATGCGCAGGGGCAGCGTTTCCATGCCCTGAATGAGCTGGAAGGCGTTGAATGGCGCCATGGCGGCGCCGAGATCGCGCAGCAGCGTGACGCGGGCGCGGATGATGTAGGCGATTGGGCCGAGCGGCTTGGTCGCCTCGGTCCAGACGGCGCCGTGGTAGGATTTGTCCGGCGTGTTGAGCGCGGGCTGGCGATCCTTGTGGGCTTCCCAGTCGAAATTGCCGCCATCGACAATGAGGCCACCAATGGTTGTGCCGTGGCCGCCGAGGTATTTGGTGGCGGAGTAGATAATGATCGCGGCGCCGTGGTCGAACGGGCGGCAGAGCAGCGGCGCGGCCGTGTTGTCCATGATCAGCGGAACGCCGTGCTTGCGGCCGATGTCGGCGACTTCCTTGATGGGGAAGACGGCGAGTTTCGGGTTGGGGAGCGTTTCGGCGTAGTAGGCGCGGGTTTTGTCGTCGGTGGCCTTTTCGAATGCTGACGGGTCGGCGGGGTCGACGAAACGGACTTCTATGCCCTGCTCGCGTAGCGTGTTGGCGAAGAGGTTCCAGGTGCCGCCGTAGAGATCGGTGGACGAAACGATGTTGTCGCCGGCAGAGGCCAGGTTCTGGATGGCGAGCGTGGATGCGGCCTGACCGGATGCGGTGGCGAGGGCTGCGACGCCGCCTTCGAGCGCGGCGATGCGCTTTTCCAGCACGTCGGTCGTGGGGTTCATGATGCGGGTGTAGATGTTGCCGAATTCTTCGAGGCCGAAGAGTTTGGAGGCGTGTTCGGTGCTGTCGAACTGGTAGGACGTGGTCTGGTAGATCGGCACGGCGACAGAGCCAGTTGCCGGATCAGCGCGCCAGCCGGCGTGCAGAACCATGGTTTCGCGGTGCATTGGCTTGTCGGTCATTATGTAGTCCTCCCGGGCGGCTTGCTAGCAGGCGGGGGACGCGAGGGCTAGACGTTGGAGTTGCTGACTTTGATTCTGGAATGGCGTTAGTGTTCTCCAAGCGAAAGGCGCTATCGGGATGTTGGCGCCTGGAAGAGGATTGCGGTGATGGGCTGGTTGAAGTGGGTCGGGATTGGCGTGTTGGGGCTGGTTCTGCTTGGCGCGCTGGGGGTTGGCGTCGGGCTGGCCACAACCGGGACGGCGCCGCCGCCTGAGGGGACGATCAGCGCGGAACGGATCGGCGATGGGCCCTATTCCGTCGGCCAGGTCGAGATGGACTGGGTGGATGCATCGCGTCCGACGGCCGCGAATGGCGATTACGCGGGTAGCGATGAGCGGGCTTTGCCGACGCTGGTCTGGTATCCGGAGGGCGCTGACGGGGGCCTGCCTCTGGTGGTGTACAGCCATGGCTTTCGCTCGAACCGCACGGGGGGCGATTATCTGGCCGAGCACCTGGCGAGCCATGGGTATGTCGTGGCTTCGGCGAACTTTCCGCTGTCGAATGGCCAGGCGCCGGGCGGCTCGACGGTTGCTGACACGGCCAACCAGCCGGGGGATGTGGCCTTCATCATCGACCAGATGCTGGCGCTGTCCGGGGACGAGAAGCCGTTCGCTGGCGAGATCGATGCGGAGCGGATCGGGGCGATGGGATTGTCGCTTGGCGGGCTGACGACGACGCTGGCGACGTTTCACCCGCGACTGCGCGATCCGCGGATCAAGGCGGCGGTTTCCATGGCGGGACCGGCGGACGTGTTCGGGCCGTCGTTCTTCGAGCAATCCGACGCGGCCTATCTTGCGATTTCAGGCACCGAGGACGCGATCGTGGCTCACCGGACGAATGCGCAACCGATTCCGGAGCGCGTGCGCCATGGCGGGTTGCTGGAGATCGATGGCGGGACGCATGCGGGTTTTGTCGGGCTGGCGTCCGGACCGATGCGTTTGCTGGGCAATCCGGATGCGATGGCGTGTTCGGTGACTGATTTCTCGACTGACGGTCATCCGTTTGACGGGATGTTCGGCGGGCCGGAGGACGGACTTGTATCGCCGGATGAATATGTGGCGGCGTGTACGCGCGAGATTGGCGATACGGTCGCTTCGGGCCGTCAGCAGATGTTTGCGAAACTGGCGGTGCGCGCGTTCTTTGACGCGCAGTTCAACGCGGATGCGGGCGCGCGGGATGGCTCTCAGACCTTCCTGACGGAAACGCTGGCGGACGAGTTTCCCGAGCTGACCTATATCGCTTCACGCCGCGCCGACTGAGGCGCAGAAGCTATCAGACCTTGGTGAAGTCGGGCTTCCGCTTCTGGGCGAAGGCGGCGAAGGCTTCGGCGGCTTCCGGTGATTTCAGCTGGGCGCCGAATGCGACCATCTCGGTGTCGATCTGTTTGGCGTAGCGTTCAGCGTCGCGCATGAGTTTCTTGGTGGCCATGACGGCGCCCAGAGGTTGCCTTGCCAGCCGCTCAGCGGCGGCGCGGGCGGCGGGGATGACTTCGGCGGCGGGAAGCGACTTGTTGGCTATCCCCCATTCTTCAGCCTGCTTGCCGAGCACGGGTTCGCCCAGCGCGAACAGGGCGAAGGCGCGCGCATAGCCGATGCGGGCCGGGATGGTGATGGAGGATGCGGCTTCGGGCACCAGCGCGAGATTGACGAAGGGCGCGGTGAGTTTGGCGTCGTCGGCGACGAAGACCAGATCGCAGTGGAACAGCATGGTTGTGCCGACGCCGACGGCGAGACCCGGCACGCCGGCGACGATGGGTTTGTCGAAGGCGGCGATGGTGCGGATGAAGGACGAGCTTTCGCGCGGGCCGTCATTGGTGGCGGCGTTGGCCTTGGCGAAGTCGGCGATGTCGTTGCCGGCGGTGAAGCTGTCGCCTTCGGATACGAGCAGGACGCAGCGCACGGAGGGGTCGGCGGAAGCCTTGTTCAGCCCTGCGGTGGCGGCGGCGTACATGTCCTGGGAGAGCGCGTTCTTCTTGTCCGGGCGGTTCCAGCAGATCTCCATGACGCCATCGGCGGTGGTGACTTTGACGTGTTCGGACATGGGCGGCCTCCTGCGCTTTGAGCACGTTTCTGGCGCGTCAGGTCACGCTACGCAACCGTGACGTAAGGGCATGCGATTCAATCGTCAGACCGGGGCGGTGAAGGTCCAGACGAGATCGCCGGCTGCGTTTCTGGCGCCTGCGCCGGGTGCGCCGATGAGGCTTGCGTCTCCGCTCTGCAGGCGAGCGATGGCGGCTTCGTCGTCTGGGGGAAGCTTGGCGAGGAAGCGGGCGCCGTGCGGGGCGCTTGCGAGGATGACGCCGTGGCGGATGGAGCCGTCGCGGTTGTAGAGGATGGTGTAGGTTTCGAGCGTTCCCTCGCCGGCGTAGTCTTCATCGAGTGAGGGGACCAGGCCGCGGCGGCTGTCGGCTTCTGGTTGGAAGTCGAAGTTCTGCGGGTGGTCTCCGGCCAGCTTCGGGTCGCGGCCGATGATGATGGTGTGGTTGTAGGTGGCGATGCCGCCGTTGGCGAAGAGCAGGCCGTATCTCCCCTCGCCTCGCAGCTGTTCGACCATGCAGGCGATGGCGTGGCTCATGTAGTTGGCGATGGGACCGCCGCCGAAGGTGAGACCTCCGAATACGGTCATCGGGGCGTCGGGCGCGAGGCCAAGGGTGCGGCGCGCCATCTTGGGTACGCACGGGAAGCAGGAATAGAGTTCGACGGCGTCGAGGTCGGAGACGGACAGGTTGTTCAGCGCGAGGGCCTGTTCGAGAGAGACCTGCATGCTGACGGAATGGGCGTAGCTGTCGCGGGTGAGCGGATTGGCCGGTTCGTCGGCGTGGGCGCCCTTGCCGATATAGATCAGGCGATGTTCGGGGACGCCGCTGGCCAGCGCGTTCGCGAGGCTGGTGACGATGAAGCCTGCGCCCTGATTGACCGACGAATTTGCGACCATGAATTTTGAATACGGGAACGCGATGGGTCGGTTGTTGTCGTCGATCTTAAT
>JBHIWT010000203.1:0-5698 GCA_041987265.1 Hyphomonadaceae bacterium
CTGGATGAGGCGCTGCGGGCGGCGCAGACGGCGAAGCAGGAAGCAGAGACGGCGCGCAATTCCAAGTCGAAGGAGATCGGCAAGGCCAAGGCGCAGAAAGACGAGGCGCTTGCTGAAAAGCTGATGGCGGAGGTGGCCGCGGCCAAGGAGACGATCGAGGCGCAGGGCGCTGAGGAGGATCGTCTGCGCGGTGAGATCGCGAAGATCCTTGAAGGATTGCCGAACCTGCCGCTGGAGGGCGTGCCGGACGGCGAGGATGAAGCGAGCAATGTGGAAGTGCGGCGCTGGGGCGAGCCGAAGGGTTTCGGCTTCGCGGTGAAGGATCACGCCGATCTGGGCGAAGCTTTGGGCATGATGGACTTCGAGGCGGCGGCGCGGATGTCGGGCGCGCGGTTTGTCGTGCTGCGCGGGTTGCTGGCGCGGATGGAGCGGGCGCTGGCGGCCTTCATGCTGGACGTGCAGACGGGCGAGCATGGGTATGTCGAGCACGTGACGCCAGTTCTAGTACGCGAGCACGCATTGTACGGAACATCTCAATTGCCGAAGTTCGAGGAGGATCTGTTCCAAACGAAGATCTACGTGCCGGCAGACGAAAGGAGACAACTGGAAGACGAGGTCCAGCTAACAGAGCAGAACGATGTGCTCGACGCCGAAATTGAGGAAAGAGTAGGAAAGTTAAGAGCGAGAATTGGCGAAGTCTTGGATGCGCTTGCTGCGACGAAAGATGAAGCGATTCGCGAAAGGATTTTGGGTGAAGCCATAGACATTCAAAACCTGTTAGTGACGCTGGAAATTGAAACGCAACAGGAGCGAACCGAAAGTCGAAAATACAGGAAGGGTCTGGAGAAGCTAATCCGCTACCTCGATGCGGAGATGTTCCTCATCCCCACAGCCGAAGTCTCCCTCACCAACACGGTTCGCGAGCAGGTCCTCGACGAAGCCGCGCTGCCCATGCGCATGACGGCTGCGACGCCGTGCTTTCGTTCGGAAGCGGGCTCGGCTGGGCGCGATACCAAGGGGATGATCCGGCAGCATCAGTTCACCAAGGTGGAGCTGGTGTCGGTGGTGAAGCCGGAGGAGAGCGAGGCTGAGCTGGAGCGCATGACGGGGTGCGCCGAGGAAATCCTCAAGCGGCTGGAGTTGCCCTATCGGGTGATGGCGCTGTGTGCGGGCGACATGGGGTTTGGCGCGCGCAAGACCTATGACCTGGAAGTGTGGCTGCCGAGCCAGGAGACGTATCGCGAGATTTCCTCGTGCTCGATGTGCGGGGATTTCCAGGCGCGGCGGATGAATGCGCGGTTCAAGCGCGCGCCGTCGGACGAGACGCCGAAGCCGAAGCCCGAATTCGTGCACACGCTGAACGGTTCGGGTCTTGCGGTGGGGCGGACGCTGGTGGCGATCCTTGAGAATTACCAGCGCGAGGACGGTTCGATCGAAGTGCCCAAGGCGCTGGTTCAGTATATGGGCGGCGTTGAGGAGATCCGCTGATGCGTTTCCTGATGTTGCTGGTTCTCTCGGCGCTGGCGGCGTGTGCGGCGCCGGAAGTTGGCGATGCGCCTGAGCAAGTGGGGCGCATTGTGGTCGACGGCGAACCGCTGGTCGATGCGCAGGGGATCCGCAGCAATGCGGTGCAGGAGAAGCTGACGGCGGATCCGGCGCTGTGCCGCGCCAATGGCGGCGAGGTGCGGCCCGTGTGCATGCGGGGCAATGATTATTGCGTGGTGCCGTTTTCCGACGGCGGCAAGACCTGCACGGACGGCGCGCAATGCCTGAGCGGGCGGTGTTTCGGCGACGGCAAGGACGATTTTGACGCCGAGGCGACGGGCACTTGTGCGGCGAACAATGACCCTTGCGGCTGTTTCCAGCTGGTCGAGGACGGCAAGGCGACGCCCACACTTTGCGTGGACTAGATTTCGGGTTGCACGGCGGGGCTGGCCGGTTAGCGTGACGTCCGGAAACGCGCACAGGGGGAACGGACATGAGAGCCGTGAAGTGGGTTGCGTCAGCGCTGCTGGCGGTGGTTGCGATGACGTTGCCGGCGGCGGCCGGAATTGCAGAATTCAACGAGGCGATGCGGCGCGGCGACGTCAAGGCGGCGTCGGCTGAGTCTGTCGAAATCTGGAAGACGTGGGACAAGAGCGATCGCGACACGGCGCTGATGGCGCGCGAGTTCGGCTTTGTTGCGATGCTGGCGGGCGATTATGAAACGGCGCGGAATTTCGGCCGGTTCCTTCTGGATGAAGGGGCGACGCTGGCGACGCCGGATGATCATCCGTTGACCTCCGCCGTTCTGCTGCGCGCATCGGAGCATTGGGTTGATCCGAGTGCGGAGACGCGCGCGCAGCTGGAGGCGGCGCTGGAGGCGCGGCGCGCGGTGGAGGGTGTGGACCTGATCTCGGCCAATGGCGCGGAGATCCTCTATAACGGCGACTGGCAGAGCGGGGACTGGGATGCGCTGCTGGTGAGCGCGCCGATCGCGGTCGATCTCCTGTCGCGCGGGCAGCAGGGATTGCTGCCGCGATTGCGGCGCGCCGAGCTGGTGGCGGCGACCGGCAGTTTCCTGAGCCAGCGCAATTTCCTCAACGATTCACGCAATGCGACCTATGACGCTGTCGCGGACGTTCACGACACGATTGCGGCGGACTTGAACGCGGACGAGAACGCGGCGGTGCGTGACCGGTTGTGGCCGGTGAAGTGGGAGGCGGAGGCGTGGGCGAACGCCATCGCGTCTTATCTGACCTCGGATTATTCGGGCATCGACACGCTGATCAAGCGCAAGCTGGATCCGCGTCCGCTGGTGCAGCCGCGGATCGGGTTCATCGCCGAGGACCCGGAGCTTGCGGTGTTTCCGGTCTGTCCGGGATCGTGGAAAGGCCCGAGAATCCGCTATCCGCAGAACCGCGCCTTTGCGGGGATTGTCGGCGCGGTGATCGTGCGGCTGGAAACGGACGATCGCGGGCGGGTGAGCGACACTGAGGTTCTGGCGGCGATCCCGCTGCAGTCATTTTCGGACGCGGTTCTCAAGGCGGTGAAGGACTGGCGGCTGGAGCCCGAGAAGGGCGCAGACCTGCGCAATTGCAGGATGGCGAGCCGCTCGCGCGTGCTGCGGGTGACGTTCTACATCGGATAGCGCCTTGAACCGGCGATGCGCCAATGGCTCCAGACGCCCAAGGAGCGCTGGAGGTATCGCCGGGGGTGAAGGGCGCGGGGCGCAGCTTCAGGCCGGTAGCTCGTATTTCAATTCGCCACGCCGGGGGTGTGAGGCCTGACGCGGCGTGTCTTTCGTGGCGCAGAAGGCGCGCCCCGCGCGATCTTGCCTGTTGCTGCGGGGCCGGACTGGTGCACCCGGTCCGCGCCGCGAGGACGCATGATCGCCCGCCATCCGGTTCCTGGGGGATCCGCCCTTCGTGGATGACGATGGAATGAGTATGCGCCCGGGCGGTGGGGTGTTGGACAGATCTGAATCTATCCTCGGCGCCTATCCTGCCGAAGGCGTTGCATGAGCGGCGCTTCACTTGCGTTTCGCGTTTGGGAAGACTAGCCGCTGGAGCGTGGACGAACGGGAGCCGATAGCATGCGCATACTTCTTTCGAACGATGATGGCGTGTTTGCGCCGGGATTGGCCGTTCTGGAGGATATTGCGCGTTCGGTGACGGACGATGTGTGGATCGCCGCGCCGCAGCAGGAACAGTCCGGGCAGGCGCGGGCGATCACGCTGAACGCGCCGGTGCGGGTGCGCGAGGAAGGTGAGAAACGCTTTGCCGTGGACGGGACGCCGTCGGACGCGGTGCTGCTGGGTATTCTCGACATCATGAAAGACAATCCGCCGGACCTCGTGCTGTCGGGCGTCAATCGCGGGCAGAACCTGGCCGAGGACACTTCGCAGTCGGGAACCGTGGCGGCGGCGATCGAGGGGATGCATCTGGGCGTGCCGTCGATTGCGTTTTCGCAGGGACGGAATTTCCGGCGGGGGCAGCCGATCCCCTGGGAGACCGCGCGCACGTGGGGACCGAAGGTGCTGAAGGCGCTGCTGGAAGTTGGCTGGGCGAAGGATGCGGTGATCAACGTGAATTTTCCGGACCGGTTGCCGGAAGATGTTTCGGGCGTTGAAGTGACGCGGCATGGCTTCCGCGACCAGCACCTGAATCACCTCGACAAGCGGCAGGACCTGCGCGGGACGGATTATTACTGGATCGGTTATTCCGGGGCGCTGTCGCAGCCGCCGGAGGGCACGGACCTGCGGGCGATCTATGAGGGGCGCATTTCAGTGACGCCGCTGCATATCGACATGACGCACCACAAATTCCGTGATGAACTCGCAGCGTCGTTCAAGGTCGGCGACTAGGCGCAAGAGGCGAACCTGATGAGCGTTGCCTATTCCCGCGACGGCGCCGCGAAGCTGGTTCTTGCTTTGCGCACGGCGGGGGTGATGGACCAGAGGCTGGCCGAGACGTTCGAAAAGATGCCGCGCGAGCCGTTCGTTGCGTCGCAGTTCATCGACATGGCGTGGGACAATGTCGAATTGCCGATCGATTGCGGGCAGACGCAGACGAGGCCGGTTACGGTGGCGCTGATTGTTGAGGCCTTGCGGCTGACGCGCGAGATGTCGGTTCTGGAGGTGGGGACAGGTTCGGGCTACCTGGCCGCGATCATGGGGCGGCTGGCCCGGCGCGTGTGCTCGATGGATCGCTACCGGACGATTGTCGGCCGGGCGCAGCGGGCGCTGGACAATCTGGGCCTGTCGCGCGTGGAGGTGGCGTTTGGCGACGGGCGCGAGGGCTGGCCGGAGGAGGCGCCGTTCGATCGCATCGTGCTGACATCCAGCGTGGAGGCGCCGCCGGAAGCTTTGCTGGCGCAATTGTCGCCGGCGGGTATGTTGCTGGCTCCGATGGGCGAGGGCGATCACCAGCGGATGGTGAAGTTCGTTCGCGGTGAGACCGGGCAGATGATCGAGACGCCGTTGTTTCCAACCGAGTTTACACCGCTTGAAGCGGGCGTTGCGCTGGAGCTGTAGGCTCAGGGTCGGCGTGCAATTCATGTGGGTTGATTGCTGTCCCCGTTCGGCGGCGCGGTGAATCGTGGTCCATTCCCGGATCAGCGGGATGGATGATTCGGATGACGGTCCTCGTGCGCTCTGGTTGGATTGGCGCCATGGCGGTGGTCGCCCTGGCGGCTTGCGCCGGCAATGCCGCACGCCCGGCGCCGGGGATCGAGTATCGCGGCGCGGGTACGGCTTCGCCTGCGGGCGGGCATCGTGACTGGGTGCGCGATGCGGCGGCTGTGTCGAGTTCGCCTGCGGTTCAGGAGGCGGCGGCCCTGGTTCCCGAGACGCGCGGCCGGCCGGGCGGGGCCAAGCGGGTTGCGCGGCCAAGCGTGGCCGAGCGCCGGATCACGGTGCGGCGCGGCGACAGCCTTTCCAAGATTGCGGGCCAGTATGGCGTGAACGTGCGCGCGCTGGTGGAGACCAACCGGCTGGCGTCGCCGGACAGTCTGGAAGTCGGGCAGGTGATCATGTTGCCGCCGCCGAACATTCATACGGTGGAGCGCGGCGAGACACTGTTTTCGGCGGCGCTGCGGTTTTCGATCGATACGCGATCGCTGGCGGTGATGAACGGGCTGGAGCGTCCGTGGGTGGTCTATCCAGGCGATGAATTGCTGTTGCCGCCGCTGGCGGTGGACGGTGGCAAGGTGCGGGTGG
>JBHIWT010000204.1:0-5687 GCA_041987265.1 Hyphomonadaceae bacterium
CGGCCGCCCGCCGAACATCGCGGTGATGAGGCCGACCAGAAAGGCGGCGTAGAGCCCGACAAGCGGGTGCACGCCGGCGACGAAGGCGAACGCCACAGCCTCGGGAACCAGCGCCAGCGCGACAGTCAGACCCGCCAGCAGCTCTGTCTTGATGCCGGCGATGGAGGTCAGCGAGGGGTTGCGCTGCCGGATGGAGTCAACGGAATACCGGCCCGCGATTGCGGCTAGGGAAGGTAGGGGCAAGGAGAATCGCCTGCGTGTCTGGGTTGGGGAGGAATGGCCGGGTGATACAGCGGTCATGCTGCATTGCAACATCAAACCGCCGCCACAGGCGCCGAGCGTGGGAATTGCCGCATCTTCGGCCTGAGGCCACCTGCGGGCCTGAAAGCAGACCGCTCGACTTGGCGGAAAGCCCCACTATGTTGAGGCGATGGCTTACACGCTGATCAACAAGCGCCCGATGGCGGCGGAAGGGACCGGCAGCCCGCTGGGGGCCGTCAGCGACGAGCCGCGCGCGCTTGTCGACAGCTTCCAGCGCCGCGTCAGCTATCTGCGCCTGTCGATCACCGATCGCTGCGACCTGCGCTGCACCTATTGCATGCCCGAACGGATGACCTTTCTTCTGCGCAAGGATGTCCTGTCCTTCGAGGAACTGGATGCGCTGGTGACCCAGTTCGCCGCCTTCGGCGTCGACAAGCTGCGGATCACGGGCGGCGAGCCCATGGTGCGCAAGGATTTCATCGAGCTGATGGCCCGCTTCGCCCGGCATCTGGGCCATGGGCTGAACGAACTGACGCTGACGACCAACGGCACGCTGCTGTCAAAGTACGCCGGCGACCTGGCGGCGATCGGCGTACGCCGGATCAACGTCTCGCTTGATACGCTGAAGCGGGATGTATTCGAGCGCCTGTCGCGTCGCGACATGATCGACGTTGTGCTTGGTGGGATTGACGCCGCGCTGGCGGCGGGCCTCAAGGTCAAGCTCAACACCGTCGCCCTGAAAGGCGTGAACGATACCGAGATCCCGGACCTTGTCCGTTATGCGCACGATCGCGGCGCCGACATCACCCTTATCGAAACCATGCCGATGGGCGAAGCGGAAACCGACCGGGCAGAAGACTTTCTGTCGCTACAGGATGTGCGCGCCGGGCTGGAGCGGGACTGGACGCTGACGGACCTTCCGGATTCCACCGGCGGGCCGGCCCGATATGTGCGCGTTGAGGAGACCGGCGGCCGCCTCGGATTCATCACCCCGCTGAGCCACAATTTCTGCGAGAGCTGCAACCGCGTCCGGCTGACCTGCACGGGCCGGCTTTATACCTGCCTGGGTCGCGAGGACGGAGCCGACCTGCGGGAAGCGCTGCGCGGCGACCCGACGGGCGCAGCCCTGCGGCAGGCCATTCTCGGCGCCATCGCCGCAAAACCGCAGGGGCATGACTTTGACGCGTCGCGCCTGTCCACGCCGGCCAGTCCGCGCACCATGTCTCACACCGGCGGATAGACGATGAGCGGACAAGGGTCAGTTCTGCTTTTCGGCCGCCTGAAGGATGCATTCGGGGCCGATAGTGTCGCGTTGCCGGAACGTGCGGACACGGTCGCGCGATTGCGTGCGCGCCTTGCCGAAGACCACCCGGACCTTGCCGATATGATCGCGGCGCCGTCTGTCCGGGTCGCAGTCAATCAGGAACTGGTTGTCGATGAAGACGAGACCACGCTCACAGCGGGGGACGAGATTGCGCTGTTGCCGCCCCTGAGCGGAGGGTAGGCGCCGACAGCGCCGGGATCGGATGCGAAAGGACGAAGTCATGGCCTTGGACAAGATCGCACTGATAGGGATCATCATCGTCGGGGGCGTCGCCGCAATCGGCTACGCGATCATGCTGATCGTCGGCGTGGTGGCGACGTTTCCGTTCGGCCTTCCGGTGCTGGGCGTTGCAGCGCTCTTTGTGTTCGTCTGCTGGCGCGTGCTGCAGCAGCGGTTGAACAACAGGGAAGACGATTACTACGAAAAAAACGTCGATATGTAGGGGGCGAACATGATTGTCGCGACGACCGAAACCATCTCCGGCCAGAAGATTACCGAAACGCTCGGCGTGTGCCGCGGCAACGTGATCCGCGCCAAGCATGTCGGGACCGACTTCGTCGCAGGCCCGCGCAACATCGTGGGTGGCGAGATGACCGAATACACCAAGATGATTGCAGAAGCGCGCGAGCAATCGTTCGACCGGATGGTCGCCGACGCCAAGCGCATGGGCGCGGACGGCATCGTCGGCATGCGGTTTACCACGTCGACGATCACGCAGGGCGCGGCGGAAATCCTTGCGTTCGGTACGGCGGTGAAGCTTTCACCGGCCTGAGCCGTCCTGCGGCGGCTGGCCCGCCGGCTCTGCGAGTTTATGGTGAATATGCGGGCTTCGCGCGCGATTGCGGCGAGGTTGCGCATGGCACATCGCTTGCTGCGTGAGCTCGCCGCTTTCGCGCTCTGGCGCCTGTGAGGATACTGACCGACATGCCATCGGATCGCCCGGATCAACCCATCGTGGACGTGCTGCTGCCGGTCTACAACGGCGCGGAGACGATCGCGGAATCTGTTGAATCCCTGCTTGCTCAGACCGAGAAGCGCCTGCGCGTGCTTGTGATCGATGACGGGTCGACCGACGACACGCCCCGGATCCTGGATGAACTGTCTCAGCGCGATGATCGCGTCGTGGTGATCCGTACGCCCAATGGCGGAATCGTCGCCGCGCTGAACCTCGGCCTTGAGAAATCCACGGCGCCGTTCATCGCACGGCAGGATGCAGACGACATCTCCTTCCCCGACCGGATCGAGAAGCAACTGGCTGTGTTCAACGCCAACCCGGAGACGGTCGCGCTATCCGGCTCGTGCGTGCACATCGACAAGTCGGGCAAGCCGACCGGCACAACCTACAAGGTGCGAGATCCGGCGGCGGCCGACTACACAACCTATCCCTCGACCGAGCCTTACCTTCTGCACCCGTTCCTGATGGTGCGCGCCGACGCGTTCAAGGCGGTCAACGGCTATCGGTATGTGATCCACTCGGAAGACACGGACCTCTACTGGCGCCTGCGAGATATCGGGCCGCTGATGAATATCGATGAGCCGTATGGCCAGATGCGCCTGCATGACGGCAGCATCTCGAATGCCTCGGTGGTCAACGGCCGTATCATGGCGATCATGTCGCAACTGGCGGCCGTATCCGCACGCAGGCGGGAGGAGGGCCGTACCGACATCGAATTTCCGTCAGACGCCAAGCCGCGCCTGGTAGAGGCTCGTTCGCTGGAACGCCTGCTGGATTTGTTGTGCCGCGACCTCGACGGGGACGAGGCTCACTATGTGCGCTACGCTTCCGCTGTCGGCTTGCTCGACATGGCGTTGAGCCGTTCCTACGAACTCGAAGCCGAGGACTGCCGTTTCATCCGCCAGCTCTATGCGCGGATACCCGCCCGGCGGTTCCGTGGACGCACGACCGTGGCCTGGGCCTACCGTACGACATTGCTGCGCTATCTGGCCAAGCGGCGGATCGACAACCTGATGGCGATCTTCGACTTCGGCGCCGCCAGCCGTTCTGTGCTTCTGCGATTTACCTGATCCGACCGGATTCAGGAAGCGATGCTGGCGCGACTGCGGACGTCGCCTGCGCCTGGTTTTCTCTAGCCAAACGATTCGCTGTTCAGACGCTCCAGCGCGTCTGATTCCGGCGCTCTGGCCGTGCGTCAGAATGTGCTGAGGCGAAAAAATACTGCCCCGCGCGTTTCGCGCGAATGTGTCGCAACTGCCTGTTTTCCCTGAAAATGTGGGCTTCTTGGGGGTGATTGTGTCCCCACCGACGCGTTCGGCAGAAAAATACACAACCGTCACATTGGGAGGCGGCTGCGCCTATCGCCAACAACCAGAAAACCATGTTACGCGAGGAACGAATGCGGAGCAGCCGCGTTCTAAAAATTGGCGCGCGAATGGTCGCGCCGGGGTGCCTCGAAGTAAAGGGGAACGGAATGAAACGAGCACTAATGTGCGCCACCGCGGCCGCGACAATGGTTTCGGTAGGCGCAGTCGCGCATGCCCAGGAAGGTTGGTACGGTACCGCCAAACTGGGTGGCGTTGTAGACGGAACTCACGACATCGACGGTCCGGTCGGTGTGAACGGCGCGCTTGACGGCCGTGGCAGCCTCGACTTTGACTGGACCTACGGCCTTGGCCTTGGATACGGCCTGTCCAACGGCTTCCGCCTGGAAGGCGTCGGCACCTATCGCCAGCTGGATCTCGGCATTGCTGACTCATTCGTCGGCACCCAGCCCGCCGGCACGACGGGTCCGCAAGGCGAGGGCAGCACCCGCGTCAGCACCTTCATGGGATCCATCATCAAGGACTTCAACGCTGGCGGCGATGTCCGCCCGTATGTCGGCCTGTCCGCAGGTGTTGGTCGCGTCGATACGCGCGCAGCCTCGCTCTATAGCGTTGGCGGAGTCGGCGCCAACGGTCTGGACGACAGCGACAGCGGCTTTGCCTACGGCGCAGTCATGGGTCTCGGCATCGCGCTTTCCGAGCGTCTGACTGCCGACCTCGGCTATTCCTACACCGGCATCGACGATCTGGACTTCCGTGGCCGGGACGGCGCTTACAGCGGTTCGTACAACGAGCACGCGGTAACGGCTGGTCTGCGCTGGCAATTCGCGGCGCCTCCGCCGCCTCCGCCGCCTCCGCCTCCGCCGCCGCCACCCCCGCCGCCGCCTCCGCCGCCTCCGCCTCCGCCGCCGCCTGTGAACCAGACGACGCAGGCTGATGCGTGTGCGACGCAGCCGGAACCGTTCACGGTCTACTTCGAGTGGGATCGTTCGGATCTGACGGCTTCGAACCAGGACGTGCTGAACCAGGCGATCGCGCGCGTTCGCGACGGCGACTGCTCGGTGACGCTGGTTGTGGTCGAAGGCCACACCGACTCGTCCGGCGGCAATGCCTACAACGAAGCGCTGTCAGCGCGTCGTGCGGCGACCGTTCGCGACGCCCTGGTCGCGACGGGCGTTCCTGCAGGATCGATCACCACCGAAGCGCGTGGTGAATCCGATCAGGCCCGCGCCACCGCCGACGGCGTGCGCGAGCCGCTGAACCGCCGTGCGGAAGTTGCGATCACGATCGCTCCGTAAGCATCTGCGGCGACGCAGTAAGACCTAATGAGACGGCCCGGCATTTCGCCGGGCCGTTTTCGTTTGAGATAGGTCTCAGTTGCCGCGCTGGGCCGATGCACGCGCTTCGGCGGTTGCCTGCGCCGCGGCCGCCGGCGCAGGACCGAGCGCAGCGCCTAGATCGATCCCGCTGCCCGCCGCTTCGAGCATCCGGTTGAATGAAGCCAGCAATGCCAGCGCGCCGCCGCGATCCGCCGCTGTGTCAGGCGTATGCACAGGACGGGTGAGGCCGGCAGCAAGCCGCTGGATTAGATCGCGCAGTTGGTCTGGCCCGATTGCATGCACCAGATCAGATAGGCTCTCATCGGCGCCATCGGCCGCTGACACAGCCGGCCGGCCCGGTTTCAGCTCGAAAAGGACGGAACGGGAAATCCCGGTCTTGGCCCGGGTCATCGCCAGGACGTGGTCGCCGACATCGATCCGCGCTGCGACCGCCGAACCCTTGCCGCCCTCATACTCGCGTGGCGGGCCGAGCAGGGTGACGG
>JBHIWT010000205.1:0-5678 GCA_041987265.1 Hyphomonadaceae bacterium
GATGTCCCATATGAGGTCGGCAAGATGGACCTGGTCGGCAATGTGCTGCGGGCGGGTCCGTCGACACCGGAAGGTTTGCCACTGGTGATTCTCGGCGGCGATGGCGATCTCGAGCTGTACGCAAGCGACAATATCGCGGTCGATCGCTGGGGGCAGGACTTGCCGCGCCGTGGACGCAACACAACTGGCCGGGCGCAGATCATCGAGCGATCCGCGGCGATGGGTGTGCCGGGCGGGCTGGCGCCGATCCCGGCTGTCGATGTCGAAAAGTTCGTGCTGGCGAATGCCGGGGCGCGACCCTGGGACCGAGACGCCCACGATGTGAGGGTGTTCGCCGATGTCGCCGAGGGGCGCGGAATGATTATCGACAGCCAGGACGAAGTTGGCGGATATCCGACTGCGCCTTCGACCCGGCGGACGTTCGATCCGGCTCAATGGGACATGGAAACGATGGCGCCGCGGGCCGAAAATGCGCTGGATTCCGGCGCACAAGCCCGGGGGACCTGATCCCGAACGGCATATGGCTTGTGCAAGCTGTGCTGCGCGGCCACTAGATGTTGCAGGGAATCATCCGGTCAGGGCTGAAACGTGCCGAAATCAGATCGTCCAGAAAAAACAGTCTCGATTGCGGGTGAGAAGGCCGAGTCGGGCAAGCTGACGATCAATGAGATCGCGCGGCTGGCCGGGGTGTCAAAGAAGACCGTCTCGCGGGTCATCAATGACAGCCCGATGGTGCGTGATGAGACGCGCAAGCGCGTGAAGGCGATCATCGAGGAGCACCGCTTCTCGCCTGACCCGAGCGCGCGGGCTCTGGCGTTCCAGCGCTCGTTCCTGATCGCGATGGTCTATGACAATCCAAGCCCGCAATACATCGTGAACATGCAGCGCGGGATCCTTGATGCGCTGAACGATACGAGCTTCCAGCTCGTGCTCAGGCCGTGCGACAGGGGCGATCCCAATGTCCGCGAACAGCTGCACGCCTTCGCTGTACAACAGCGACCGTTCGGTATGATCCTTACGCCGTCGGTGTCGGAAGACGAAGGCATTGCTGCGGCGTTGCGGGAGTTGAAGTGCGATTATGTGCGGATCGCATCAGTCGAACTCGATGCGCCGAAACACATGGTGCGCACGCATGATGCAACCGGAGCGGAGCAGGCAGCGCGCCACCTTGCCGCGATGGGGCACAAGCTGATCGGGCATATTCACGGGCCGGAGACATTCCGGTCGACGCACGAACGTCGGGCAGGGTTTCGAGCCGGACTGGAGGAGTTCGGGCTGAAGCTGGAACCCGGGCTGACGGTAGAAGGCGCCTACACGTTCGATTCTGGCGTGAAGGCTGCGGAGCGTCTGCTGTTCAGGAACAAGCGGCCGACGGCGATCTTCGCCGGCAACGACGAGATGGCGATGGGGGTGTATGTCGCCGCGCGGAAGGCGGGACTGAGCATTCCTGAAGACCTGTCGATTGTCGGCTACGACGACACCCCGATGGCGGCGCGGGTGTGGCCGCCGATGACGACGATCCGCTCGCCTATTCGCGAAATCGGCAGGGCCGCGGCGGAACTTCTGAAAGGACGAACCAAGGGCGTGCCGCAGGATGAGACGGTGACATTCGAGCCGGAAATCGTGGTGCGTGAATCGACCGCGCCTTTGCGCTGAGATTCGCAGAATGGTGTTGGCGAATATTCGCAGACACCCCGCCGGAACGTCTTAAGCCGCACCATTATTGAGCGGTTGTCTGCTTCGGGATGACACCGGTAGCAAAAGCGAGTATTGGAGGTCGCAAGTCACTGCGAAGCTGCGGACCAAGGAGAAGCTCAGCATGAAAATCGCCCTGATCGTCGAGAACAGCCAGGCGGCCAAGAACGAAATCATTCATGACGCCCTGACATCCGTCGCCGAGCCGCTTGGCCACAAGGTCTTCCACTATGGGATGTACAGCGCCGAAGATAAGGCTTCGCTCACCTACATCATGAACGGTTTGCTGGCGGGCATCCTGCTTAACTCGAAGGCGGCGGATTTCGTGGTCACGGGGTGCGGCACAGGCATGGGATCGATGCTGGCGTGCAATTCGATGCCCGGCGTGTTCTGCGGCCTGCTGATCGATCCGACGGACGCCTTCCTGTTTGCGCAGATCAATGACGGCAATTGCATTTCGATGCCATACGCCAAGGGCTTCGGGTGGGCCGCGGAGCTGAACCTGCAGGATTGCTATCGCAAGCTGTTCGAGGGTGAGAGCGGTGTGGGGTATCCCAAGGAGCGCGCGGCGATCATGGCCAAGAACCGGACGATCCTCGCAGGCGTGAAGGATGCGGCGACCAAGGACATGCTGAGTGTGCTGAAAGCGGTCGACCAGGATCTTCTGAAGGCGGCTGTTTCAGGCGAGAAGTTCCAAGAATACTTCTTCGCCAATTCGCAGGACGAGGCGATCAGCGACTATCTGCGCGGGGTGGCGGGATAGGGGGCGCCAGGCTGAGGCCGATCCAGCAACTGACATTCCGGCGAATGTCAGGATGAGCGGTCATGGGGAGGGCGGCTCGACGCTCTCGTTGCCGTTGCCTCTGATCGGCGATCGGGTGGAAAATGCGCGTGGCCTTGTGTTGCCCGGAGTGGCCGGAGCTGTCATGACACCGGTTACCGTATTTGGGTCTGGCGGCGTTGGTTTGAGCGCCGGGCCGAACATTCTCCCGGGCGAATGTGGCGGGTACGGCGTACGCGCGGAGGAACGTATCGGTTGCGCGAACTGGACAAGATGAAAGGGGCGGCGGATGAGCGCTGCGTTTGATCTGACGGGTAAGGTGGCGCTGGTGACTGGCGCAAACACCGGGCTGGGCCAGGGGCTAGCGATCGGACTGGCTGAGGCCGGCGCGGATATCGCAGCGGTGGGCCGAACCGAGCCGGCGGAGACGGCAGCTGCGGTAACGAAGCTTGGGCGAAGATTCGCATTCGTGAAGGCCGATCTCGGCGATGCGTCGAAGGTCGAGGAGATCGTCAAGGCCGCCGAGGCGGAGCTGGGTCCGGTCGACATTCTCGTCAACAATGCCGGGACGATCAAACGCAACGATGCGCTGGAGTTTACCGAGTCCGACTGGGACGAGGTGATGAACGTCAACCTGAAGACGCTGTTCTTTCTCAGCCAAGCCGTGGCGCGCTCGATGGTGGGGCGCGGGGCGAAGGGCAAGATCATCAACATTGCTTCGATGCTGTCGTTTCAGGGCGGTATCAGGGTTGCGTCGTATACCTCGTCCAAGAGCGGCGTGGCGGGGCTGACCAAGCTGCTCGCGAACGAGTGGGCGGCGAAGGGCATCAATGTGAACGCCATCGCGCCGGGCTATTTCGCGACAAACAACACGGCGGCGCTGCAGGCGGATGAAAAGCGCAATACGGAAATCCTCGGCCGGATCCCGGCGGGACGCTGGGGTGATCCCAAGGACTTGGCGGGAGCGGCTGTGTTCCTGGCGTCGAGTGCGTCTGACTATGTGCACGGCACTGTGCTGGCGGTGGATGGCGGCTGGCTGGCGCGTTGACGCGAAGGTTTGATTGGAGCGAGTGACGATGTCGAATTTCCTGACCTTCGGCGAAATCATGTTGCGGCTGAAGACGCCGGGAAACGAGCGGTTTTTTCAATCGCCTGCATTCGAGGCGACGTTTGGCGGGGGAGAAGCCAACGTGGCGGTGGCGCTGTCCAATTACGGGCTGGACGCCGCCTTCATTTCGGCGCTGCCGGACAACGAGATCGGCGACGGCGCGGTGCGCGAGCTGCGCAAGCACGGGGTCGACACGCGGTACATCCGCCGATCCGGTGACCGGATTGGAATCTACTTCCTCGAGACCGGCGCCAACCAGCGCCCGTCGAATGTTGTCTATGACCGCGCCCATTCTGCGATCGCAGATTGCGGGCCGGGAGACTTTGATTGGGACAATGTGTTCAGCAGCGCCAAGTGGCTGCACATCACGGGTATCACGCCGGCGCTGACGCAGTCGGCTGCGGACCTGTCGCTTGAGTGTGTGAAGCAGGCGAAGGCGGCGGGCGTGACGGTGTCGTGCGACTTCAACTATCGCGGCAAGCTGTGGAAGTACGGCAAGAAGGCCCCGGAAGTGATGGGCGAGCTGGTGAAGTATGTCGATGTCGGCATCGCCAACGAGGAAGATTGCCAGAAGTCTCTTGGCGTGACCGTTGATGTCGATGTCGAGAGCGGCGAGCTGGATACGAAGAAATACGAAGCGCTGTCGGCCAAGATGCTGGATCTTTATCCGGAGATGGACCTGATCGCGATCACGCTGCGCGAAAGCAAGAGTGCGGACACCAATGGCTGGTCGGCGTGTTTGCGCGGACGGGATGGTTTCAGGCTGAGCCGCCGGTACGAGATCACGGACATCATTGACCGGGTCGGCGGCGGCGACAGCTTTGCTTCCGGCCTGATCTACGGGCTGAACGCGTTCGAGGATCGCCAGCAATCGCTGGAATTCGCCGTGGCGGCCAGCTGTTTGAAGCACTCGATTCTCGGAGACTTCAATCTTGTGACGGTCAGGGAGGTCGAGAAGCTGATGTCGGGCGACGGATCGGGTAGGGTGCAACGATAGGTATTGCGCCAGACCCGAGACGAGGAATGTTCCCATGATCGCTGACCGCCTGAAGACTGCTCCTGTTGTGCCGCTGGTGCAGGCGGACGATCCGGACGTGGCGCTGAAGACGACCAAGGCGCTGCAGGCTGGCGGGCTGCATGTGATCGAGGTTGTGCTGCGGACCGATGCGGCGCTGGATTGTCTGGAGGCGATCGCCAAGGGCGCGCCGGATGCGGTGGTCGGGGCCGGGACCGTGCTGTCGAAGGACCAGGCTGAGGAGTGCGTCCGGCGCGGCGCACAGTTCATCGTGTCGCCGGGGCTGGACGAGGGCGTGGTGACGTTCTGCCAGTCGAAGAACCTTGAAGTGTTTCCCGGGACAGTGACGGCGAGCGAGGTGCAGCGCGCGTGGAATCTTGGCCTGCGGACGGTGAAGTTCTTTCCGGCGGGGCTGGCTGGGGGCGTGCCGATGCTGAAGGCGCTGGGATCGGTGTTCCGGGGGATGAGCTTCATGCCGACGGGCGGCGTGTCGGCGAGCAATCTGAAAGAGTTTCTCGGTGTGCCGTCGGTGATTGCGTGCGGCGGGAGCTGGCTGACGCCGGCCAAGGAAATCGAGGCGGGCAATTACGATGCGGTGACGGCGCTGGCCAAAGAAGCGTTGGCTCTGGCTGGGGAAGTGCGTAGCTGATCGCTGTTCCTTTTCGGACGGCTGGTCGGTGGAACTGACAGGCACGCGGCGCGAGACCGCTGAAAATCCGGGTGAGGAAAGATGGATTTCAATCGCAGGCAGGTTGTGGGGGCGGGCGCTTCGGCGGCGCTGGTCTCAGCGTGTGCGGCGACCGCGCAATCGCGAAGTGATGCGCCGGTGATGCGAACGGCGTACGGGCCGGTGCGTGGGTATCGCGATGGCGAGATCTCCGTCTTCAAGGGCGTGCGATATGGGGCGGATACCGGGCCGGTGCGGTTTGAGCGTCCGCGGGCGCCGGATGCCTGGTCTGAAGTGCGCGATGCGAGGGAGTATGGCGCGGCCTGCCCGCAGCGCGGCGACCGGGAGGCGATGAGCGAGGACTGCCTGTTCCTCAACGTCTGGACGCCGGGGGTGGCCGACGGGGCGAAGC
>JBHIWT010000206.1:0-5608 GCA_041987265.1 Hyphomonadaceae bacterium
TTGTCGATGGGCGATATCGGCATGCACATGGCGTTTGGCGCGGCGGTGCTGATCGTATGCGCCGGCCTTTTCTATCTGAATGTTTTTGGCGGCGGGGACGCCAAAGTGATCGCTGCGACGTCGTTGTGGACCGGCCTTGCGGCGACCGGACAATTCGTCATGGGCATGGCGATTGCGGGCGGCTTGCTTGCTTTTGTGCTGATCGCGTTGCGCCGGATGAAGGTGCAGTCGGACCAGCCCTGGGCGGCGCGTCTGCTGTCGCCGGATGAGGGCGCGCCCTACGCGGTTGCGATTGCGGCAGGGGCGTTGCTGGCGGCGCCGGCGTCGCCTGTCCTCGCCAGCGGGATGGCGTCGCTCAGCGTCTAGGCGCGGGCGATGAGCAGTTAACTATCCTTTAGAGCACTCGTGAAAGTCTCCGCAGGATCAAGAACTCCCGCTTAGGGATTCGGGGGCCTGTTGGAGGGTTCAATGTCGCCAGTGCGGCTCATCATTCTGCTGGTTGCAGCGGGCGCGGCTATCGCTGCAGTTTTCCTTATTCGTTCAATTCAGGCGCCTGCGCCAGCGGTTGCAGCGTCTGTCGAGGCGCCGCCGCCTTCGACCAAGCAGGTTCTGGTTGCGCGCCGCGAGATTCCGGTCGGCCGGTTCGTGACGGTTGAGGACCTTCTATGGCAGGACTGGCCGGAGAAAACCGAGACGCCGAATTTCCTGGAGAAGGAAAACAGCCCGGAAGCGCTGGAAGACTATGTCGGCGCAGTTGCGGTCGCCCGCATTGTGATGGGCGAGCCGATCGTGCGCGAGAAACTGGTTCATGCCGGCGAGCAGGGCTTCATGGCGGCGATGCTGTCGCCTGGCATGCGCGCCGTTTCGGTCGAGATCAACGTCGAGAACGCGGGCGGCGGGTTCATTCTGCCGCAGGACCGCGTGGATGTTAGCGTGATCCGCGATCCGATCGGTACGGAGCCGATGATCGGCGATCGTGCGGTTGAAACCCTTCTGCAGAATGTGCGCGTGCTTGCGATCGACGGGATCTACAGCCCGCCGGTTCAGGGTCAGGCTGCGGTTCTGATCGGTTCGCGCGTGACCTTCGAGCTGGCGAATCCGGACGCGAATCTGCTGATGGCCGCTGATGCGACCGGCGATCTGAAGATTGCATTGCGTTCGATTGCGGACCTCCAGGACCGGTCGGGGGCTACGGCCGTCGGCAGGTCGTACAGGGACGGCACGAACCAGAACATACGTGTGTTTCGGTACGGGGCGCCGAGAGTTTCCACGGTTCCCGCAGGTTGAGGTGTAACATGAGGCCGATGTCGAAAATCGCCGCCCTGCTGGTTGGGGGATTGATTGCGCTGCCCGCTGCAGCGCAATCGAATGAATTGAGCGGCGGCGAAGCGCAGAGGATGGCGATCGCCGATGCGCCGGCGCAGGGCGCGCAGGAAGCGCTGACGCTGACGGTCAACAAGACTTACATGCTCGAGTTCGACGCCGACATCGTCGACATCATCGTCGCCAATCCCGACATCGCAAACGTGACGGCGCGCGATCGCCGGCGCGTCGCGATCATGGGAATGCAGCAGGGCGAGAGCAATATCGTGTTTCTCGGGCGCGGCGGCGCCAAGCTGATGGTGCTGGACGTTTCGGTTACGACCGGGGTGGCCGGTACGGACCAGCTTGCGAAGCTGATCAAGCGCTATGTGCCGGACGCCAATGTGGAGATCGAGGTCGTCAATGGCCGGATCATCCTCGCGGGCATGGTTCCGAACATCGCGGCGAACGACCGCGTGCTGCGACTGGCGCAGCAATACACGACACGACCGGAAGACGTCCTCAACATGCTGACGATCCAGGGCAAGGATCAGGTTGCGCTGAAGGTGCGCATCGTCGAGATGCAGCGCTCGGTGATCAAGCAGCTGGGCGTCAACCTGGCCGGCAGTATCGGTTTTGGCGCGATCGAGGGCGGCGACTGGCAGAACGTCTTCGAGTTCGCGACGACGAACGGGTTCAACGTTGCCGGTTCCGCGCTGGGCGGGCTTGCGGCGTCGATCGACGACGTCAACGTTTCGCAGGGCCTGGCGCAAAGTTCGATCGCCAGCAGCATCAGCGCGCTGGAGCGGGTTGGGCTGTTGCGGACGCTGGCGGAGCCGAATCTGACGGCGATTTCCGGTGAGAGCGCGCAATTCCTTGCCGGCGGTGAGTTCCCGGTTCCGGTTGCTCAGGATGAGGGCGCGATCGGGATCGAGTTCAAGCCTTTCGGTGTGGGTCTCGGATTTACGCCGGTGGTTCTTTCTGAAGGGCGGATTTCGCTGCAGATCTCGACCGAGGTTTCGGAGCTGACGCAGCAGGGCGCATTCCAGTCGCGCTCGGTTGCGGGCGTGGATCCGAGCACCGGGCAGGCGAGCATCGGGCAGACCATTTCGGTGCCGGCGCTGAAGGTTCGCCGCGCGGAGACGACTGTCGAGATGCCGTCGGGCGGCAGCCTTGTGATCGCCGGCCTGATCCAGGAGCAGACGCGGCAGAGCCTTGACGGGATTCCCGGCGCGAAAGACCTGCCGGTTCTCGGCGCGTTGTTCCGGAGCCGCGACTTCCAGAACGATGAAACCGAACTGGTCGTGATCGTGACCCCGTACCTGGTCGATCCGACCGATCCGCAGCGTATCCGCGAGCCGGACGATGGTTATGTCACGCCGCGCGACGCCAAGACGATCTTCTTCGGGCGGCTGAACGAAGTCTACGCAGTGCCGGGCGCGGCGGTTGACAACTCAACCACGCCGTCGGGCGCCAGCGGGTTCATATTCGATTGATGGAGCGCAGAATGACACGCCGCACTCAGGCCTCTCTTCTTACCATTTCCGCGCTTGTCGCTTTGGGCGCCTGTTCGCATTCCAGCAAGACGATCGCTGTCTCGCAGGGCGATTACCGCGAGATTCACGCCCGTGAGATCACGGCGGAGCTGAAGCTGTCGCCGGAAGGGCGTTCCGACAGTCTGGGCGAAGCCGAGCGGCTGGCGGTGAGCTATTTCGCTGAATCCTATCGCACCGAGGGCAAGGGCCCGATCGTGATCGGCTTTGCCGGTTCTGCGCCGTGGCAATCGGCGACGGAAGCGCGCGCGGTGCTGTTGGCCGCCGGTATTTCCCCGTCGGGAGTTGTCGACGCGCCGGGTCAGACCGGAGCGGCGGGCGAGCCGCTGGTGTTGAGCTATCGGACCTACGAAGCCGTGGTCAACGATTGCCCGATGATCAACGAGACCCGTTTCGAGAACACGTCGTCAAACACGGTGATGCCGTCGTTCGGATGCTCTGTGTCGATCAACCTTGCTGCGATGATTGCGGATCCGACCGATCTGGTTGGCGAGCAGCGGATGGATCCGGCAGACGCCGAGCGCCGCGCGATCGTGTTCGAGAAATATCGCAATGGCGAGCCGACAAGCGCCCAGCGTGAAGCCAGCGGCGCGATCAGCCAGGCGATTGGAGAGTAGTGTGACCCAGCGAGTGACTGAGGGGTTTGGATCATGACTGACACAAAAGACAAGACCGGCCCGTCGAGCGACCTTGAGGATCTGGCGCACGATCTGGATCTGGACATGGATGCGCCGCTGGGCGCGACGTTCGCAGCCGCGCTGCGGCCGGAGGACGACCTTGCGGCGGAAGATGATCTGGATCTGTCCGCCGACGACCTGGTCGAAGAAATACTCGCTGACTTCGATGACGACACCGCCGATACCGATGTTGACGACGTCGCCGAGCTGGCGGGCGTGGACGACGGTTCGGACATTTCGTTCGAGGATGACGACGACCTGTTGCGGTTCGAGGATTCCGATCCGGAACCGGCGGAGAAGATAGAAGACGAGTTGGAGGCTGTGGACGCCGACGAAGCTGTGCTGGCGTCGGAGCTTGAAGCGGAGGTCGAGCCCGAAGCTGAGCAGGATTTTGAGGCTGAGACGGAGTTCGAAGCTGCGCCGCCGCCTGTCGATGAGCCTCAGCCCGCGTTTGAAGCGGACGCCGTTGAAGATGAGGCGGCCGAGCCGGATCTGCCGGTCGACAATGTCGATGCGTACGTGAATGCGACCGAGGATGACGACGTCAATTACATTCCGAACGCCACAGGCGGGGACCGGATCCTGCCGCGCATTTCGATGCATGCTTTCTGTGTGCGTTCGCCTCTGCTGACGTTGATGAACCGGATTGGCGACGACCGGCGCATGGCCAACGTGGCGCTGGAAGTTCATGAAGGCGGCGTGCCGGCGGCGATCCAGTATTATTCGCAGGAAACGACGCCGAATGTTCTGGTGATCGAGGCGACGGGCGACCGGCAGAGAATGCTGGCGGATCTCGATGCGCTGGCCGAGCATTGCGATGAGAACATTCGCGTTGTCGTCGTCGGCGAGACGAACGACATCCGGCTTTATCGCGAACTGATGGATCGCGGCGTCAGCGAGTATCTGGTTGCGCCGATCAATCCGGTTCAGCTGATCCGTTCGATTGCTGCGCTGTTCTCGGATCCGGAAACGCCGTTCGTCGGCAAGAC
Source organism: Hyphomonadaceae bacterium (assembly GCA_041987265.1). Lineage (GTDB taxonomy): Bacteria > Pseudomonadota > Alphaproteobacteria > Caulobacterales > Hyphomonadaceae > IH12. The sequence goes on from JBHIWT010000206.1 coordinate 4,522, forward strand.
GCTGGCGGTGACCGGCGTGAAGGGCGGCGTGGGCGCTTCGGCGGTTGCGCACAACCTGGCGTGGGCCTTGTCCGAGCGGATCAAGGTCAATTCCACGCTGGTCGACCTGGACCTCAATTTCGGCACGACGGGTCTCGACTTCAATCAGGAAACCACCGCGACAATCGCGGATGCGCTGATGTCTCCGGATCGCTTCGACGAGGCGGTGATGGGACGGCTGATCGCCAAGGCGAGCGAGCGTTTGTCGCTGTTCACGGCGCCGGCGACGCTGGACCGGACGTATGATCTGGATCCGGAAACCTATGTGCAGGTTCTGGAACTGGTGCGCGGGTCGGTGCCGTTCGTGGTGCTGGACCTTCCGCATATCTGGTCTGACTGGTTCAAGACTACGATCATGAGTTCTGACGAGATTGTCGTTGTGGCGACGCCGGACCTGGCCTCGCTGCGCAACGGCAAGAACCTTGTCGACTTCCTGAAGGCTTCACGGCCCAATGATGCGCCGCCGCGGCTGGTGCTGAACATGGCCGGGCTTCCCAAGCGTCCGGAAATTCCTGCGAAGGATTTCGGGCAGGCGATCGGGATCGAGCCGACGCTGGTGCTGCCGTTCGATGCGCAATTGTTCGGAACGGCGGCGAATAACGGTCAGATGATTTTCGATGTCGCGCCGGAATCCAAGTGCGCGCAAGGCATCGACGAATTGGCCGCTACACTTTCAGGCCGGGAAATTCAGGCGGCCAAGGGCTCGCTGATCAAGAAAATCCTGGGCCGCTAGGAGTCGAACGTGTTCGGAAAGCGTACGTCTGCCGGCGGGCCGCCGGACATAGAGGCAGCGAAGCCGGCGGCTGCGCCGGCGAAACCGGAGGGCGCACCCAAACCGGCGGGCGCCGCTGCGACGAGCGCCGTACCGCCGCCGCCACCGCCGAAGGCCAAAGCGCCTGGCGGAGACGTTCCGCCGCCACCGCCGCCAAAAGCCGACGTTAAGCCGAAAGCGCCGGCGCCGAGCAAGTCGAGCAGCCGCACGCCTCCGCCTCCGCCGCCGAAGAAGGAAAAGATCGCGCGGGTCGATGAGCGTTCGGACGAGTATTAC
>JBHIWT010000207.1:0-5596 GCA_041987265.1 Hyphomonadaceae bacterium
GAGGGCAAATGCTGGCTCGCGCCGCGTTATGAAAACGGCGTGCGCACGCCGGGCCGCCTCGTTGATTGCGACGAGATCACCTCGCCGGAAAGGGAAGCGCCGCCCCCAGCCGCCCAGCCTGTCGCGCCGCGCGATGAGGCCATCGATCAACCCGAATGACACGCCTGCCGGATCCGGACTGGTTGACCGCCAAGCCGAGCCAGCATGTGATGGCCGCGCTCAACGCGGAGCGCCCATCCAGTGCGCGGTTCGTCGGCGGCTGCGTGCGCAACGCGCTGCTTGGCCTGACAGCAAGCGACATCGACATCGCCACCCAGCTACCGCCGGATACGGTCTCACGAGTCCTGCGCGCGGCGGGCTGCGCGGTGCATCCGACCGGGATCGAGCATGGCACCGTGACCGTAGTATCCAGCGGTTCGGTGTTTGAGGTCACGACGCTGCGCCGCGATGTTGAAACCGACGGTAGGCGCGCAACTGTCGCGTTCACCGAGGACTGGGCGGAAGACGCTCAGCGGCGCGACTTCACCATCAACTCACTTTATGCGGACGCTTCCGGCGAAGTGTTCGATCCGACCGGCGCCGGTGTCGACGACATTGCCGCGCATCGCATCGTATTCGTCGGCGATGCAGAAACCCGCATTCGGGAAGACTATCTGCGCATCCTGCGCTTCTTCCGCTTCTTCGCCTGGTACGGCCGTGGCAACCCCGATCGGGAAGGCATCGAAGCCTGCACGCGGCTGGCCGTTGGTCTGGAACAGATCTCCGCCGAGCGGATATGGATGGAACTCAAGAAACTGGTCTGCGCCCCGTCCCCGCACACTGCCATCACAGCGATGACGGAAACCGGCGTCATGGAAAAGGTCATGCCCGAAGCGCGCCACCCGGAGCGGCTGGAGCGCATTGCGGCCATGGATCTTGCCGACGGGGCGGAACCAGACCCGTTGCTGCGCGTGCTGGCGCTCGCAACCGACGGCGAGCGCGCGCTGGCGGACTTCGCACGGCGTATGAAAGTGTCCAATGAGGAACGCAAACGCCTGCTCGCGCCGTTGCCAGCGCCTGACGCTGTTCGGCCCGACAGTAATGAAAAGGCGCTCTACCGGCTCGCTTACCGCGCTGGTCGCACGGCGCTGAGCGACCGCATCAGCCTGTTGCGGGCGGACCAGCCGGATGCCGATGCGCAATGGAAAACCCAGCAGCAAAGGCTGGCGATCTGGAGGCGCCCCGAACTGCCCGTGGGCGGCGCAGACGTCATGGCCAGCGGCGTACCGGAGGGCCCGCTTGTCGGCCCGGTCCTGCGCGCGGTCGAGGATCGATGGGTGGAATCAGACTTTACGCTCTCGCGCGCCGAGTTGCTCGATCAGATCACTGAGGCGGCGAAAGAGCAGGGCGCCTAGTTCGCGAACACCACCCAGGCGTTGAGATAGAAAGCGAAGCCGAGCCACAAGAGGTACGGCGTCTGTAATTGCGCGGCGATGCGGCTGAAGCCGGCGTACTCGCGGATCATCACCACGACCAGAATGCACAGCACGCAAAGATCGATCAGCGCCGCCAGCGGCTGGTGCAGATGAAAGAACAGCGCGCTCCAGCCAAGATTGGCTGCCAGCTGCACGAAGAACACGCCCAGCGCGCTGTCCGCCGTCCGCCAGTCGCCCGCAGCGTTCCAGACCAGCGCCGCGCTGATCACCATCAGCGAATAGAGCGCCGGCCAGACGATCGCGAACACGATTCCCGGCGGCGTCCCCGGCGCCTTGTTCAGCGCAACATACCATTCGTCGCTCTCGCCGCCGGAGATCAGTCCGCCAAGCGCCGCGACGAGCGTGGTTGCGGCGATGATGGCGAACAGGGCGAGGATCCGCGCTTCCAGCGGAGTGTTGGTTCCGTTGGAGGCGGCCGGGCTCAAGGCCATTTCACGACCGGCGGCATCGACGACAGGATCGAATGGACGTTTCCGCCCGTCTTCAGTCCGAATGTCGTTCCGCGATCATAGAGCAGGTTGAACTCGACATACCGTCCGCGACGGATCAGCTGCTCCTCGCGCTCTTCCTCGCTCCAGCTTTCCGGCATACGCCGAGAGGCGATACGCGGATAGACGTCAGCGAAGGCGCGCCCAACATCCTGGGTGAACGCGAAGTCCGCGTCCCAGTCGCCGCTGTTCAGCTGGTCGTAGAAGATCCCGCCAATCCCGCGCGGTTCATCACGGTGGGCGAGGTGGAAATACTCATCGCACTGCTTGCGAAAACTCTCGTAGTCCGCAGGCGCATGCGGCGCGCAGGCGTCACGGTAGGCGGCGTGGAAATCGATCGCGTCAGGAAAATCCTGCTCGCGCTGGAAACCGAGCACAGGGGTCAGGTCGCCGCCGCCGCCAAACCAGCAGTCCGAAGTCACCAGCATCCGTGTATTCATGTGCGCCGCCGGAATGCGCGGCGAGCGCGGATGGATGATCACCGAAACGCCGCTCGCCCAGAACTTGCCGCCGCTGGCGTCCGCGCCCGGGATCTGGGCGGCGAACGCCTCCGAGAACGAGCCATAGACGCACGAGACGTGGACACCCGCTTTCTCAAACACGCGCCCGCGCAACACCGCCATCGTGCCGCCGCCAAGATCTTCCGATCCGTCACCCCGGCACCAGTCGGTCCGCTCAAAGCGTCCTGCGGGTCCGGAATAGAGCGGCGGTCCGGCTGCATCCTCGATGGCTTCAAGGCGCGCGATCAGGTCCGATTGAAAGTCGGAGAACCATTTGTGCGCCTTCTCCTTGCGTGCTTCCAGCACGCCAGCGCCGCCACTCGTTTGTCCTGTACTCATCCCGATCGCCATTCTGATGATCGCGCGTCAGGCGATGCGCGATGAATTCGCCAATCCGGCGGTCTCGCCAGTGTACGCGCAGCGCCGGGTTTGTTAGGCTAAACGCAGGGTTGCAGAACGGGTCAAGGGCTGAGGTCGCGTTGCGTTTGTTCAAGCTTCAATACGTCGCGCTTGCCCCGATCGCCCTTACCGCCAGCGCCTGCCTCGACCAGACCTCCATCGACAAGACCATCCTGGTGGACGCCTGCGTGGCGGAATCGAACACGCGCGCGTCGTGCGCCTGCATGGCGGATGCAGCGCATGAGATGCTCGACGAGCCGGTCTTCCTCGCGATGGTTGCGGGCGCGGACGGTCGTACCGAGGAAGCTGACGCCGCCTATTACGCGATGACCAGCCAGCAGCAGCAGAGCTTCGCCGACTTCGTTCGCGCGATGCCGGGCCGCTGCAACATGCCGCCGGTAGAGGGCGTTACGTAGCGTCAGGGCGGCCGAGCGGGCCATAGCCTGTTTGTCGGCAGGCCTCCCACAGCGCGATCGACGCTGAATTCACGACATTTAGCGACCGACGTCCCGCAGCCATGGGGATCACCACCCGCGCGTCCGCCTCTGCTGCGACCTCCGCGGGAACCCCGGCGCTCTCTCTGCCGAACAGTAACGTATCGGAGGCGTCGAATCTGAACGCGTCGAGCGTCACATCCGCCTTCGTCGTGAACAGGATGATCCGCCTTCCATCCGCCCGCGCCGAATCGCGAAACTGGTCCCAACTGTCACGGCGGACGATTTCGCTCGCCGCTCCATAATCCAGCGCGCTCCGCCTAAGCGCCCGATCGGTGAGGGGAAAGCCACAAGGCTCAATGATTTCAAGGCCTACGCCAAAACAGGCCGCAAGACGGACCGCAGCGCCAAGGTTCTGGGGAATATCCGGTTGATAGAATCCTAGACGCACTTTACAGCCTTGCCGAACTTGGGGCTTTTCAGGGTCGTATTGCGACATCGCGCCACCGCGCGGTGTTTGTTCTAGGCCGATATGTAGGGCCCCAGAACCCCGCATGAAGGGAGTCGCTCGTGTCAGAGCCTGGTTCCAGCACGCAAACCGCAGACGCGCACGCCGAGGGCGAGACGCGTCGAGATTTCATCCATATCGCCGCCGCCAGCGTCGCAGCCGGCGGCGCCATCGCAACCGGCGTTGCGCTGGTCCAGCAATTGGGGCCAGCCGCGGATACCCGCGCCGCCTCCAGCGCTGAGGTCGATATCTCGAAAGTGCCTCTGGGCGGCGAAATCCGCCTCCTGATCGGCGGCAAGCCGTTCTTCGTGCGTCACCGTACGCAGGCGGAGATCAATCAGGCCGAAGCCGTTGATATCTCGCGTCTTCGCGACCCGCAGACCGATGATGAGCGTCTGCACGCGCAGGCGGACGGCACGCTGAACCGGGCCATTCTGGTCACCTCGGGCGCATGCACCCACCTCGGTTGCGTCCCGGTCGGCCCCTCGCAGGGTACGGTTGGCGAGTTTGGCGGTTGGTACTGCCCCTGCCACGGCTCCCACTACGACACCTCGGGCCGCATCCGTAAGGGCCCCGCGCCGACCAACCTCGAAGTGCCGGACTACGAATACGTCTCGGCCACGACCATCAAGATCTCGTTGTAAGGGAGAGGCGCGTGAGCGGACCGTCGACCTACGAACCGAAAACCGGCTTCACCCGGTGGCTGGATTCCCGTCTTCCCTTCGTGCGGCTGATGTCAGATACGCTGACCGCGCCGACCCCGAAGAACCTCAACTACTGGTGGACGTTTGGTGGTATTCTCGCCACCTGCCTGATGATCCAGATCATCACCGGCGTCATCCTCGCGATGCACTACGTCGCGTCCACGGACATGGCGTTTGAATCGATCCAGCGCATCATTCGCGACGTTGATTATGGCTGGCTGATCCAGTCGATCCACGCCACCGGCGCGTCGATGTTCTTCCTCGCGGTCTACATCCACATGTTCCGCGGCCTGTATTACGGCTCCTACAAGGCGCCCCGCGAGATCGTCTGGATTCTCGGCGTCGTCATCTACCTCCTGATGATGGGCACGGCCTTCATGGGCTACGTGCTCCCCTGGGGCCAGATGTCGTTCCACGGCGCAGCCGTGATCACCAACCTGATCGGCGCCATCCCGGTGATCGGCGACGGCATCAAGACCTACCTGCAGGGCGGTCCGGCCATCGGCGATCCGACGCTGAACCGGTTCTTTTCGCTGCACTACCTGCTGCCGTTCATGATCGCCGGCGTTGTCGTGCTGCACATCTGGGGCTTCCACCACACCGGCAACGGCAACCCGACGGGCGTTTCGGTGAAGGACGTCAAGAAGGACACCGTTCCGTTCCACCCGTACTACACGGTCAAGGACGGCTTCGCGATTGTCGTCTTCTTCATCGTCTTCGCCATCTTCGTGTTCTACTTCCCGAATGCGCTGGGTCACGCCGACAACTCGATCCCGGCCAACCCGCTGCAGACGCCGTCGCACATCGTGCCGGAATGGTACCTGCTGCCGTTCTACGCCATCCTGCGCGCCATCACCTTCGATATCGGCCCGCTCGATGCGAAACTGCTCGGCGTGCTGGCCATGTTCGGCGCCATCGCCATCCTGTTCGTCGTGCCCTGGCTCGACACCTCGCGTGTCCGCTCGATGCGGTATCGTCCGCTGGCCCGCTCGTTCTTCGTTGTCTTCGTGCTCGCCAGCATCGGCCTCGGCTTCTGCGGCGCGAACAACCCTGACGACCTGATCACCAAGTTCCGCGAAGACAAACTG
>JBHIWT010000208.1:0-5567 GCA_041987265.1 Hyphomonadaceae bacterium
TCGGCCTCTAGAGCATTTTCCTGGATGAATTCCCGCCGCGGTTCGACGACATCGCCCATCAGCTTCGAGAACATCTCGTCCGCTGTGTCGGCGTGTTCGATATTCACCTTCAACAGGGTGCGCACATTCGGATCCAGCGTCGTCTCCCACAGCTGGTCCGGGTTCATCTCGCCCAACCCCTTGTAGCGCTGGATCTTGATCCCGTGCTCGCCCGCCTCCAGCACCGCCTCGATCAGCGACACCGGCCCGGTGATCTGCCGGTCTCCACTCTTCTCGTGGCGCAGGATCGACGTCTGGTCATACAGGCCGTCCAGCCGTCCAGCCCTTTCGGCGAGCCGGCGCGCGTCGGGCATCGCCAGGATCGAGCGGTCAAGCGCGACACGCTCCTCAACGCCGCGAACCACCCGGGTAAGGATGATCGCCTCGTCTTCGAACACGCCTTCCCAAGTGTCCTCGCCCTCCTCCGCCATGCGGTTCAGCCGAACGGCTGTCGCTTCCGCCTCGGCCTGCCCGGCGCCTTCCGCCAGCGCGCCAGCCAGCGCGGCCTGCTCCACGGCGGCCGGCGGGGCACGCAACGCCAGACGCGCCGACGCTGCGCGAAACAGCGCCGCTTCCTTGACGCGCGCTGAAAGGTCCGCGCCGGCAATCTGCTGTCCGTCGGACAGGATCAGGGTTTGTCCGCTGACGCCCTCTTCGATCAGGAAAGATTCAAGCTCTGCATCATCCTTGAGGTAACGCTCTGACTTGCCGCGTTCCGCCTTATAGAGCGGCGGCTGGGCGATATAGAGATAGCCGCGATCAATCAGCTCGCGCATCTGCCGGTAGAAGAAGGTCAGCAACAGCGTGCGGATGTGTGCGCCGTCGACGTCGGCATCCGTCATGATGATGATCTTGTGATAGCGCAGCTTCTCGATGTTGAAGTCGTCTCGCCCGATCCCCGCGCCCAGAGCGGTAATCAGCGTACCGACCTGATCGGACGACAGCATCTTGTCGAAGCGCGCCCGTTCCACGTTCAGGATCTTACCGCGCAAGGGCAGCACCGCCTGGTTCTCCCGATGGCGCCCCTGCTTGGCGGAACCGCCGGCCGAATCACCCTCGACGATGAAAAGCTCTGATTTCGCCGGATCCTTCTCCTGACAATCCGCCAGCTTGCCCGGCAACGAAGTGATATCCAGCGCCGTCTTGCGCCGCGTCAGCTCCCGCGCCTTGCGCGCAGCTTCACGCGCCGCAGCCGCCTCAACGATCTTCTGCATCACTTGCTTGGCCGACTGCGGGTTCTCCTCGAACCATTCCGAAAGCGCATCGCCCATCAGCCCCTCGACGATCGGGCGCACCTCAGACGAGACCAGCTTGTCCTTTGTTTGCGATGAGAATTTTGGATCCGGCACCTTGACCGACAATACGCAGGTCAGGCCCTCCCGGGCGTCATCGCCCGAAATCTCGACCTTCTCCTTCTTCGCCACGCCGGTCTCGGACGCGTACTTGTTGATCACCCGCGTCAACGCTCCGCGGAAGCCCGCGAGGTGTGTCCCGCCATCACGCTGCGGGATGTTGTTGGTGAAGCACAAGACGTTCTCGTGGAACCCGTCATTCCACTGTAGCGAAGCCTCGACAGTGATCCCGTCACGCTCGGCTTTTGCGTAGATCGGCTTCTCGATCAGGGCGTTGCGCTGGCGGTCTACGTGCTTGACGAAGGCTTCGACGCCGCCCTCGTATTCCAGAACGATCTCAACCGGCTCGGATGGCCGTTCGTCCCGGAACACGATCCGCACACCGGAGTTCAGGAACGCAAGTTCGCGCAGGCGATGCTCCAGTGTTGAGCGATTGAACTCGGTCATGGTGAAGATATCGGACGACGGCAGGAAGCGCACGCGCGTCCCCGTCTCGAACTCGCCATCGTCCTTCTTCGGCGCATCGCCGATGACCTTCAGCGGGGCCTCCGCCGCGCCGTCACGGAACCGGACGAAATGCTCCTTGCCATCGCGCCGCACCGTCAGGTCCAGCCAGTCCGACAGCGCGTTCACAACAGAAACGCCAACGCCGTGCAGACCGCCCGAGACCTTGTAGGAACCAGCCTCGTCCTCGTTCTGGAACTTCCCGCCTGCGTGCAGCTGGGTCATCACCACCTCGGCCGCCGACACGCCCTCTTCGGCATGGATGCCGACAGGAATCCCGCGCCCGTTGTCCGAAATCTCCGCAGACCCGTCCGCGTACAACGTCACCGCGACATGGTCGGCATGACCCGCCAGCGCCTCGTCGATCGAGTTGTCGACCACCTCATAGACCATGTGGTGCAGGCCGGACCCGTCGTCGGTATCGCCGATATACATGCCCGGCCGCTTGCGCACGGCTTCCAGCCCGCGCAGCACCTTGATCGATTCCGCGCCATAAGCGCCTTTCATCTTTTCCGGCCGCGCGGTCGAGCCTTCGGCCACCGCCGCTTCCGCCTTGGCTTTCTTTTCTTGGCCAGCCGCCATTCAACACGCTCGGCTCAGGTCGCGGACTTTCCGCCGCCGTCGCCGCCTTTCAATTCCATCAGACCGGGCGAACCGCCCCGTCCGTCACTTCAAACATTTCCGCACGCGAACCGAACGCCTCGAACAGGCTCTGATCGGTCCCCGTCAACCAGGCCTGACCGCCAAGAGCCGCCAGTTCATCGTACAACGCCGCGCGCCGGTGGGAATCAAGGTGGGCGGCGGCCTCATCCAACAATAGCAGGGTATTGGGGGCGAAGTCGCGTCCAAACAGCGCCTGCGCGTTGGCCAGAACCAGCCCCATCAACAGGGCTTTTTGCTCCCCCGTGGAACATTGCGCCGCCGGCAGGCCTTTCGGCCTGTGCAAAACCTTCAGATCGGAGCGATGAACACCCTCCAGTGTTCGCCCGGCGACGGCATCTCGCGCGCGCCCCCCACGCAAAACGCCGGCGATTTCGCCGCCGATTTCCCCTGCATCCGCGCCTTCAGCAGCCATCGCCTCAAACCGGCCGTCGATCGCCAGATCGGCCTTCGGGAACAGACCATCCGGCCGCGCGTCGATGGCAGCCTGCATCGCTTTCATCGCCTGCGCGCGATAACTCGCCATCGCCGCCCCGGCCTCGGCCATCTTTGCTTCGACCGCGCCGGCCCATTGCTCGTCGATCCGCCCCTGCTCGAACAGGGCGTTGCGCTGGCGCATCGCCTTTTCGTACTGCGCCGCAGCCGGACCATGCGCGGGGTAGTGAGCCATCACCTGACGGTCAAAGAACCTGCGCCTGTCGCCCGCCGGCCCGGCAAACACGCGGTCCATCGATGGCGTGATCCATAACACGCGCACAATTTCACCCAATTGGCTCTGCGTCGTCGGCGCGCCGTCCACTTTCACCGAGCGCTTGCTGCGTCCCGCCTCATCGACCGTGAATTCGACGTTCAAGCGGCGCGACACGCCTCCGTCGTCCAGGTCAGCCGAAATCGCCCATCCGCCTGACGAACCCGCTTGCGCCATCTCGGCAATGTCAGCACTGCGCAAGCCCCGACCGGGCGACAGCATCGAAACAGCCTCCAGGATATTGGTCTTGCCGGCGCCGTTCGCGCCAAACAGGCAGACATGCCGCCCGTCCAGCCGCAGCATCGTCTCGCCGTGATTGCGAAATGCCCGAAGCCCAAGCCGGGTCAGACGTGACCCGCGCGGTAACGATTGATCGGTCGTCGTGTCCGTCACACGCGCAGCGGCATCAGAACATACTGCGCGCCGGGATCCTCAGCGTCGAGCACGCGCGCTGGCGATGCGGAATCGTTGAACTCGAACCGCGCCTCGTCAGCCTCGATCTGCTGCGCAACGTCCAGCAGATACTTGGCGTTGAACCCGATCTCCAGGCCCTCGGCGGCAAAGTCCGCCTCAACCTCTTCGACGCCCTGCCCGGTCTCCGCATGGCTGACCGACAGCACCACCTTGCCCTCGGAAATCCCCATCTTCACCGAGCGCGACCGCTCGGCGGAAACGGTCGCGACACGATCGACCGCCGCCGCGAACGCCTTGGTGTCGATCGTGAGAATGCGGTCGTTCTCTTTCGGGATCACGCGCTGGTAATCAGGGAACGACCCGTCGATCAGCTTGGAGGTCAGCGTCGCCTCGCCAATGCGGAACACGATCTTCGAATCCGACGCCGAGACCGTCACCTTCTCCGGCGCATCCTCCAGCAACCGCCGGGCTTCGGCCACCGCCTTGCGCGGCACGATCGCGCCTTTCAGCCCGTTCGAACCCTTCGGCGCCTCGGTCTCCGCCAGCGCCAGCCGGTGCCCGTCCGTCGCCACCGCCCGCAGGACATTCCCGTCCGCGCCCTTGGCGAAGTGCAGATAGATCCCGTTGAGATAATAGCGAGTCTCTTCCGTGGAGATGGCGAACCGCGTCTTGTCGATGATCCGCCGCAACTCCGCCGCCGCGACCTCGAACGTGACCGGCATGTCTTCCTCGGCCATCGTCTGGAAATCGCCCGCCGGCAATGTCGGCAGCGCATAGTTCGAACGACCAACAGACAGCGCGAGCTGGTTTTCCTTCTGCTCTAGCGCGATCTCGGCGCCTTCCGGCAGTTTGCGCACAACATCGAACAGCGTCTGCGCCGGCGCCGTCACCGCGCCCGACTTGCCGACCTTGGCCTCGGCCGCATCGGAAGCTTCAAGATCAAGATCCGTGGCTGTCAGCTGCAGTCGGTCGCCTTCGGCCTGCAACAGGATGTTGGACAGGATCGGGATCGTGTTCCGCCGCTCCACGACGGCCTGAACATGCGAGAGTGCGCGCATCAGGGAATTGCGGTCGATCTGGAGCTTCATTCTTTCTCACCTTGCGCAGCGCGTCTCTACGCGCGCCTCGTTGGCGACCGCCAGCCCAACCCCTCCCCCGAGGAATTGCCCAGACTGACGAGCCGGCCGCGAACATCCGATCCTCAAAAAGGAACGGCCCGCCAGACAGGCGGGCCGAGAGATTACCGAATTCACGCAGGCCGCAAAGGGAAACTTCGCGTTTTCAAGCCTGCGCGGACAGCCTCTAGCGGAAATTCCGTGGATCAGACCGCACACGCTGCTCCAGTTGACGCAATTCTTCGGCGAGTGCTGCGTCTTCCTTAGCCAGTTTCGAGATTTTTCGGAACGCAAAGAGAACGGTGGTGTGGTCCCGTCCCCCGAACTCCCGTCCGATCATTGGATAGGAATTCCGCGTCAGTTTGCGGCAGAGATACATCGCGTACTGCCGCGGCTGGGCGTAGACCCGTTTCCGGCAGGGCGATTCCAGATCGGACTTCGCAATACCGTAGTGACGCGCCGTGACGTCCTTCACAGTGTCGATCTTGGGCGCGCGCTGCGGAACGCCGCCAAGCTGGCCCTGGACAGCCTCTTCCACTGTCTCCTGGGTCAGCGGTTTTCCGCCAAGGCGAGCCGACACGAACACGTTGCGCACGACACCATAAAGCGTCCGCCCCGAAGTTGGCAGCCGGTCGGCCACCAGCTCCACCCACTCCTCGGGGAAGATGAATTCCGGATCGGCTTCAGCGATCGCCGCCGCCTTCGCCCGGATGATCTCCTTGCGCAGGTTGACGT
>JBHIWT010000209.1:0-5540 GCA_041987265.1 Hyphomonadaceae bacterium
CAGGGCGTTCCCAAACCGGACGCGCGCCCGGCGCCCGACACCATGAACTGGGACGAATGGCTCGGCCCCGCAAACGTCGACTGGGGCTTCCATCCCGACTACGCGCACTTCAACTGGCGCGGCTGGCTGCCCTTCGGCACCGGCGCCCTGGGCGATATGGGCGCGCACCTGATCGACTTCCCGGTCTGGGCGCTGGAACCCGGCCTGCCGACGCGCGTCGAAACCCGCCACACGCTATGGGGCGGCGATGACGATCCTTGGGATTCGAAACGACCGGACGTGTTGACCAGTTATCCGCTCGCCTCGACCACGCACTACGAATTCGCCAACGCGCCCGGCGGCCCGGTGAAAATGGTCTGGTATGACGGCGGCCTGATGCCGCCCACGCCGCCGGAACTGCCCGCCGACGTCACCATGACGCCCGATGGCGGCGTCATGTTCGTCGGCGACGGGGGGCTCCTGATCCACGAAACCTACGGCCTCAACCCGGTCGTGATCGGAGATGCGGCGCGCGAACGCGCTGCGAAGATCCCGCAGACCCTGCCCCGCATTATCGACGGTCAGCGCGGCCACGAGATGAACTGGATCCGCGCCATCCGCGGCGAAGAAGAAATCTCCAGCCCGTTCTCGGTCGGCGCGCCGCTCAATGAAACCATGATCCTCGGCATCGTCGCCATGCGCGCCGAACATCCCATCGAATACGACGGCGCCGCAGGCAAGGTGACGAATCTCGACGAAGCCAACGCCTACCTCGATCGCAAGTATCGCCCGGGATGGGAGTTGTAGTCGGGAGACAATCCCAACTTCCGCCGCTCATTCCCGCGAAAGCGGGAATCCAGCTGCGATCTAAGTTCTAGATTCCCGCTTTCGCTGGAATGAGCGGAATTGGGACGATCAAGCCTGAATGTGACGTCGATGACGCCGCCGAGGTCGATTTACATCCGCTCCGGCGTCTCGATCCCAACCAGCCCGAGCGCCAGTTCGAGCTGTTTCAGCACCGCCAGCGCAAGCGCGAGCCTCGACGCCCGCTGCTCGCCCGCAACTCCGTCCTTCAGGATCGGTGCGGCCTTGTAGAAACTCGAGAACGCCTGCGCCAGCGTGTAGGCATGATCGCAGATGATGTGCGGCATGCGCTTCTCGTAAGCGCCCGCCAACGCATCCTCCAACCCGTCCAGCGCCAGCGCCAGCGCGCGCTCTTCCGGCAGCTCGATCACGATCGCGCCCGGCTCCACGCCTTCGGCCTTCGCACGTCGCGCCAGCGCCTTCATGCGCACCGCCTGATAGAGGAGATACGGCCCGGTCTTGCCTTCGAAGGAAATGAACTTCTCCAGATCGAACACGTAATTCGTCGTGCGCACGTTCGAGAGGTCGGCAAACTTGATCGCCGCGATCGCCACCTTGTGCGCGATGTCTTCAAGCTCACCTTTCGACAAACTGTCGTCCATCGCCACTTCGGCCATGCGCGCCTCGGCCGCCGCCTTCGCCTGACCGATCAGGTCGTAGAGTTTCAGCACCCCACCTTCGCGAGTCTTGAACGGCTTGCCGTCCGGCCCGTTCATCGTTCCAAAGCCGATATGCTCCAGCGTGTCTTCGGCCATGTAGCCGGCCTTGTCGGCGGCGCGGAACACTTGTTCGAAGTGCAGCGCCTGGCGCTGGTCGACGACGTATAACGTCAGCTCGGGATCCTGTTCGCGCTTGCGATCCATGATGGTGCCGAGGTCGGTGGTGTGATAGCCGACCGCGCCCTCGCGATTGACCATCAGGAAGGGCGGCATCTCCTTCTTGTCGCTCTCGCGATCGACCCGCACGATCCATGCGCCGTCATCCAGCTCGGCGATCTTGCGCGCCTTCAGGTCCTCGATGATTTCCGGAATGAACGGTTCGGCGTCGCTCTCGCCCTTCCACAGATCGAAGGTCACGCCCAGCGAGGCGCATTCGCGCTCCAGCCCCACCCGCGTCACCTCGCAGAAATGCCGCCACAACGCGCGATAGCCCGGACGCCCGTTCTGCAGATCCGCCGTCGCCGCCCGCGCCAGATCGCGCATCTCGGGTCGGTAGTTCGGGTTGGCGACCTTCTCGCCCGTCTCCGGGTCCTTGGAGAACTCCTTCATCATGTCGGCGTATTGCGGATAGAGCCGTTCAAGATCGTCCATCGACACCGGGCTCTGATCCGGGAATGGCCCTTGCGCGCCCTCGGCGAAATACGGCAGGTCCGGCTGTTCCTCGCTGACCCCAACGATCAACAGCCCCATCTGCAGGCCCCAGTCGCCAAGGTGCACGTCGCTGGTGACATCATCGCCCCGGAACCGAAACAGGCGCTGCAGGCTGTCGCCAATGATCGTTGCGCGCAGGTGGCCGATATGCATCGGCTTGGCGACGTTCCAGCCGCCGAAGTCCAGCATCACCCGGCGCGGCGCTTCCACCTCCTCGGCGCCAGCACGATCATCCGATGCAATCGCCGCCGCCTGCTGCGCCAGCGCCGCCGCGCTCACCTTCACATTGATGAAGCCGGGGCCAGCGATATCGGCGAACTCGACCAGTTCGCTCTTGGCTAGCGCATCGGCGATCGGCTGGGCGATCTCGCGCGGGTTCTTCTTCGCCTGCTTGGCGGCCGCCATCGCGCCATTGCACTGGAAGTCGGCAAGGTCCGGCCGGTCCGAGCGACGCATCGCGCCAAGGCTCGCGTCCAGCCCCAGCGCGGCGAAGGCTTCGCCAGCCGCCTGCGATAGTTGGCGGGCAAGATCCATCATGTTCCCGTAGGCCCCAGTATGCGTCTCAAGTCCGTACGCGACTATTCCACCTGCATCCGGAACCGCTTGCCGGCGCGGTTGAAGGCGAGCTGTTCCGGCGTCAGTTCGAAGCCGACCAGAACTTCGAAATTGGTTCCTGAAACGGTCGGCGTGGCACGCGGGATGACAATCCCCTCAACCTTCTCCGTGACGCGAACGACGTCCTGATTGGCGCCGAACTTCACGGTGATCGGCGCAACCTGCTTGGCCAGCACGACGCGATCGCGACGAGTGACGGCGACAAAATACTCAAACGTCTTCTGCTGCCCCTGCGCCTTTGGTCCCCTGCCGAAGGCGAACTCGATCTCCAGCTCCATGGTGATCGGATTGTCGTCGACATACCGGCAATAGCTGTTCACGCCTTCGATCGAACCCGTGTAGCCGATGTTGGCGTGCAATTCCTCGCCTTCAACCTCGACCAGGCGCTCAACGTCGAACAGGACCCCGGCCACCGGGCACGGGCCGACATTCGGCGTCGTATCCAGCTGCTGGCAGGCCGAAAGACCGAGAGTTGCGGCGCCAAGACCGGCAAGGATGAGGCTTCTGGACATACTCAACGGGCGAATCCCTTGAAACTGGGCGCAATCTGCGCGCTTTGGCTGCAAGCGCCAATGCCGTAAAGGCTGGGAGCGTGATAGCCTCAACCGGCGGGCCGGCGCAACGGCGCAAACCAGCGCCGGCAAACCGGCCGCCGTCCACATGAACGCCAGGAAAGACGGAAGATTTGAGCGTTTCCACCCCTCCGCCGCCGCTTTCCATCCTGCTGGCCGCACCGCGCGGCTTTTGCGCCGGGGTCGACCGGGCCATCCACATCGTCGAGCAGGCGCTCGGCAAGTGGGGCGCGCCGGTCTATGTCCGCCACGAGATCGTCCACAACGCCCATGTCGTGAAGCGGCTGGAGGAAATGGGCGCCGTCTTTGTCGAGGAACTGGAAGACTGTCCCACCGACCGGCCGGTCGTCTTTTCCGCCCACGGCGTTCCCAAGTCGGTCCCCGCCGAAGCCCAGCGCCGCAACATGATCTATGTCGACGCCACCTGTCCGCTGGTCTCCAAGGTCCACACCGAAGCCCAACGCCATGCCCGCAACGGCCTGCACACCCTGCTGATCGGCCATGCCGGCCACCCCGAAGTCGTCGGCACGATGGGTCAGGTCGACGCCGGCACGATGACCCTGATCGAAACCGCCGAGGACGCCCACGCCTTCACCCCGCCAGCTGACGCCCAACTCGCCTACGTCACCCAGACCACGCTGTCGGTCGACGACACCGCCGAGATCGTCGCCATTCTCCGCCAGCGCTTCCCCGGCATGGAGGAGCCGCGCAAGGACGACATCTGCTACGCCACCACCAACCGGCAGGAAGCCGTCAAGGCGATGGCCGAGCGCTCCGACCTCGTCCTCGTCATCGGCGCGGCCAATTCCTCAAACTCGGTCCGGCTGGTCGAGGTGGCCGAACGCTCCGGCGCGAAATCCGCGCGCCTCATCGCCAGCGCCGATTGCATCGACTGGTCATGGTTCAACAGCGTCTCCACCATGGGCCTCACCGCCGGCGCCTCCGCACCGGAAACCCTCGTACAAGGCGTCATCAGGGCGTGCCGCGAGCGCTTCAACGTTTCGGTCGAAGAAGTGGTGACCGCACAGGAAGATGTCGTCTTCCGGATACCGAGAGTGCTGGAAGGGGTGTGAGCCGCTAGCGGTTGCCTCCAGCACACACTGTCCTATGCTTTCCGGCAAACTTCGTGCGGGAGGGTGATGTGGGCCTCACACGACGCGGGTTTGCGACCGCTGCAACGGGTCTGGCCGCCATGGCCTGCGCCCGCCAGAGTCCGGCGGGCGACGGGCGACGGGTAGTCATCGCCGGCGGCGGCATCGCCGGCCTGACCGCCGCCCACGAATTGCTGAAGCGCGGTTTCGATCCAATCATATTCGAGGCGTCGGGCCGGACCGGCGGCCGCATGTGGACATTGCGGGAGCCGTTCGACGACGGGCTGGTGGTCGAGGCCGGCGCCGCCTCACTGGGGACGACCGTGATCGAACAATACGTCGACGAATTCGGACTCGAGACCGTTACATTTCCCTTCGGCTGGGACGAAGGCGCGCCCTCGCTGCTCAACGGTGAATTGTTGCCCTTCAATGCCGATGCGTCGACTTCATGGTCCGCTCGGCTCAACGACGACGAAAAGGCGCTCAACTATTCGGAGCTTGTCTCCCGTTATCGCCGAGGCCCCGTCTTCGAACTCGCCAGCAATCTCGAGGGAGAAACCTTCCCCTATCCATCGCTCGACAGATTTGACGACATGACCATGGCGGACTTCCTGCGAAGCCAGGGCGCTTCGGAAGCCGCCGTTGAACGCCTCGCGCTCGGCTATCTTAGCGGCCACGGTGAAGGACCGGAGAGCTACAGCGCGCGTTCGATCATCGCGGAGACGGCGAGCTTCATCTCCCGCATCGGAGATCGCGGCGCCTTCCAGATCGTCGGTGGAAACGACCGGCTGCCACAGGCCATCGCGGATTCGCTCGGCGAGCGCATCGCGCTCAACTCGCCAGTACGATCCATCGCGCACCGGTCCGATGGCGTTACATTCTCGGTTGAGACAGCCAGCGGGCTGCAACAGGTCGAAGGCGATTTCGCCATATGCGCCGCACCCTTTGCGCTGGTTCGCGACATCGCGTTTCCGTCCGGCCTGAACGATCGTCGCCGTCGCGCCATCGCAGACATGCCGATTACGTCGGTCACGCGTGTGTATCTGCAG
>JBHIWT010000210.1:0-5492 GCA_041987265.1 Hyphomonadaceae bacterium
GCGGACGGGGGCGGTGGGCTGTGTTGGATTGTGCAGATTTAATCCGGTTGGCGGCGTGAGCATGGTAAATGACGCAGGCTGGGGAAGGCGCGCGGGGACAACGTCCGGAGACGGGCACAGGGAGACCGGCATGAGCAGTGCGCGGCGTTCAGTGATGACATCGAAGGTATCGATCGTGGCGCTCGCCGCGATGTTTGGCGTGCTGGTGGCGTGCGAGGAACGGCCGGCGCCGGAACCTGCGCCGGAGCCGACCCCTACGCCGGAACCGGGACCGACGCCGGGACCGCAGGCCTTGTGTCCGCCGCTGGAGGAGCCTGACACCAACCAATTGGCGGCGCTGACGGCGCGGGCCGAGGAAGACGGCGCGGTGCGGGTGATCGTGCGGGTGGCGACGCCGAGCATGGCGCAGCCGGTGCAGGTTGGCGGCGCGCCGCCATCGAACCAGCAGATGATGGCGATGCTGGGCGAGCGGCAGACGGACGCTGTGCAGGCGCTGCGAAGCGCTGGTGTGGAGCGGGTGGAGACGATTTCGCCGCGCCTGCCGTACGTGGTTGCGGAGATGACGGCGGCGGAGATCGAGGCGGCGTATCCGAACGGACAATTCGTTTCGTGGACGGAAGACAGGATTGCGTTTCCGACACTGATCGACAGCGGGCCGCTGGTTGAGGCGCCGCAGCTTTGGGATCTGGGCGGGCGCGGCGCCGGGCAGGCGGTGGCGATCCTGGATACCGGCGTGGATGCGAGCCATCCGTTCCTTGGCGGGCGGGTTGTGGCGGAGGCGTGTTTTTCGACCAATTCGGCGCTCAATGGTGCGACGTCGCTGTGCGAGGGCGGGGCGAGCGAAGAGATCGGCGAAGGCGCCGGCGCGCCATGCGCGGAAGACGGCTGCGCGCACGGCACGCATGTCGCGGGGATTGCGGCGGGGAGCAATGACAATTTCTCGGGCGTGGCGCCGGATGCGGACATTGTGGCGGTTCAGGTGTTCTCCCGGTTTGAAGGACGCGCGTGCGGCGCGCTGGGCGGGACGTGCATCGCATCGTTCACGTCCGACCAGATCCGCGCGCTGGATTACGTGTTGCAAGTGTCGGAGGACCGCAGCGTGGCTGCGGCGAACATGAGCCTCGGCGGGTCGCGTTCGACCGGGTATTGCGACAGCGACCTGACCAAGCCGGTGATCGACCAGCTGCGCGCGGCTGGCGTGGCGACGGCGATCGCGTCGGGCAATGAAGGTTATCGCAATGCGGTGAGCTTTCCCGGTTGCGTATCGAGCGCGGTGACGGTGGGCGCGACCAGCAAGAGCGACCAGCTGGCGGGGTTTTCAAACTGCGGGATTGCGGTGGACCTGCATGCGCCGGGCGTGTCGATCAATTCATCGATCCCGGGCGGCGGGTTTGCGCGGTTCAACGGCACGTCTATGGCGGCACCGCATGTGGCGGGCGCGTTCGCCGCGCTGAAATCGTTGCATCCTGAGGCGTCGGTCGATGAGATCGAGGCGGCGTTGAAATCGGGCGGGGTTGATGTCGAGGGACGGCCGCGGATTGCATTGCTGGAGGCGGAGAATGTGCTGGACCAGGTGCAGGTGGCGGTGATGGCGAAGGATGAGGACCAGGAGCCTGGCGTTGATCCGCTGCACCAGGCGATCGCGGCGCTGGATGCAATTCCCGATGGCGAACGGGTAAGAGTGATTGTCGGCGTGAAGGCGCCGGCGGGCGCGAGCGTTGCGGATGTTGCGGCGGCGGTGAGCGTTGCTGAAACGGCGGCGCGCCAGGCCGGGGCCGTTCAGGTGGAGCGGATCGGTTCGCAACCCCTGCTGGTGGTTGAGGGGACGAAAGAGGATTGCAAGCGCTTCGCCGAGGAATCCGGCGTGGTGGCGAGCATGCAGGTGGACCGGATCTCGCGGGCGAATTAGGGAGTCGCCCGCTCGCGCCAGTTCCCACACTTGTCATCCCCACACAGCCGCGCAGCGGCGGAGATGCGGGATCCATTTCTCAACCATCGCGCGTTCCGAGGAATGGATCCCGGATCTGCGCTTCGCTTCGTCCGGGATGACAAGTCTGCTGCTGCTCAGGCTTTATCCAACTCGATGAGGTTGGTTGAGGCCGTTTTGACGGTGAGTCGTGTCCGACTTATCCGACCGGTGTCTGCGGCAAGCTAAATTCGTCAGGTTGCGGATTTGCGGCTGGCGGGCGCCGGCCGGGTTTTCAGGACATGGGAGATGAACGATGGACGAGGGTTCGCGCCTTGGCGGGCGGGCTTCGCGTTGGGGGCTGGGCGGGTGTGACTGGCTGGCCATGCGGCTGGACTTTGCGTTTGGCGCTTCGGCGGCGCGGGTGGCGGAGCGGTTTGGCGTTTCGGAAGACAGCGTGAAGACGCGTTCGGCGGCGGAAGGCTGGCGGCGCGATCATTCTGATCAGGAATTGCTGGAGATGATGTGCGCCGTGCAGCTCGCGCGGGTGCATGAGGCGATGCGCGAGGGCGCGGACGGCAAGCTGGTGTCGCGGTCAAAGTCATTGCGGTCGTTGCAGCTGGCGCGGGAACAGGAGCGGGCGAAGGCGCGGGCGGCGCGCGAGGAGTTGGAGGCTGAGGCGGCGAAGGCGGATGAGTGTGAGCGAGCAGGCGCTGGAGAAGATGGACGCGGCGGCGTGGGCGGCGCGGATCGAGCAGGGGAAGGCGTCAATGGCGCTGTTGGAGGCGATGGCGTCTGGTCGCTTTCCGCTTTCCGAGAACGGCTGGATCTCGTGCTTCAGCGACAGCGAGCTGAGGGACTTCGGACCGACCTGCCGCCTGCTCTTGCAGCGTATTGCGCACGAGAAGCGGCTGAGGGGGCAGGCAGGGCCGAAGCGGTTTGCGCTGTGGGCGCATGACGCGCAATGGCCGCCGGAGGGCGACTGGCGGTGCTGGTTGTTCATGGGCGGGCGCGGCGCGGGCAAGACACGAGCGGGCGCGGAATGGGTGCGCGCGTGTGTGGCGAACGGGGCCGCGCGGCGGGTGGCGCTGGTCGGGCCGACGCTGGGCGATGTGCGCGAGGTGATGATCGAGGGGCCGAGCGGTCTGAGGGCGGTGAGTTGCGATGAGGAGCGGCCTGAGTATTCCGTTACGCGGCGGCGGCTGGTGTGGCCCAATGGGGCTGAGGCGTTTGCGTTTTCGGCGGAAGATCCTGACTCGCTGCGCGGGCCGCAGTTCGATCTGGCGTGGTGTGACGAGATCGGCGCGTGGGCGCGTGACGAAGCGACGTGGGACATGTTGTCGTTTGCATTGCGTCTGGGAGCGCGGCCGCGCGTGCTGGCGACGACGACGCCAAGGGCGCGCGCGCTGGTGAAGCGTCTGGTGCGGCTGGCTGGTGCTGGCGGGGACATTGTTGTGACGCGCGCGGCGACGGCGGCGAATTCCGGTCTGTCGGACGGCGCGGTGGCGGCGCTGTATGCGGCGTATGTGGGGACGCGCCTGGCGCGGCAGGAACTGGAAGGCGAGCTGGTGGAGGATCCGCCGGGGGCGTTGTTCACGCGCGAGGCGATCGAGCGATGGCGGGTGACTGCGGGTGCGGGTGATGCGCCGTATGAGCGCGTCGTCGTGGCGGTTGATCCACCGGCGGGGATTGGACGGGATGCATGCGGGATCGTGGCGGCGGGCGTGCGCGATGGGGTTGTGCATGTGATCGGCGATTCGAGCGCGCGCGGGCTGGCGCCGCTGGATTGGGCGCGGCGGGCGGTTGCGCTGGCGCGGCAGGTCGGGGCCGGCGCCATCATCGCTGAAGCCAACCAGGGCGGCGAGATGGTGCGCGATGTGTTGCGGATGGCGGGCGGCGATGAGCCTGTTGTGGTGAAGCTGCGGCATGCAAGGAGATCGAAGCGCGACCGGGCGGAGCCGGTGTCGGTGATGTATGCCAAGGGCGAGGTGCGCCATGTCGGCGTTTATCGCGAGCTGGAGGACGAGTTGTGCTCGTTCGGCGCAGACGGGACGCCGAGCCCGGACCGGGCGGATGCGCTGGTATGGGCGGTGAGCGAGTTGTCGGTGAAGGCGCGCGGCGTGCGGCCGAAGGTGGGCGTGTTGTAGCGGTCTACAGTTCGACGCCGAGTTTTCGATAGATGAAGGTGGCGGCTGCGGCGGCCGCGAAGGTGGTCAGGGCGGCCAGAGTGAAGGCCAGCCAGAATTGCGCGCCGAAGCGTTGGGCGATCGGCAGGACCGCAAAGAAGCACAGGCCGGGGAAGACGAGCAGGAAGGTCGATGTAGCGAAGCGGTTGGCGAGGAGCGCGTCTTTCGTGTCCCAGTAGATGAAGCCGACGGTGAGCATGGTGGCCAGCGGAAGGGCGACCATGGCGGCGGCGAGCCAGGTGGAGCGCTTGGCGATTTCCGACAGCAGCACGATGAAGGCGGCGGTGGCGAGCGCCTTGCCGATGGTTGCGAGCATGTCGGGGTTTCTCTCCGCTGGTTTGGTGGAGAGTGGACGCCGCGAATGGTTGAGGCAAGCGCGCCGGGACCTGATCAGGCGATCGTGTCTACGTGGGCGCCTTTTCCGGAGGGCGTGGGCCTGGGGTCCGGAGTTTCGGTTTGGGTAGGTTGGGCGGTTTCAGGCGTCTCGACCGGTCTGGTTTCGACGGGCCGGGTTTCCTGAGCCTTCTTTTCGGTGGGTTGAGTCTCCTGGGCAGCACGCGCGGCTTCGCGTCGTGCTTCAATTCGCGCGGCCTCTCGCTTGATGGCCTGTGCGAACAAGAGTTCCCTTATCTGCGCAGCATACCGGGCGGATACGCCCTCTATGCCGCTAGTGTGCGTGCTCATCTCTCATGTCCCCTACACGCCAGGATAGCGGCAGGTCGGTTAAGGTTGTGTTTACGGAGGCGGAGGTTTTTGCCCGGTGACGCAAGGGCGAAAGGGTTCCGCTCCGCCTTGCAGCCGGGGTTTGCGGGCGTGATCAGACGTAGATGTCGATCAGGCGCTGGGCGATCGGCACTGGCAGGTCTTGCGGGCGCGGACGGGCGGCGGCGGCGTCCTTGCCTTCCTGGACGCGATCGTCGAAGCGCGCGCGGGCGGCTGCGTCGGTGTGGGCCGCGTAGAATTCCCTCGCCTCGGCGAACCGGGCTGCGGCTGCGGCGCGGGCTGCGGCTGCGGATTCAAAGGTGATCATTTCAGATCTCGATTGACAGGTTCAGACGACCAAAGGGTCGCACCGGTGCGTAAAGTCCCGATGAGATTGACCGGCGCAATTTCCGGCGGCGCGGAAGGGCGGTCTTCACCATGACCGGCGCGCGGTTGGCGGATAGGCGGCGGCGCTATCCAGCGGCTGAAGGGGCCAAAGTCCTGTGAAACCTGCGCGGCCATCGGAGTAATCCGACCGGCATCACGGCGGGGCTAGTTTGGCCATGGTCGGAAATTGCGCGCTGAGGCGGGCGGCGAAACAAGAGAGTGACATGAAGATGTTCTGGAAACGGGAGGCCAAGACGGCCGTTCCGCTGGTGGCGCTGTCGGATCTGGCGGCGGCGCAATGGTCGGGCGGC
>JBHIWT010000211.1:0-5480 GCA_041987265.1 Hyphomonadaceae bacterium
TCCGGGAAGGCGTTTGATTGCGCGCCTTGCCCGGCCGATCAAACGGACCACACAAACCGCCGACGCGAGAGCGCCTTAGGTCCGCGCGCTGTCTACGATGGACGTGTGGACGAGAATTCGGTCATCGCATTCGCGCGCTTCGACAGGTTCCCGAGCCGCGGATACCGCCCATCGACCAATCGAGGGAATGCGCCGACGACAAAGTCAAACCCTGCAACCGCGGCGATATCAGCGCCATTCGGCTGGGCGCCCCCAGCAAATCCGTCATCCGGGCAATGCGCTTCGAGCAGATCGAGCGCGGCGGTGATCTGGCCCTCGATACGCTCAATCCATTCCGCCCAGTGCAGGGCGTCCGGTCGCCTGACAGATTCGTAGACCAGGGCGACCGCCTTCTCCGCGAGTGAGTTGGCGCAGGCCACACCCTGCAACACGCGCATCCGGTCGACGCCGGCAGACGGCAGCAAGCGATCGTTCTCTGGCGCCGTCTCTTCAATCCAGTCGATGATCGCCGAAGTTTCAACGAGGGTCGTACCGTCGTCCAGCTGCAGCGCCGGAACGCGACCAATCGGATTGATTTCGCGCAGACGGGCATAGTCATCGCCGGTGACCATCACCGGACGATGCTCGAATGGGCGGTCCTGCAGATTCAGCCAGATCGCGATCCGGCGCACGAATGGCGAATGGTAGCGACCGTGGAGTATCATCGGCTTGCTTTGCGATTGTTCCGGGTGAGCGAGGCGGCGTCAGGCCGGTCAGGCCTCCACCAGACCGTTTTCTTCCAGCAGGGTTTTCAGCTCGCCGGACTGGAACATCTCTTTTGCAATGTCGCAGCCGCCGAGGAATTCACCCTTCACGTAGAGCTGGGGAATGGTCGGCCAGTTCGAGAAGGATTTGACGCCCTCGCGGATGTCCTGATCCTCAAGAACGTTGGCGCTCTCATAATCAGCGCCCAGATGGTCGAGAATCGCGACGACCGTGGCTGAGAACCCGCACTGCGGAAACGCGGGCGTTCCCTTCATGAACAGCATCACCGGATTGTCGTTGATCAGGGTCTGGATCCGCTCTTGGACGGCGCTTTCGCTCATCTTGCAGCCTTTCGGTTCTCGCGTTGGAAGGCGCGCCAGGCGGCGCTACTGGCTTCATCCGCGTATCTACACCAGCTAAGCGCGGTTGGGCGCGTGATCAAGCTTGTCCATCGACACAATTGGCGACGGCGACATTGGCCTTGAGGTGTGACAGCCGGGTGGTTGTGGTCACAACGCGGTGCGCCTGTCCCTCTTCCAGCGCCCACTTGATGGCGTCTTCCGGAGACTGGGTCAGCTCCCCGGACACGTTTTCGCGTCCTGCGGCGCGGCGGGCGATCCGCCAGACGCCGCCTGCGCTGGCCGGTACGGCGAAACGCGGCAGTGAGCGGGTGATGGTCTCGATACCGATGAGTTCTGCGCCGCTGCTGCGAATGCGCGACAGCCGGATCATCTGATCGGTATCGAGAGCCGCGTGCACGGGGGTCATGAACAGTTTGAACAGCCCGGTGCTGAGGGCGGCCTCCATTTCAGGGCCTCGGCCCGCGACGCCCAGCAGGCCGACCCGCCCGGCGTATTGTTCTTCCTCGACCGCCTTGAACAGCGCGTCGCTCATTTCGTGTGGAGCAGGCCCGTGCAGGAACAGCCAGTCCAGCTTCTGCAGTTTCAGACGCTCAAGCGAGGCCTCGACCGAGCGATGAACATTGTCGGGAGAAAAGTCGCGTTCGCGCCGCCCGGGGCTGGACGCATAGATGCCGATCTTTGTCGAGATGATGCATTCGATCCGCGGCAGCCGGATCATCGCCTCGCCAAGCCGTCGCTCTGCTTCGCCGCCGCCATAAGACGGCGCGGTGTCGAACAGGCGAACGCCAAGTTCATAGGCTGAGTGAATGAGTTTTTCAGTTGCCTGACGCGAAACCAGGGGCGTTCCGTGCGGGCCGCTGACGCCCAGTCCCAGGCGCCTTGCGCCCCACGCTCTGTCGCTTGCCTGCTCGACCATAACCAGAGCCCAACTAGTCCGGGGCCCGGGTTGTCAATTGCAGCGCATGCAGCGCTCCGCCCATCTCCCCCTTGAGCGCTCCATATACCAGCTGGTGCTGGGCGACCCGCGATTTGCCGCGAAACTGTTCGGAGACGATTTCGGCGCTCCAGTGATCATTGTCGCCGGCCAGGTCAGTGAGAACGATTTCCGCGTCGGGAAAGGCTGCGCGCAAGTGGCTTTCCAGAGTCTGCCGCGTCATCGCCATCGTGTTTTCCCACCCTCTTATCCGACTCATTCGTCCCGCGGTCGGTTGTCTATTTAGCGCCTGATGAACATCAGGCAACGATGCGGCGCAGTTGAGCCGCTGCGACGGTTCGCAGCGGCGCTTGTGACGCAGCTTCACCCACTTGCAAGCACGACAAGACCGCCCGGCAGCGCCGGACGGTCTGCGCCAGCCAATGGCGTATCAGTCCTAGTCAGGCGTGACGATATTGTTGTCATCGACCATGCCTTCGATTTCACGCGCCCTTTCCAGATGGCTGCGGAGCGTCGGCAGCGTCGCTTCAGCGTAGGTCTTGATGGAAGCGTTTTCGCCGTTGGCCGCGTAATCCTCGAACAGGTCGATCGTGTCCTGCTGCAGGTCGATCTGCATCGCCATGTAGTCGTGATCCCAGGCGTTGCCGACCGCGTCAGGGTCAGCCGCGGAGCCCTGTTCCTCGACGGTAATGTCATCAAGGCGGCTCTGGTGATCAGCGTCCAGCACCATGCTGGGCGGCGTCAACATCGCCCCGGTCATGGCGGTCTTCAGCGCATCGCTTGCCGCGGAGTGATCATCGATCACGATCTGCGCGTAATCCTTTACTTCCTGCGTGGTCGCGCGTTCCAGGGCGACTTCGCTGGTGCGGATATTGGTCAGGCTGGCCTGTGAGGCCATGTCCACGAACCCCTGCGTGTTTTCCGTCGCAGCATCCACGGTGGAAGCCGGCGCCGCAGCTGTTTCGACCTGCGTGGAATCGTAGCCAGGAACCGCGGGGTCGCCGTAGGCGGGCTCTTCGATGACGGCGTTTTCCTCCGCCGAGCCTTCGATCATCGCGCCGTTTTCGGTGAACTCGACTTCGCTTGGATTGCCGCAAGCGGACAATGCGAACAGGGCGGCGCTGAGCGCGCCGATAATCATGTAGGGTTTCATTCTGCGAACTCCTTCGGTTGGGGTTGCGTTCGCAGAGTCAATGTTTGTCCGGGCCGAGAGTTCCGCGAAGAGGTGCGGAGTCGCGCGAGTCTGACCAACTTTAAATGTTGGGGCCAGGGTCGCGGGCAGCGTCCGGGCTAACCGTTCATATAGGTCGGTAGCCAGCCTTCCCATGCTTCGCGCAGGCGGGACAGGGGAAGGCGATGCGCCTCGGGCTTGCGGACATCAAGCATGAAAGAGATTTCGGGCTCGGCCACCACGGCGCCGACAAAATGGCATTTCACCCGATCGCCTTCGTTTTCGATGGCGTCGAATATTTCTTCCTCGCTTGAGGCGACCACAAGGTAAGCGGCGCCGGCTTCGCCGAAGAGATAGGATGTCCGGTCGATTGAGCCGATTTCACCGCCGGCGTTGATCCGTACCCCGACATTGCTTGCAAGGGCGATCTCAGCCGCGGCGCAGGCGAGGCCGCCGTCAGAGATATCGTGCACAGCCCTTACGAGGCCCCGGGAGACCAGCTTGCGGACGGCGTTGCCGGCCCTTTGCTCGGCGCTGAGGTCTGCTGCGGGCTGACGGCCGGCGCTGGTTCCATCGAGTCCAAGCACGGTGCGCGCATACGCCGAGGCGCCGAGACCGAATCCGGCGGGATCGCCAACGAGAACGAGCACATCCCCTGGTTGCGCGCCCCTCAGCGTGGCGACTTTCGACACGTCGTCGATCAGACCAATACCGCCAACGACCGGGGTGGGCGGAATGCCGACACCGTCGGTCTCGTTGTAGAGCGAGACGTTGCCGCTCACGACCGGGAAGTCGAGTTCGCGGCAGGCTTCGGCCATGCCTTCGATCGCCTTGACGATGACGCCCATGGTCGGCGGCTTTTCCGGGTTGCCGAAATTGAGATTGTCAGTGATCGCGATCGGCGTTGCGCCGACGGCGGAGAGGTTGCGGTAGGCTTCCGCGACGACGGCCTTGCCGCCCTCGTATGGATCGGCAGCGACGTAGTGGGGATTGCAGTCCGAGCAGATCGCCAGCGCCTTGTTGGTGCCGTGGATGCGGACGATCGCGGCGTCGCCGGATGACTGCGAACTATCGATCGTGTCGCCCATGACGTGGCGGTCGTATTGCTCCCAGATCCAGCGCTTGGACGCCATGTCGGGCGAGGACATCAGCTTGAGCAGGACTTTGCCGTAATCCTCCGGCTCCGGATACTTGGAGATGTCGAGCGGCGGGGCTTTTTCCGGCTCGACCCATGGGCGGTCATAGTTCGGCGCGTCGTCGGCGAGCGGAGGGACGGGGATGTCGCAGACGATCTGGCCATACTGCTTCAGCACCATGCGCCCGGTGTCGGTTGTGTGGCCGATGATTTCGGCGTCGAGATCCCATTTGTCGAAGATCGCCTTGGCGACGTGCTCCTGCCCGGGCTTGAGGATGATCAGCATCCGTTCCTGTGACTCGGACAGCATAATCTCGTAGGCGGTCATGCCGTCTTCGCGCTGGGGGACCTTGTCGAGATCCATCTCGATGCCGATCCCGCCCTTGTCTGCGATCTCGACCGAGGAGGAGGTGAGGCCCGCTGCGCCCATGTCCTGGATCGACTGGATGGCGTCGGTCTGCATCAGTTCGAGGCAGGCTTCGATCAGGAGTTTTTCGGTGAAGGGATCGCCGACCTGAACGGTCGGGCGCTTTTCTTCGTCGCCCTCGGAGAACTCGGCTGACGCCATCGTGGCGCCGTGAATGCCGTCGCGGCCGGTCTTCGAGCCGACATAGAAAATGGCGAGACCCGGCTCGGCGCCGCGCGAATAGAAGATCTTGTCCTGGTCCGCGAGGCCCACCGCCATCGCGTTGACGAGGATGTTGCCATTGTAGCCCTTGTGGAACTGCGTCTCGCCCGCGACCGTCGGCACGCCGACGCAATTGCCATAGCCCGCGATGCCGCCGACGACGCCGGCGACGAGGCTGCGCGTCTTGGGGTGGTCCGGCTCGCCGAAACGCAGGGCGTTGACCAGCGCGATGGGGCGCGCGCCCATCGTGAAGACATCGCGCAGGATGCCGCCGACGCCAGTGGCCGCGCCCTGATAGGGCTCGATGTAGGAGGGGTGGTTGTGGCTCTCCATCTTGAAGATGCAGGCCTGTCCGTCGCCGATATCGATGACGCCGGCGTTTTCGCCGGGACCCTGTATGACCTTGTCGTTCTTCGTGGGGAACTTGCCGAGGTGGCGGCGGGTCGACTTGTACGAGCAGTGCTCCGACCACATCACCGAGAAGACGCCGAGCTCCACGAGATTCG
>JBHIWT010000212.1:0-5447 GCA_041987265.1 Hyphomonadaceae bacterium
GATTCGCGTATGTATCGATACCAGCGATATCTGTTCCAGAGCGTGTTGAGAACCCTTGTCGCGATTGTCGGCGGGCTGGTGATGATCGCCCTTTTGACCCAGGGCCTGCAGCAGATCGAACTGATTGTGGAGAACCGCCAGTCGGTGGGGACGTATCTGTGGGTGTCGGTTCTGGCGGCGCCGCAGATCATCTCGCTGCTGATGCCGCTGGCGCTGTTTATCGCTGCGACGGGCGCGTTGAACGTGGCGCACCGGGAAAACGAAATCGTGGTGGCGGAATCTTCCGGTATGTCGAACTGGCAGGTCGCCTCGCCGGTTCTGCGGCTGGCGGTGTTCGCGGCGATCCTGCATCTGGGGCTGAACCTGTGGGTGCAGCCGGCGGCGTTTCGCGAGATGCGCGAAACCGTGACGCTGGCTTCTACCGATCTGATGGCCTCGCTGGTGCGACCGGGGGAGTTCTTCTCCACGGGCGACGGGCTGACGACCTTTGCGCAGCAGGTGAACGGGCGCGAGATGCGCGACCTGCTGGTCTATGACAATCGCAATTCCGAGGAGACGACGACCTATATCGCCAAGGAGGGCTATGCGGTCGAGATCGAGGGCATTCCGGCGATCGTGATGCGCGATGGTCATGCGCAGCGGCTAGGGGCGAACGGTGCCCTGGAGGCGCTGAAGTTCGAACAGTCGACGTTTGACCTGGCGCCGTTCTTCAACGACCAGAAGTCGGTGATCCTGAAAGAGTCGGACCGGTATCTGCCGGAACTGTTCTATCCGGACATGACCAATTTCTATGAGAACGCCAACGCCGACAAATTGCTGGCGGAGGGGCATGCGCGGATCGCCGATCCGTTGCTGAACATCGCGATGGCGATGCTGGCGATCATCGCAGTGCTGGGCGGGGATTTCAGCCGGCGAGGCTATGCGCAGCGGATTGCGATCGCTTCGGCGGGCGCGGTGACATTGCGGCTGGCGCAGTTTGGCGCCGTGTCAGCGGGCGAAGGCGATCCGTCGCTGAACTGGCTGCAGTATTTCCTGCCGGTCGCGGTGATCATCGTGACCGGCATTCTTTACTTCGTGCTGCCGGGCATGGGCATCCGTTTCCGGCGGAAGCCGCGCATGCCGCTGCATGAAAAGCTGGCGTGACGCACATGGTGATCGCCGGACGCATACAGAGATACGTGTTTCGCCAGAGCCTGAACGGGCTGATGCTGACGCTTGGCATCATCGTGCTGGCGATCGTGCTGGTGGACGTGGTCGAGCAGATGCGGACGGTGGGTAGCCGTGCTGACATCGGCATCCTGACGGCGTTCCGGCTGACGATGCTGAAAACGCCGGCGCTGTTGAACGACACCCTGCCCTTTGCGACTCTGGTCGGGTCGATCATGACATTTTCGCAGCTTGGGCGGCGCAGCGAGATTCCCGCAATCCGGGCGGCGGGCGTTTCGGCGTGGCGGTTCCTGGGGCCGGCGATGCTGCTGGCCGGACTGATTGGCGTGCTGATGGTTGCGGTGATCGATCCGCTGGCGACACGCTTGCAGACGGAGTTCGAGGACCAGCGCGACCGGATCATCAATTACGTGCCTGAAGGCGCAGATGCGGTGAAGGGGGTGTGGCTGAGCCAGGGCGACCTGAACGCGGGCGGGGAAACCGGATCAGAGATCGGGTCGATCAGCGACATCAATCCCAATAGCCAGGCGATCATTCATGCGGACGGCGTGATCGGACGCGCCGAGGCGCTTGAGGGCGTGACCTTCTATTACTTCGCGCCGGGCGAAGGCGGTGTGCGCGACCGCGAATTCACTCACCGGATCGATGCAGATCGCGCGCGGCTGGTGTCGGGGTTCTGGCAGCTTGAGGGCGTGACCGAGAACCGGTTCGGCGGCGAAGTGGAACGCTATGAGCAGCTGGCGCTGCCGACCAACCTGCGCGCGGAGACGCTGTTGTCGCGGTTTGCGGGTTCGGACCGGATCCCGTTCTGGGAGCTGCCGCAATTCATCCAGCAAAACCGCGACGCCGGCATGAATGTCGACGCCTACGTGTTGAAGTTTCACACGCTGCTGGCGACGCCGGTGATGATGGTGGCGATGGCGCTGATCGGGGCGGTGGTCTGCCTGCGGCTGGCGCGTTCGGGCGGCCTGTCGAAGCTGATCGGTGCCGGGGCGTTTTCCGGCTTCATCCTGTTCTTCGTGACGCGCATTTCAGCGGGACTGGCGTCGACCGGGGCGACGACGCCCGAGGCTGCGGCGTGGTGTCCGCCGCTGTTCGCCCTGTTCGCCGTGCTGACGCTGCTGACCCACGCCGAGGACGGCTGACACCTTGCGACAAACAACGAGGCCCGGCCCTGCCGCATGCGGCAGAATGGCCGCAGTATTGCGGGAAATTCATGGGCGGCTCAGGGCATTACATCATCGAAGCTGGACGGGACAGCCGCCTTACCCTATCGCTTTTGCCTCTGGGCGGCGGCATTGCGAACAGCGTACGGGGATAGTGAACTTGTTGCGTCTACTGTCGCTGTCGACCGCCATTATCGCCCTGTCCGTGAGCATGGGCGCGATGGCCCAGACTTCCGAGACATCCGAGGAGCAGGAAACGGTGATGCTGCGCGCGTCATCGGTGACTGACGACAAGGATTCCGGGACATTCGTAGCTGAAGGCGACGTCGAGGTGCGTGTCGGCGATCGCGTCTTGCGCGCGGATCGGGTCATCTATGACCGGGCTGCCGGAACGATGCGCGCGCAGGGCAATGTCCGCATTCGCGATGAATCCGGCGCCATGCAATTCGCAGACGAGTTCGAGGTCGACGAGGACTTCCGCAACGGATTTGCGACGCGGTTTTCGACACGGATCGGAGAGACGGGGGTCGCGACGGCGGCCGCTGCGATCCGCGAGGACGGCAATCTGAATACGCTGGAACAGGTGGTCTATACCGGCTGCCCGCTGTGCAAGGATACCGAGGAGACGCCGACCTGGTCGATCCGTTCGCGCCGGGCGGTGCAGAACCAGGAAACGCAGATGATCTCGTACCAGGACGCGGTCCTGGAGATCAAAGGCATCCCGGTGATCTACATTCCGTATTTCGCCCACCCCGACCCGACCTCGGAACGGCGCAGCGGGTTGCTGGCGCCGGACATGGGGATTTCATCCAAGCGCGGACCGTTTTTTGAGCTGCCCTATTACTTCGCGCTGTCTGAGCATTCGGATCTGACGGTGACGCCGCAGATCAATTCCAAGGTCAATCCGCTGATCAGCCTGGATTACCGCAAGCGGTTCTTCTCGGGCTATGTCGACCTTGAGGGCAGCTTTACGCACGAGCAGGATTTCGACGGGGACGGCGACAGGTTCGGCGAAGAGACCTGGCGCAGCCATATCTACGGCACCGGCCTGTTCGACATTACCGACAACTGGCAGTGGGGCTTTGGCGTCGAGCGGCAGACCGACGACCTTTATGACCTGCGCTACGATATCGACGGCGAGGACAACCGGCGCGGACTGTATACCAGCCAGCCGCGGCAGCTGATCTCGCAATTGTTCGCGACCGGCCAGGACAGCGACTATTATGTCGAGACCGGGCTGTTATCGATCCAGGGGCTGCGCGCCGGCGACATCGAGGCGCAGACACCGGACATCACGCCGCTGGTTTATGCGGAACGCACGTTCGACCTGAAGAAGTATGGGCAGGTTGGCGCGACGCTGAGCGCGGTCGGCCTGTTTCGCGACCAGGCGCAGACCCTGCCGACCGGCGACCTGACGCAGGATACGATCCGTGCGAGCGGCGGCGTGGACTGGGGACATCAATACATCTTCGGGCCCGGCGTCGTGGTGGAGCCGTTCGGGCTGGTGCGTTCGGACTATTACCGGCTGGACGACGGACAGAGCGGCAACTCCGCCAGTATATCGCGGACGCTTGGTCTGGGCGGCGTGACCGCGAGCTGGCCGCTGGTGAAGCATGGCGAGAACGTCAACTTCGTGGTCGAGCCGATCGTGATGGCGGCGTACGGCACCGAGGACGCCAACGACCCCCGCATTCCGAACGAGGACTCGATCCTGTTCGAGGCGGACGAGTCGAACATCTTCCGGCCGCAGGCGGTGAGCAATTACGACCTTTGGGAAGGCGGCGCGCGGACGGCGGTTGGCGTCAACGCGGCGGCGCAGTTCAACAACGGGATCGAGATTTCAGGTGTGGTCGGCCGCCGTTGGCGTTCGGAGCCTGACCCCTCGTTCAGCGCGCTGTCCAATCTGTCGGAAGAAGAGTCCGATTATGTCGCCGGGGCCCAGATCGACTTGGGGCCGTCTTTCTCGACCGGCGCGCGGGTGCGGTTCAACGACGAGCTGGATTTCGAGCGGATCGACGCCAACCTGCGCACGGACTTCTGGCGGGTGCGGGCCAATGCCCGGTATTTCCGGATCGCTGACAATCCTTCGGGCATGGAGGACGAAGGGATCCTGTGGACTGGTTCGTTCGACGTCACGGACCGGTGGTCGGCGATTATCCGCCAGCAGCACAATCTGACGGAATCGCGGGATATCCGGTTTTCGGCCGGAATCGCCTATCAGGACGATTGTTCATGGTTCGCTTTGACATATGAGCGTTCCGGCGCCACAGACCGGACGCTGGGGCCGTCAGATTCGATCAAGTTCGAGTTTGTTCTCACCGGAATTGGCGGCGTGAGAGACGATTCCTTTGACTGAGCGCCGACTGTTTTGAGCTCTTTTCCGTGCAATTTCGACTGGTTATGGTGCCGGACCGGCCTGCCCGCGCAGCGGCGCGCCATGATCTGGCCTTTCGATGCGTGCAAGGTGACCGCATGAGACACTTGATTTTCGCCGGACTGATCGCCGGGCTGGCTGCGAGCGGGCCCGTGGCGAGCGGGCAGGAAACGGACGATGGACGCGGCCAGGCGGTCGAGGGCGTCGCCGTGATC
This sequence comes from Hyphomonadaceae bacterium, assembly GCA_041987265.1. Taxonomy (GTDB): domain Bacteria; phylum Pseudomonadota; class Alphaproteobacteria; order Caulobacterales; family Hyphomonadaceae; genus IH12. The sequence goes on from JBHIWT010000212.1 coordinate 4,923, forward strand.
GTCAATGACGAGGTGATTTCCTATTCAGACGTGCGCAACCGCGCGCGGATGATCCTGTTGGGCTTTGGCTCCCAGATCAGCGAGGAAATGGTTCAGCAGGCCGAGCAGCAGGCGATCGAGTCGCTGATCGAGGAAAAGCTCAAGCTGCAAGAATTCACCGAGCTGACCGAGGGCGACGAGATTTCCGAGGAGGAAGTGAACCAGGAGGTGGCGCGGCTGGCGCAGCGCAACGGGCTGACGCTGGAAGCCTTCCTATCCAACTTCATCAATGCCGGCATCAACCCGGAGACGATCCGCACGCAGATCCGGTCTGACATCGCGTGGGCGGCGATCGTGCGCGGACGGTTTGCGCGGCAGATCCGGGTGTCGGAGCTGCGCGTGGATTCGATGCTGGAGCGTTTGCAGAACAGCCAGAACGAGCCGCAATATCGCATCGGCGAGATCTTCCTCTATGCGCCTGACGCCAACTCGCAGGAGGTGGCGACGCAGCGGGCGCAGACGCTGAAACGTCAGATCGAACAGGGC
>JBHIWT010000213.1:0-5417 GCA_041987265.1 Hyphomonadaceae bacterium
GCGAAGCGCATCGGCGCTACCAGAAGATGCTGCAAACCGTGATCTCGCGGCGCGGCAATGAAGGCGGTTCGTCGATCCCCGCCCACGAATACATGGACATCGAAGACGAGCAGCACCTGTTCCGCCGCAAGCTGGCCGCCGTTTTCGAGGACTTCGACATCATCCTGTCGCCGTCATTCGGCACGGGCGCCTTCCCGCATACAACCGAACCGGACTGGAAAAAGCGCGACATCATGATCGACGGCGCGCCGACGCCCTATGGCGACCAGATGGGCTGGATCTCGCTCGCCACGTTCGGCTGCCTGCCCGCCTGCTCCTTCCCGGTCGGGCGCGACGCCAACAACATGCCGATCAGCCTGCAGGCCATCGGTCCGCACCTTGCCGACATGGCCGTTCTCGCCTTCACCGGCCTTGTTGCGCGTCCGGTCGAACCACCCGTTCTTGCCTGAGCTTCGCTGGCGGGATATGCCGACGCCATGACCAAGTCGCTCCTCATGCGCATCGCACTCTGGCTCGCCCTTATCGGGCGGGGGCCGGCTGCGTTCGCCTGAGAACGTCGCGCCGGCCGCGGAAGCGCCGGCGACGCCTCGATGCCGACACCTCCGTTCAGACCTGATTGATCGAGGCGGAGCCAGACGACATGACCACCACAACCGCGCCCGCAGACGCCGCCCGCAACCAGATGATCGGCGCTGGTCTCGCCGCACTCGGCGCCGGCCTGTTCTCGCTCAAGGGCGTGGTGATCAAACTCGCCTACGCGGAAGGCATGGGCGTGTCGCAATTGCTGACCTGGCGGATGGCGTTTTCGTTGCCCTTCTATCTGGTCGTCGGCTTCATCGCCTTCCACCGGTCCGACAAGAAGCCCGGCTGGAAACTCTACGCCGCCGCCGCAGGCCTCGGCCTGATCAGCTATTACTTCTCCTCGATCCTGAACTTCTGGGGGCTGCAATACGTCTCGGCCCAGCTTGAGCGGCTAATCCTCTATATCTACCCGACGATGGTGGCGATCCTCGCCTTCATCTTCCTGAAGGAACGCGTCACCCGCAATCACGTCATCGCTCTGGCGCTGGCCTATATCGGCGTCGCCATCCTGTTCGGCTCCGAAGTCGGGGCGCAGGGCCAGATGGCGCTGATCGGCGGCATCGTCATCTTCATCGGCGCCTTCACCTACGCCATCTATGTCACCGCCTCGCGTTCGGTGATCCGGCGGATGGGCACAGCCCTGTTCACCTCGTTTGCGATGAGTTCGGCGTCCATCGCCTTCCTCACGCAAAGCGGCGTCGAGATGGCGCTGCATTCGCCGCCGCCCGTCACCCTGAACGGTTACGCGCTCAGCTTCATCCTCGCGACGGTCTGCACCGTCATCCCGTCTTTCATGATCGCCGACGCCATCCGGCGCATCGGCCCCGGCCCGATGAGCGCGATCAGCGGCGTTGGTCCCGTGGTCGCGGCATGGGCCGCGGTGGTGGTGCTCAACGAACCGTTCGGCTGGCCGCACATGGCGGCGATGGTGCTGACGCTGGCAGGCATCTGGTTGCTGGCGCGGCCTGCGCCCCAACGCGTACCGGAACTTGGACCGCCAACGCCGATCCGGGTTGAACCGGATCGCAAGGAAGAAAACTGATCAGACAGCCGCGGCGGTGGTCACAGCGTGCGCCCGCGCCCACGCGCCAAGGCGTGCGATGGCCTGGCTGGCGTGTTCCATCATCTTGTAGCGCGCCTGGAAGACGTGGAACATTTCCGGCCAGATCTCCAGCGTCACCGGGCTGCCGGCGGCGCCCAGCCGTTCGGCCAGCATCGTGGAATCCGACAACAGGATTTCCGCCTCGCCAACCTGGATGATCGCAGGCGGCAGGCCGCGCAGGTCCGCCTTCAACACGTCCACGGCGGGATCATGCATCGACAGGTCGCCAAGATATTGCTGGGTGCGGGTCTGCAGGGATCCGCGCGTCAGGAAGGGATCGCGCTTGGCCTTCGCCTCGATGCTCCATCCCGACGTCGACAGGTCGACCCAAGGGCTCAAAAGCATCAGGCCGGCGGGCTGTTCGATTTCCATCTCGCGCAGTTTCAGCGCCGTCATCACGGCGAGACCGCCGCCTGCTGAATCCCCGGCGAGAATGATGTTCTCCGGTTTGACGCCTTCAGACATCACCGCCTGATAGACCGCGACCGCATCCTCGATCGGCGCGGGAAACTTGTGTTCGGGCGCCAGCCGGTAGTCCGGCAGCACGGTCGACATGCCCGCCTTGTGCGCGACCTGACCGGCCAGTCCCTTGTGGCTGCGCGACGAGCCCAGCACGTAGCCGCCGCCATGCAGCCAGAGCACGATGTGATCGCCGCTTGATTCCTTCGGCATCAGGCCGAGACACTGCACGCCGCCCATCGAAAGATCCGCCTGTCCGGCGACTTCCGGCAGCGGGTCGTTTTCGGAAAAGGCGTCATAAGCCAGACGCAAGGCTTTGAAATCGAACGGATCGATACCGGACAGCCGGTTCGCCACCGCCTCCCGCGCCATCGCCACGTCACTCGTTAAGCTCGACACCGCGTTCAAGCTGGCACTCCACTAAGGCTCGCCCCCACAGCTGCCTGCGCGGCAAGGAACATGCCGAACTACATCTGCATCGTCCAGCCTTCCACGCCCATTGCGGCCTGTCTGACGGCCTCTGTGAGCGTCGGGTGGGCATGGCAGGTGCGCGCGATGTCCTCCGAGGAGGCGCCAAACTCCATCGCCACGCAGATTTCGGCGATCATCTCGCCAACGCCGACGCCCAGCATATGTGCGCCTAGCACTTCGTCAGTCTCCGCATCGGCGATGATCTTCACCAGTCCGTCGGTCTGGTGGTTGGTGCGCGCGCGCGAGTTCGCCGAGAACGGGAATTTGCCGACCTTGTAGGCGCGTCCGGCCTCTTTCAGCTCTTCCTCGGTCTGGCCGACCCATGCGATTTCCGGGCTGGTGTACACGACACCCGGGATCTTGCCGTAATCGACATGACCCGCCTTGCCGGCGATCAGCTCCGCGCAAGCCGCGCCTTCATCCTCGGCCTTGTGCGCCAGCATCGGACCGGAAGTGACGTCGCCGACGACCCACACGCCTTCGGCGGCGGTGCGGAAGTGGTTGTTCTCGATCACCCCGCGCTTGTCCGGCGTGATCCCGACCGTCTCCAGGCCCAGACCCTCCGTGTACGGACGCCGGCCGATCGCGACGAGAACGATATCGGTTTCCAGCCGCTCGGCGTCCCCGCCGCCAGCAAGCTCGGTCGACAGCGTCAGGCCCGAGGCGCCCTGCTCGATCCCGGTCACCTTGGTCGACAACTTGAAGGTCATGCCCTGCTTGTTGAAGATACGCTGCGCCTGTCGCGCGATTTCCATGTCGGCGCCCGGAAGGATGCGCGGCAGGTATTCCACCACCGTGACTTCCGCCCCGAGCCGGCCCCAGACCGAGCCAAGCTCGAGCCCGATTACGCCCGCGCCGATCACGGCCAGACGGCGCGGCACGCCTTCCAGCGACAAGGCGCCGGTTGAAGACACGATCCGTTTTTCGTCGATCTCGATGCCCGGCAGGCTCGCGGGCTCCGACCCCGTAGCGATGACGATGTTGCGCGTATCCAGCTGGGTCTCGCCGTCGTCGCCCTTGACGACCACGCGTCCCGGCCCGTCGATCCGGCCGGTTCCCGCAAACACTTTCACCTTGTTCTTCTTCATCAGGAAGGCGACGCCGTTCGTCAGGCCCTCTACCGCGTCTTCCTTCTGCTTCATCATCTGCTTGAGGTTGAGCGACACGCCGGAAACTTCGACGCCCAGCTGGGAAAAATCATTCCGGGTCGCGTCATAGATTTCCGAGGCGTGGAGCATCGCCTTGGAGGGGATGCAGCCGACATTCAGGCACGTCCCGCCGAGCGTCGCCCGCTTTTCGATGATCGCTGTTTTCAGGCCCAGCTGACCGCAGCGAATGGCGCAATTATAGCCGCCGGGACCGGCGCCGATTATGACGACGTCATAGGTGTCGCTCATCGAAAATGTCTTTCAGGCAGAATGGGTTGGCAGGTGGAGTCTGCCAGCTGACAGACCGATCTGGCGCGAACCTATACGGGCGCGGATCAAGGTCAACCAGTGGGCGAGTTGAGAAATTCTCGCCGGCCGGCGCGGCGTCCAGATCAGCCGTCAGAGGCGGGCGAGAAGGCGGCCCAGCCGGCGATCGCGAGCATACCGACCGCCACCGTCACGTCGTTTTCCCAGAAGCGAAGATCGGGAATCGCGATGACCCCGCCGGAAACCAACGAGAAGCCAGAAGCGATCAGCCCGCCGCAGAAGGCGATCGTCGCGCCGCCAGCGCCGCCGAGGAAGACCGTGATCCCGCCGAGCAGGCCCAATACCGCGCCCAGCAGCGGAACGATGAAGGTTGCGTCCGACAGGGCATGCGACAGCGCGCCGGGAACCTGCAGCGCGTTGACGCCGCCAAACCCCATCAGCGCCTGGTAGAGCATCCAGCTTGAGGCGAGGATCAGCACAAGGGACAGAATCCGCCTCATCGCGCGCCGCCCCTGTTGGCTGCGCTCGACGAACCAGACGCTATGCTGCGCGTATTGCTCATCCTGCCTGTCCGAACCGTGCCAAACCGGGACGCAGCACGGCTCACGCGCCATCGCCCGGTCATCGCTTCGCGTATCTCAAAGGGACGACTTCCCCCTGAAAGCCGCGAATCTTCTCCAGACAAGCGAATTTCATGCCATGGGCTCGCGCCCGGGCGCATGATACTAGACGTCCAGCAGCATCCGCTCGGGATCTTCCAGCGCTTCCTTGACGCGAACGAGGAAGGTCACGGCTTCCTTGCCGTCGACGATGCGGTGGTCATAGGACAGCGCCAGATACATCATCGGGCGCACTTCCACCTTACCGTCGATTACTACCGGGCGCTGTTCGATGCGGTGCATGCCCAACACGCCCGATTGCGGCGGGTTGAGGATAGGCGTCGACATCAACGAGCCGTAGACGCCGCCGTTCGAGATCGTGAACGTGCCGCCCTGCAGGTCCTCCATCGCCAGCTTGCCGTCGCGCGCCATCTCGCCGAGGCGGGCGATATCGCCTTCAATCTCCGCAAGGGTCATCATGTCCGCATCGCGCACGACCGGCACAACAAGGCCCTTGTCGGTGCCGACGGCGACGCCGACGTTGTAGTAGTTTTTGTAGATGATGTCCGCGCCGTCGATCTCAGCGTTGACGTTCGGAATCTCCTTCAGCGCTGCAACGCACGACTTCACGAAGAAGCTCATGAAGCCCAGGCGCACGCCGTGCTTCTTCTCGAAGACGTCCTTGTAGTCCTTGCGCATCTTCATCACGGCCGACATGTCGACGTCGTTGAACGTCGTCAGCATCGCAGCCGTGTCCTGCGCTTCCTTCAGGCGACGCGCGATGGTCTG
>JBHIWT010000214.1:0-5384 GCA_041987265.1 Hyphomonadaceae bacterium
GCGGATCATCCGAAACCTGCTGACTCAAATAGGGTTTTCCAACATCGACGACGCCGCCGACGGCGAAGAGGCATGGAAGAAAATCCGTAAATCAAAATACGGCCTGATCATCTCCGACTGGAACATGGAGCCGATGTCGGGGTTCGAACTGCTGACAGCGGTCCGCAAGAACAAGGACCACAAGAATACGCCTTTCATCATGGTAACGGCAGAATCGAAGTCGGAGAACGTCGCCGCCGCAAAGGCGGCCGGCGTCAGCACCTACATTGTGAAACCGTTTACCGCAGTAACGCTAAGAAGCCGACTTGCATCGGTTCTGGGTGATTTCTGATCAGGCGCAATAAACGCCGGTCAGTTTAGTGGAGTATCTGAATGCCTAGGGGAAACGCCAGAAAACACGCCGCCGGTGCGGACGATCAAACGCACCGTGAACCAACCATGCTGAAAGTTTTACAGGGCGGCGAACCGAACGGCGATTCGAACAATGCCAGTGACCGCCGCCCGCAGGCGTCCGAAGAACTGGAAGCCGCTCTGCGCGAAACTGGCGATGCGGTGAACGTGATCATCGATCAGGCGGAAAAGGTCCTCGACTACGATGGCGGCAGCGCGCGCGCCTATCGCGCCACGGTCCAGAGCGCCATGCTGCGTATCCTCGAGGTCTGCGCATTCGAAGACCTGACCGGCCAACGGATTGCCAAGGTCGTGGATGTCCTGCGCGACATGGAAGACGTGACCGGCCAGAACCATACGCCTTTGGCCGCCGCCAGAGCGGCGAAACGGTCCCAGGCCTGCTCCGCACTGGACGGTCCGGCCATCAACGCCCCGCACATGTCACAGGCCGACATCGACGCCGTCTTCGCGGAATAGTCTACCAGAACAGTTCCGGCGCAACGAAATCCGCGCTGACGTTGCTCTCGCGCAATATCGCCTGCGCGTCTTCGGCGAAGGTGTGACCGCTCATCAACCGATGACCGTGAATGCCGCCGCCAATGAACAACGAGGACACCTGTTCGTTCGCTGCGCCGCGTATGTCCGTGTCCGGGCCGTCACCTATCGCGAGGATCCGGCCCTTCGCTGGAACCTCGCCACGCACCTCGGCGACGCCTTCCCGCGCCAGATCATAGATCGCCCGGTCCGGTTTCCCCGGCCTGATGACCTTTCCGCCGAACGACTCGTAGAGCGCCGCAAGCGCGCCGGCCGACCAGATCAGGTCATCGCCATGCCGGAATTGCACGTCCGGGTTGGCGCAGATCATCTCCAGTCCGGTTTGCGCCAGTTCCTTCATCTCATCCTGGTAGCGATCCGGGTGGTCATTCGGGTAATCCCGTAGACTGGTGCAGCAGATCACCGCCGCATCGGCGGCCTGATCCGTCAGCTCCACACCCAGTCCGTCATAGACGGAAGTGTCGCCGTCGACGCCGATCGCATAGACCGGCCCGCCGTGCAGCACGATCTGCCGGCGCGTGGCGTCGCCGGACGTCGCAATACAGTCGAAACTCGAATGCGGCACCCCAAGCCTGTCCATAACGCGCAGGACGCGGTCGGCGGGCACCGGGGCGTTGGTCACCAGAACAACGGTTCCCCCGCCCTCGCGAAATTGCGTCAGCGCCTCGCAGGCGGGCCCGAACGCCTCGCGCCCGTTGTGCACCACGCCCCAGACATCGCAGAAGGCGACATCGTAAGCGTCGGCGATCTCGGACAGACCCGATATTGGATGAAAGCTCTGCATGTCTTTGGAGGCAGGGCCGTGCCCGGCTACATCGCCGCAGCGCCGACCCTACGGATGAAATCCGGCGGGGGCGCCGTTTCCTCAAGCAACGACCCCTTGATCGGGCGCGGCGCGCCGAACACGTGGCCCTGCCCGAACGGGATATCGAACTCCAGAAGCTCAATCACCGACTTCTCGCTCTCGACCTTCTCCGCGATCAGGTCGACGCCATAGCGCGTGAACACCGCAGGCACATCTTCAGGCGCGATATCCCGGGTGATCGAGGAAACCGGGCGCTCGCCGCCAGGCGTCAGCTCTTCCAGCAACCGGTCGCCATTGATCTTCACGAAGCGGACGCCCGCCGAGTGAAGCTCCGGCAGGTCGAACGCAAGGCCATCGCCCTTGTCCAGCGAGAAGCGGAAACCGAGGTCACGCAGGCGACCCATGTTGCGCGAAGCCAGATCCGAGCGGCGCTGGAACGTCTTCACGCCCATCTCGAAGATCATCGAGCCGGCAAGGTCGCGATTCTCCTTCATGAACTCGAGGAAGGACGGGAAGAAGTTGTCATCCTCCAGCGAAGCCATGGCGATATTGCAGAACACGCCGATCCGGCGATCGCGCTCGGACAAGCGGCGGACGATCTGCACGCAACGGAACAACAGCATGTTGTCGATGACGCCCAGCAGATTGGCCCGCTCGGCGGCGCCAAGGAACTCGCTCGGCATGATCAGCTTGCCGTCGGCGCGTCGCAGGCGCGTGAAGCCCTCATAGAAGCAGACCCGGCGCTGCGGCAGGTTGACGATCGGCTGGAGGTGGAGGTCGACCCGGTTTTCGCGCAACGCGTCGCGCACCGCGTCCAGCGCGGAAGCGCCGTCCAACGAGGGGTCCTCGACCCCGGCGCGCACCACCTGCAGCCGGTTCTCGAAATTCTTGCCCAGCTTGGTGATCATGTCCTCCAGGCCGCGCATCTCGCTGACAATCGCCTCGCGGCGGTTGGCGGACTCACGTTCGAATGACTGCACCAGGTCTTTTGACTGCGCCTCGGTCTCGGCAAGCCGTGTGGTCAGCTTGCGCAGCTCGGTTTTCATCTCGAACAGCGCTTTTTCGGTCGCGCTGGCGCCGGCGGTGCGGGCGATCGCCATGTGCAGCTGCGCGCAGGCCAGCGCGGCGGCGACCGCAGCCAGTCCGGCCAGCGCAGGATCCGCGCCGTAATACTGGGTCAGCGCAAGGCCGCCCAGTCCGGCGCCGGTCAGATAGACCAGCGCAATCATGATATGTGCGATAATCGGCATACCGTCGCGTTCAGCCCCTAGCCTCTCTCAGGCGCAATTCCCTGTTTCTGTTGGCATCCGCACTGCTTGACAAGTGATCAATGTAGCACGTCCGGCAAACTCCCGGCGAGCAACCAGATGCAGCAAACAGTCCATTCCCGTCTGAGGCGCTCTCCGCCCGGTTAATGCTCGCTTTTCTCGCGAAAATTAACCTGTGAGTGGCGGCTGTGGGATTGTGGCAACACCATGGCCAAGACTGGCCCCCAGCCGCCGCATTTAATTAGACACCTGCGCGGCCCGCCGATATCCAAAATCCCAGCAGCTAGTCGCGACCGGGAACGCTCCGGAGACGGAAAAGTGTTCAACGTCGCGATTTCGGGGGCTACGGGGAAATCGGGGTCCTGATCCTAACGGTCAGGGCCCCGATTTTATTTCAACGGCTGCGAAACAGTGCGGCAGGCAGCTTTGTCCAGGCTCACCCGATCCTCGTCTCGGCTGTCTCTTTCACGATCTTCGCTTCGATCTCGCCAAGCTGGTCAATCTCGACCCTGACCACGTCTCCGGCCTTCACGAATGCTGGCGGCGTCCGGGCTACCCCTACCCCCGCCGGCGTTCCCGTGAACAACAGGTCGCCCGGCTCCAGTGCGAACGCCTTGGTCAGGTGCTCGATCTGAGCAGGGATGTCGAAGATCATGTCGCCGGCGCAGCCGTCCTGCCTCAGATCACCGTTTACCAGGCACCTGAGCCGCAACGCGGATACGTCATCAATCTCGTCACGCGTCGTCAGCCACGGCCCCAAAGGTGCGTGCGTATCGAACCCCTTGCCCATGATCATGGTCGGCGTTGCGCGCTGCCAGTCTCGCACCGAATAATCGCATCCAACGGCATATCCGGCGATGATTTCATGCGCGCGATCGCGCGGCACATGCCTGCCGCGGCGGCCGATCACGACAACAAGCTCGGCCTCGTAGTCCAGCGCATCCGAAACCGCAGGCGACAGAACGTCGTCAAAAGGGCCATGAATGGCGCTGGACTGCTTGTTGAACCACATCTGGACCGCAGGAGGCTCCCGGCCGGTCTCCTTGGCGTGATCACTGTAGTTGAGCCCGATCCCGAGGATTTTTCCGGGCCTCGGAACCGGACAAACCAACCGGACATCCGCCAACGCCACACGCTGCGCGCCAGAACAAAGCGCTTCAAGGCTCTGATCGCCGCTGGCGGCGCGACCAAGCACGTCAAGCGCCGATACACCGCTGTCAAACACGGCGATTTCGTCGCCCAAGACCGCGCCGGTGCGGATTTCACCGTCCTTCTCGAAACGTGCGACTTTCATTCCTCACCCTGATCTATTCTGAGGTGGCAGTAATGGACCATCCCTCCCGTTATGCCTAGTTAGGCAACTCCACCAGCGGGGAAAGTCGGAATGCCAATCTACTCAGAGATGTTGCGCGGTCGCGACGTCTTCGCGCCGTCGGCGGACATCCGTGTCCCAGCCTATCAGCGCGGCTTTGCCTGGACTGAAAAAGAGGTCGGCGAACTCACCCGCGACCTCGTCGAAGCCTTTACCCAATCGGTCATCTTCTTCCTTGGGACCCTGGTGCTCGTGCAGCCCCGCAATCGCGGCCCGGGAGACGTCGTCGACGGCCAGCAACGTCTCACGACCCTGACGATCATTCTGGCCGTCCTGCGCGACCTGACCACCTCGACAGATGTCGCCTACACCGCCCACTCGATGATCGGCCACGAGAAACCCGGCCTCGTCGGCGACCGCCAGGTCTGGCGTCTCACACTCAACTCGATGGACGCGGAATTCTTCCGCAAATTCGTCCAGACCAAGGGCGGCACCAAGGACATCGACGCGATCAAGGACGCAGCCGAGGAAAGCGGATCGGAATCCCAGAAACGCATCGCCATGGCGGTACAGGCGATCCATGACGAACTCGACCAGATCTCCGCCGAAGAGCAGCAGCGCTTCGTCAACTGGCTCGCCAACGACCTGCATGTTTCGAAGGTGCGCGTCACCGAGCACAACATCGCCTACAAGGTCTATCTCGTTCTCAACCGCCGCGGCCTTCCACTCTCCGACCACGACATTCTCAAGTCGGCGCTGCTCGAGCGCGCCGGTTTCCCGCCCAACGAAGCCGTCAAGCATTCCGAACGCTGGAACAGCTTCGCCAACCGCCTCGGCCACGACGCGTTCGAGGCCATGCTCAAACAGATCCGCTTCATCTACGACCGCCAGATGAAAGGCGAGTTCCTCGACGCCATCTTGTTGTCCGTGTTGCCGATCATGACGATCGCAACCTTCATCAATGACAAGTTGCCGCGCTTCGTCGACGCCTTCGATGCGGTCGTCAACGGCGCCACGCAGGCGATCAAGACGACCGATGAAACCCGCAAACGTC
>JBHIWT010000215.1:0-5297 GCA_041987265.1 Hyphomonadaceae bacterium
CGTCACTACGTGGTGCACGGCAAGAACGAGGGCCGCCCAGCCGATGCGTTCGACGGGCTGCGCTACATCGCCAGCCACGACGATCTGATCAACGCACTTGGAACCAACGAGGACGCAGCCGCCTGGCACTATGTCGTCGCCGGAAAGAATGAAGGCCGCGGAACCGACACATTCGATCCGCTACAATACATCGCCTCGTTCGGCGACCTGATCCAGGCGTTCGGGGCCGATGCTGCTGCTGCGACCGTGCACTTCATCCAGTATGGCTTCGGCGAGGGTCGCGTGCGCGATGATTTCGATGCGGCGCAGTACCTCGCCAATTATGCGGATCTGCAGGCTGCATTCGGCGCCAACGAGGACGCAGCTACAGCGCACTATATCAGCCACGGCTTCTATGAGGGGCGGACGGATGCCGCGCCGGCGTCTAGCGCCCCAGCCGATAGCCCGCTGGCGATCAAGGGCGGCGGAGATACGCCTGAAGTGCTGGTGGCGCTGGTCGAAGGCGCATCCAGCGCCAGCCCGCAGCACTCCGACAATCCCCTCGCCCCGGAGCTTGCGGATCTCGACGGCCACGCAGACCCGCTGGAAGCCGGGATCAACACCGACGGCGCCGACTGGGCCATCATGCAGGGGTAGGGACAGGTACGTCCGCCGGACCAAGCAGCACTATTGCTGGCCTCAGAAAGCACGTCCAACCGAGCCCGCGCCCGGTCGGATGCGTCTGGCTCAAGCCATGCATTGAGGGTGGTGCAATCGGGTGATACCGCTGTCCATGAAATCACGGTGATTTCAGCGGGATAATCCCGGCATCGGCTCAGAATCGGACCAGATGGCCCAGTTCAACAACATATACACTCACGGCCTCGTCCGGGTCGCCGCAGCATCGCCGCGCGTGCACCTCGCAGATCCCGCCAGCAATGCAAAGGAAACGATCGCGGCGTTGAAGCAGGCCGACAAGGCCGACGCTTCACTCCTCGTCTGCCCGGAACTCGGCTTGTCCGGCTACGCCATCGACGATCTCCACATGCAGGCGCCGCTGCTCAACGCCGTCGAGACGGCCATCGCCTCGCTAGTGAAAGCCAGCCGCGACCTATCCCCGATCCTGCTAGTTGGCGCGCCGGTCCGCGCTGGCGACGCCATCCATGGCTGCGCCGTCGTGATCCACAAGGGCGCGGTCCTCGGCGTCGTGCCAAAGACCTATCTGCCGAACTATCGCGAATACTACGAAAAGCGCCAGTTCGCCGAAGCCGGTCACGCCCAGACCAGTGTCATCACCCTCTGCGGCCAGACAGTCCCCTTCACCCCCGACCTGATCTTCGAGGCCACAGACCTGCCCGGCTTCCGTCTCGGTGTCGAGATCTGCGAAGACCTCTGGGCGCCGATCCCGCCGTCCAGCCGTCTCGCGCTCGCCGGCGCAACGCTGATCGCCAACCTGTCAGCCTCCAACATCACGATCGGCAAGGCCGACGAGCGCGCCATGCTTTGCATCTCGCAATCGGCGCGTTCGATGTGCGGCTACATCTACGCCGCCGCAGGCTATGGCGAATCCACAACCGACCTCGCCTGGGACGGACAGGTCTCGATCTACCAGCAAGGCCGGATGCTGGCGGAGTCCGAGCGGTTTGCGGAAAGCGCCACTATTCTCACTGCCGATATCGATCTTGAAAAAATCACCCAGGATCGCCTGCGCAACGGCACCTTCCGCGACTGCGCCCGTAACGAGGACGCTGGTTTCGGCGTTCAGCGCATACCCGTCGAACTTTCCCCTCCGCTTGACGCGAAACTCCCGCTTCTGCACGCGCCCGACCGTTTCCCCTACGTGCCGGACGATCCCGCCCGCCTCGATCAGGATTGCTACGAGGCTTACAACATCCAGGTACAGGGCCTTCAGCGCAGGCTAGACGCTGCAAACATCAAGCGCGCCGTCATTGGCGTTTCGGGCGGTCTTGATTCAACGCAGGCCCTGCTCGTCACCGTGCGCGCCTTCGATCTGATGAAGCGCGACCGCAAGGACATCATCGCCGTCACCATGCCCGGTTTCGCAACGACGGACGAAACGAAGAACAACGCCCACGCGCTGATGAAGGAACTCGGCGTCACCGCGCGCGAGATCGATATCAAGCCGCTCGCCGAGCAGATGTTCGCGGACATCGGTCACCCTTACTCCAAAGGCAAGAAGACCTACGACATCACCTTCGAGAACGTGCAGGCCGGCCTGCGCACCGATCTCCTCTTCCGCATCGCCAATCAGGAATCGGGCATGGTCGTCGGCACTGGCGATCTTTCCGAACTTGCGCTTGGCTGGTGCACCTACGGCGTCGGCGACCATATGAGCCACTACAACGTCAACGCCTCTCTCGCGAAGACGCTGATCCAGCACATCATCCGCTGGTCGATCGCCTCTGAACACTATTCCAAGAAGGCGGGAACCGTTCTCGCCGCCATCCTCGATACCGAGATTTCGCCCGAACTCGTTCCACCGGGCGAAGACGGCGCCATTCAGTCAACACAATCCGTGATCGGCCCCTACAACCTGCACGACTTCTTCCTCTTCTACACGATCCGCTACGGCCTCAGCCCGTCAAAGATCGCCTTCCTTGCCCACGCGGCCTGGAGCGATCCGAAAGCCGGACACTGGCCGCCGCACATCGCAAAGGCCGATCAGGTCGCATACGACCTGCCCGAGATCGTGAAATGGCTGGAGGCCTTCTGCCGCCGCTTCTTCGCCACCAGCCAGTTCAAGCGCTCGGCCATCCCCAACGCGCCCAAGATCACGTCTGGCGGTTCGCTCTCGCCGCGTGGCGACTGGCGTGCGCCCAGTGATTCCAGCGCGGCGCCCTGGCTCGAAGACATCCGGCGCCTCAAAGCCCAGCTCGGCCTGAAGGACTAGCCCGCCCTTGTCGATCAAGGCTCTCACATTCGATGTCTTCGGCACCACGGTCGACTGGTGCTCGGGCGTCGCCCGCGAATCCGAAGCCATGCTCGCCCCCAAGGGCGTCGATCTGGACTGGATCGCCTTCGCCAACGCCTGGCGCAAGGAATACAACCCGGCGATGGAGGAGGTCCGCGCCGGCCGCCGCGCCTACGAGACGATGGACACGCTCCATCGCGAAATGCTCGAAATCCCGCTCGCCGAATACGATATTCCGTCGCTCACCAGCGCCGAGAAACAGCATCTCACCAACGGCTGGCGACGCCTCCCTGCGTGGAGCGACGCGCCCGCCGGCCTTGATCGCTTGCGCCAGAAATTCATCGTCACCGCTCTCTCGAACGGCAATATGGCGCTCACGGTTTCACTGGCGAAACACGCCGGCCTGCAGTGGGACATCATTTTAGGCGCCGAACTGGTCCAGACCTACAAACCGCTGGACGCCGTCTACGACAGCGCATCGAAATTCCTCGATCTTGAACCATCGGAAATCATGATGGTCGCCTGCCACGTCTGGGATCTCGACGCCGCCGCCAAGCGCGGCATGAAAACCGCCTTCGTCTCCCGCCCAGACGAATACGGCCCGGGCCAGTCAGGTCCCCAGCCTGAGCCGGGAACCTACGATTATCAGGCAACAGACTTTCTCGATCTCGCTGATCAGCTCGGCTGCTAGCTGTTTCCGATTAGCCACCGCGCTTGTGATCCCGCAAGGTGGTGCAAGACACAGCGAATGCGATATCTACTGAGCTTTGCGCGGTGGCGATGTGTTGGCTCTGAATCGTTTCCCCATCGGCGATCTTCTCTGAGGTTTTGACCATGAGCGAAAAACCGCTGTTCGGTGACAGTCGCCTCAAGCTCTCGCGAGCAAAGAAACACATAACCGAGTTGGCCGACCTGTCAGAAGAGCACTTTTCAAAGAACCCGCCGCAGAATGAATTCACTCGCGGGCCTGACAATGAGGATGGCACACCCCATTATTCGATCAAGCAAACTCTCAAGCGCGCACCAGCGGAGTTCGACTCAATTCTTGGAGATGCCATCCACAATTTGAGATCTGCGCTAGATCTGATGGCGGTCGACTTGGTCCGTTCAGTTGGTGGCAACACAAAAGGTGTGTACTTCCCTTTCTGTGACAAACCGGATGAGCTGGACGAGGCAATCAAGCGCCGAAAGTTCCATCGCGCCGGAGACGATGCAATTACACTGCTGAAGTCCTACCAGCCATACAATGGCGGCAACAAGCTGTTGCGCGCCATCCACGATTTCGACGTCCAAGACAAGCATCACTCCATCATTCTGACAGGAATGGTCGCAATGGCTGGGCTCAATGTCGGCATGGTTGACGGAAAGCCGGTGATCACCCCGACATTCAATGAAAACGTGGAAATGACCTTTCCCGATGACAGCGTCTTCCCGCGCGAGCCAGTTATCCAGACTTTGGAAGACATGCTGAAGCTGGTTACGGCCGTCGTGGAACAGTTCGAAGCGATGGTTACAGCCCGAGCCTGACAAGGCCTCCAGATTGTGTCTTAGATCAACCCAAATAGCGGTCACGGGATTGCGATGGACGGTCTCGTTGAATTCCGCCCCTAGTTCGCCCGCTCGAACGCCGCCGCGATCCCCTGGCCGCCGCCGATGCACATGGTCTCCAGACCATACTTCGCATCGCGCCGTTTCATCTCGTGCATCAGGTTCGACAGGATGCGCACACCGGTTGCGCCGATCGGGTGGCCCAGCGAGATCCCCGAGCCATTGACGTTCAGCTTGTCCGGATCGTTCCAGCCCCACCCCTTGAGAACCGCCAGAACCTGCGACGCAAACGCCTCGTTCAGCTCCACCAGATCCATGTCGTCCCAGCTCAGCCCGGTCCGCTCGAACAGTCGCTTCACCGCCGGCACAGGCCCGATCCCCATCCGCGCCGGGTCGCAACCCGCCGCCGCCCAACCGACAAAATACCCCATCGGCTCCAGTCCCAGCTCTTCCAGCTTGTCCTCGGCCACAACAAGGCAGGCCGCGCCCGCATCATTCTGCTGGCTCGCATTGCCTGCCGTCACCACCCCGTCCTTCTCGATCGGGCGCAACTTGGACAGCGATTCCGGCGTCGCATCGCCGCGCACGCCTTCATCCGAGGCGAACACGATCGGATCGCCCTTGCGCTGCTTGATCGAGATCGGGACCATTTCCTCGTCGAACTTGCCCTCGGCCCAAGCCTTCGCCGCCCGCTGCTGGCTCCGCGCCGCATACTCGTCGCACTCCTCGCGGCTGATCTGGTAATCCCGCGCCAGGTTCTCTGCCGTCTCGATCATCCCGGAGATCACGCCGAACCGCTCGATCGGCTGCGACATCACCCGCCCGCGCGCCAGCCGGT
>JBHIWT010000216.1:0-5294 GCA_041987265.1 Hyphomonadaceae bacterium
TTGCGGCGCGGGCGACCGCCGAGCTCTACCCCGGCGACATGGCCCTCGGCGGACGACCCGGCGGCGCCGACGATCTTCGGCGTGTCGTACACCTCGTCGCCAGAGGCGAATTCGGCGACATCCGAACCGACGGATTCGACGACGCCGGAGACATCGTGACCGATCACGGCCGGCAGCGGCACGTAGTCGGCATAGTCGCCGCGACGGATCTGATAGTCGAGCGGATTGATCGCCGTGGCGTGGACGCGAACGCGAACCTGCCGCGAGCCGACGGAAGGAACGGGAATGGTCTGAATCTCGAACGCTTCAGGACCGCCGAAACGGGTCAGGACGGCGGCTTTCATGGTGTCGGACATGCTGTCTTCCTTTCATTGCATCGAGACGCGTCGATGCGTTGGAGCCGAAACGGCCGGGTGATCCGCCTGCGCTCCCTCTGGTAGTCCGAGAGTCGCTCCGCCGAAGATTTCAAAGCAGTCGATCGCGGCGTTGACCCGAATTTAGTGAAGCGCCGAAGCAATGCGGTGCAGAGCCTGCTACGCAGTTGCCGAACTTGCGCCTTTCCCTCACAGAGATGAGACTGGGGTTGCGCGCTCGCCGCGGTTTGAACGAAACCTCCATGCTTCGCGAAGATCGGACCGTCCGGTTCGGGGAAACCGCAAGACGGTGCGCGACGCGGTTACCTGCGGCAGGTCGCCCGAATGCGCGGAAAGATGGCGCCGCGTTCGTCGTCAGAGGTGATGAGCGGGATCTCCATCGTCTTGTCGACGTGGACCTGCCAGTCCTTCTGTGCCTTCGGTGGCCCGTATTATCTGACAACGGACAGACCCGGCGCAGAAGAGATTCAGCTGGACCTGATCCTGGACTACCGTAGCAATCTGGAGCGCTATCCCGAAATTCAGGCTTACTTCCGCAGTCATCAGCCGTCGTTGCTCGCGGTCTGGATACGTCACGATCCGGCGTTCATCCCCGCAGGTTCAGAGGCTTACAAGCGCGATCTTCCCAACACCCAGGTTGATTTGCTTGATACCGGTCATTTCGCTCTAGAAACCCACGCAAGTGAAATTGCTCGTGCCATCCGCAGTTTCCTTGGTCGGCATCTTTAGTCGCGCGGACCGACTGGCGCGTCGTCAGCAATGACACTGCAGCCAATGAAGCTGTCAGCCGGCGTCGACGACCAAACACGGTTCCACGACGATGGCCTTTTGCGGCCCAACTTTTGGGGCGCGCGCCGCAGAGGGGCCACTCCTTCATCTTCCTAGCGGGATTGGCAGATGAACCGACTGATTGACCTGTCCCGCACCCTTCCGGCGCCGGTTCCCGCCCTGACCGTCGCCTACGCGCCGATCCGTCTGGGGATGCCGGGCCGCCAACCGCTGGAGTTGCGCCTGACAGCGCCCGAGGTCGGGCCCGCAACCGAGGATACCCTCCCGATCGTGATCCTGTCGCATGGTTTCGGCCCGTCGAACTACGTTCCCTCGAAAGACGGTTCCGCCCCCCTGGCGCAGTTCTGGACCGAACGGCGGATCGCCGTCATTCAGCCGACGCGCGCCAGTTCACGGGTCGGCGGGCTTGATCCCGAACTGCCTGAAGGGCCATTCTTCTGGCGAGAACGTATCGCCGAGATGCAAGCCATCCTCGACCGGTTCTCCGAAATCGAACGGCAAGTCCCCGCCGTAGCGGGACGGTTGGACCATGACCGGATCGCCGTGGCGGGCCACTACTTCGGCGGGATTACCTGCAGCCTGCTACTTGGCGGGCGTTGGCGCGGGGAGGATTTTTCTGAGCCGCGTCTTTGCTGTGGCGTTCTGCTGGGGACCCCTGGCCGAGGCGGCGCTGAACTGCGGCCCGAACATGCCGCGCGCTTCCCGTTCTTCGACGTAGATTTCAGCAACATCGACGCGCCAATCCTCGTCGTCTGCGGCGCGGAGGATGACCCGCATTTCACGCCGCGCGGCCCCGAATGGCATGAAGATGCGTTCCATGACGCGCCTGGCGCCGATGCCCTGCTGAGGATCGTGGCGTAGGCCATGGACTTGGCGGAATCGCTGGTCTCGATTCGCGCTAAACCGAGCTGGAACACCCCGATGCGCTGGAGGCGACCAGACGCTTGGCGCTGGCCTGCCTCAGAAGCCGGTTTGCGATCGAGCCAGACGCCTGGATACGGAGCCGGGCCGTGCTCGCGGAAAACGCGCCCGCACCTGCGACGGTCATTTCAATAGCGAGTTGATATCCGATGTGGCCGCCCGATTGTCGCTGATACGGGCGTATTCCGCGCCCTACACAGCTAGACGGTGTGCGGCGGTCCTTCCCGGCTGGAGCGGCCTTGCGGTGCGCTCGCTTGAGTTCATGGGCGTGTGATGACGTCAGCCCGAATTCTCAGCCGGAGCAACAACGACCCGCTCCGCCGGACCCGTTCGGTGCGCGAGAGCTGGCGGTCCGCGTTCTGCGAGGGAGGCCCGCACTTGGCGAATTAGTCATCACAGCAAGATCGGCGCTTTCACGGCAGATTCCGCGCCGCGCGGCGTAGGCGTCTTCTCTAGGTTCATCCATCGGAGCTCCGCTCCTCCTCAGATGCAATGGATGACGTCATGACCTTCCGCAACGGCCTCGGCTCGCTTCTTCGTCCCGAAGATCCGGTTCTCGTTCTGATCGACCACCAGCCCTATCAGCTCGCGAACCTGAACAGCCATGACCTGCTCATGGTGGTGAACAACACGACCGCGTTGGCCAAGTGCGCCAAGGTGTTCGGCATGCCCACGATCCTGACCACCGTCATCGCCTTGCGGGGCGGCGACCTCTTCCCGCATGTCACCGACGAGTTCCCCGGCCATGCGGTGATCGACCGGACAACCATCAACACCTGGGAGGATCCGAAGGTCGTCGACGTGGTCAAGGCGACCGGCCGCAAACAGCTGATCATCGCCGGTCTCTGGACCGAGATCTGCGTCGCGATGCCGGCGCTCCAGGCCGCCGGCGAAGGCTGGGACGTGACCGTAATCACCGATGCGTCGGGCGGCACGTCAGTCGAGGCGCACGAGGTCGCGATCCAGCGCATGATCGCGGGCGGCGCCAACATGATGACCTGGCTGGCTCTGGCGTCCGAATGGCAACGCGACTGGGCGCGGGCAGAGACGGCGACCGCCCTGAACAACACCCTCAGGAACCACATCGGCGGCAGCGCCATCGACTATCTGTGGGAGCGGCAGCTGCTCAACACGCCGACGCCGGGCGTCGCGGCCTGATCTCTTTGGGGTTGCGGGCGATCCGCCCCGTAAACAGCGTGTGAGCCGACTCTCGCCTTTCCCTCGCTTGCGCCCGCCCGACAGGGCCCGCGCTTCGTCAGGCGCGATGACCCTGAGAAGGCCTCCGCTGTCTTCGATCCGTGGCCGGATGTCCTGCTCGCCTCGAAAATCGCCGGAGGCGGTCGGGCCACGCTCGAACCGCCCGCACCCAGCATCAACTCCGTGGCTCTAGTGTAACATGGATGTCCCTGCCTACCTCACCTTCGAGATCGTGAGCGCCGCCCAGTCGGCGACGGCCGGGCCGTCAACCTTGTTCATCATGAACCAAGTTCAATCAGACGACCAAAGATGAGGCTGAAAACATGAGCGAGCGCAATGCTGTATTTCCTGCCAACCGACATGCGCTCTACGCGGCGCACGGTTACTCAGCCGCTATCGCGTCGGGCGATCTGTTGTTCGTATCGGGGCAAGTGGGGAGCCGCTCCGACGGCTCGCCGGAACCGGACTTCGCCAAGCAGGTTCGTCTGGCCTTCTCCAATCTCGAGGCGACGCTGGCGGCGGGCGGTTGCACATGCGACGACATCGTTGACGTAACTACGTTCCACACCGATCCCGAAAATCAGTTCGAAACAATCATGGTCGAGAAGAGCCGGGTCTTTCCGGAGCCGCCCTATCCGAACTGGACAGCGATCGGCGTCAACTGGCTCGCCGGCTTCGACTTCGAGATCAAGGTGATCGCCCGCATTCCCGACTGGTGATCCGGAAACGGCCGCCGAAGAAATGCAACGTGCCGGCGAAGCGCTCGCCGGCCTGTCGCGCCGCCCAAAGCGTTCCGGAGATAACATGACCAATCCTAGTGAGTTTCTAGTCTTCGGCGCCACCGGCCAGCAGGGCGGTTCCGTCGCGCGGGCGTTGCGGGCGGCGGGCAAGACGGTTCGCGCCTTCGTTAGCGGCCCGCGAAGCGACAAGGCGCAGATGCTTGCGGCCGAGGGGATGGAAATCGCGGTCGGCGATCTGTTTGACCGCGCCTCGATCGACCGCGCCATGACCGGCATCCGCCGCGTCTTCAGCGTGCAGACCAGTTCACCGTCTGGTCTGATCTCTGACCAGGAAGAGGTGCTTCAGGGCAAGGCGATTGCCGACAGCGCCGTCGCCGCGGGTGTCGCCCATCTCGTTTATTCTTTGGGTGGGGCCGCGGGCAAAGGCCACACTGGCATGGGGCATTTCGACAGCAAGTCGCAAATCGAAGACCACATCCACAGCCTGCCAGCAATGGCAACGATCACGCGTCCGGCAAGCTTCATGGAAATGATGGTGCTGCCCGGAATGGGGCTGAACGCCGGTGTCTTTAGCTTTTTCGTGCGCCCTGAGCAGTCCATGCAGATGATTGCGCTTGATGATCTGAGACGGATTAACGCGCATATTCTGCGCCAACCCGATCGCTACATTGGGCAGGCGATAGAGCTATCAGGTCAGGACATCACCGGTGCGGACCTCGAACGGGCCTTCACCCAGGCGGCAGGAAGCCCTATCCGCTATCAGCGGTTTCCCGAAGACCTGTTGGCCGCGAACGGCTTCCTGGGTAGCTTGACTGCTTTGGTTGACAGCGGCGTCGTGGCGCGTGTCGCGGACATCGCCGCACTCCAACGGGAGTTCGGGCCGATGACCACGCTGGAGCAATGGTTGTCCGGCGCCGGAAAGCACTTGTTCGAAGACGCGTTGAATGCGCCTCAGGCCTCGATCGCCTTGCGCTGACGCCAATGTCCGGCTGGCGGCTGGCTTTCTTGCGACATGCGTGGGGGGGTGAGGACAGCTTCTCGTCGGGCCCGGCGACCGGCGCCGACGCGGCACTGACGCGGCGACCAAGGTTTCTTCCACCGGCAGGCGGCGCCCCTGGGCGTCACTGCAGTGTGATGGAGCGCAACGGATCGCGGACCGCCCGGCGATAGTCCGACGGGCTCAAGCGCATGTGCTTGAGGAACACCCGTGCGAGGGCCTGGTTCGACGAGTACCCGACCTCCAGCGCGATCTGCGTGATCGGAAGATCCGTAT
>JBHIWT010000217.1:0-5280 GCA_041987265.1 Hyphomonadaceae bacterium
TCTCGTATTCCAGCAGGCCCTCCGCCAGCGTGATCCAGTCATTCTTCTTCTTGGTCAGGATGCTGCGCGCCTGGGCATAGGCCTCGTCGATGAGACGGCGGATTTCCTGATCGATCTTCTGAGCGGTGGATTCGGAAACATTCTTCTGCTGCGCCACGGAGTGGCCCAAGAAAACCTCCTGCTGGTTTTCGCCATAGGAGACGTAGCCGAGCTCGTCGGAAAAGCCCCATTGCGTGACCATGGCCCGTGCCAGCTTGGTCGCCTGCTCGATGTCAGAGGCAGCACCCGAAGTGATGTTCTCCTTGCCGAACTTCAGTTCCTCGGCAACGCGTCCGCCCATCATGATGGCGAGACGCGAAACCATCCATTTGTAGCTCATCGAATAGCGGTCGCCTTCCGGCAACTGCATGACCATGCCCAGCGCACGGCCGCGCGGGATGATCGTCGCCTTGTGCACCGGGTCGGCGGAAGGAACGTTGAGCGCCACGATGGCGTGACCGGCCTCGTGATAGGCGGTCAGTTCCTTCTCCTCCTGCGTCATCGCGGTGGAGCGGCGCTCGGCACCCATCATCACCTTGTCCTTGGCGTCTTCGAACTCGGCCATGGTGACAAGGCGCTTGTTGCGCCGCGCCGCCAGCAGGGCGGCCTCGTTGACGAGGTTGGCGAGATCGGCGCCCGAGAAGCCGGGCGTGCCGCGTGCGACGACCTTGAGATCGACATTGGGCGCCAGCGGCACCTTGCGGGCATGAACCTTGAGGATCTTCTCGCGGCCGGTGATGTCCGGGTTCGGCACGATGACCTGGCGGTCGAAACGGCCCGGACGCAGCAGCGCGGGGTCGAGCACGTCGGGACGGTTGGTCGCGGCGATCAGGATGATGCCTTCATTCGTCTCGAAACCGTCCATCTCGACGAGGAGCTGGTTGAGCGTCTGCTCGCGCTCGTCATTGCCGCCGCCGAGGCCGGCGCCGCGATGACGGCCGACCGCGTCGATTTCATCGATGAAGATGATGCAGGGCGCGTTCTTCTTGGCCTGCTCGAACATGTCGCGCACACGACTGGCGCCTACGCCGACGAACATCTCGACGAAGTCGGAACCCGAAATGGTGAAGAACGGCACGTTCGCCTCGCCGGCGACAGCGCGCGCGATCAGCGTCTTGCCGGTTCCCGGCGGTCCGACGAGCAGCACGCCGCGCGGGATCTTGCCGCCGAGGCGCTGGAACTTCTGCGGATTGCGCAGGAACTCGACGACTTCCTCGAGATCCTGTTTCGCCTCGTCGACGCCGGCAACGTCCTCGAAGGTCACCCGACCGCTGGCTTCCGTCAGCAGCTTGGCTTTCGACTTGCCGAAACCCATCGCCTTGCCGGACGAACCCTGCATCTGGCGCATGAAGAAGATCCAAACACCGAGGATGATGAACATCGGCAGCCAGGTGAACAGGAAGGAGCCGAGCGCGGAACCTTCCGAAGGCGGACGCGCCTCGATCACCACACCCTTTTCCTCGAGCTTGGAAACGAGGTTCGGATCTTCCGGAGCATAGGTCTCGAAGCGGCCGGCCCGGTCGGTGTAGACGCCGGTAATCTGCTGGCCGGAGATCGTGACCGAACGCACGGTGCCGGAATTCACGTCCTGCAGGAATTTCGAATAGGGTATGTCGGAAACGCCGCTTCGCTGGACCGGGCTCTGGAACAGGTTGAACAACGCGACCAGCAGGACCGCGATGATGGCCCACAAAGCGAGATTTCTCAGGTTCGAATTCATTGTCTACCCCGGGGCCTCGCCCCATTGGCGGTACGATACCGCATCAAATCACACCGGTCTCGCCGTGACGAGCCGAGTACTCATCTGGCAAGATAGGTCTGCTTGGCCTCACTGCCAAGCATGTGGGCCCCATTTTGCCCCATACTTGCGGCAAAATGTTGCGTTTGGTGAACGCAAATCACGGTCGCGGCAACAGACAGGAGCGCCGCTCGGCCTCCAGATCGTGCAGCCAGGCCAGAACGGGGAACTCGCCCTGCGGGCAGAACAGCTCGATCGCCCGCGATGTCATGCGGGTTGCCACCGGTCCGTCGCCCTTGTCGCGCTCCACCATCGGCAGGCTCAGCTTCTGTCCGGCGCGCAGCAGCGCCGTCGAGATCAGCGCCGCGCGAGGCCGCGCCGCGATGCGCAATTCGCGCTCCTGCTCCAGCCGCTCCAGCCCGGCACGCGAAAGCGGCCCGACATGGACGGTGTCGCGTCCATTGTTGACGATTTCGAGACGGCCGTCCCAGATCGCGCTTTCACCGGGATCGATGTCGATCGATTCCAGATTGCGCATTTCGCGATACAGCCGGTAACCGGTTTCCGTTTTCTCGATGACGGCACCGCCAAGCGTCGTCTTGGTCGGTTCGCTGCGCTGCGGCCAGTCGAGCAGCGGCGCGACCTGGCTGCGCCGTGCCATGTGTTCGCCGCCGCCGGCAAGCGCGATGAGCACCTGCAGCGCATAAAGCTGCACTGGCCGCTCGACCCGACCGGGCTTCGGCGGCTCGAACAGGAAGACAGGACCTGGCTGCACAAGCACCGCCTCGGCAAGCAGTCGCGCCGTGTCGCGCGCCAGCACCGTACGCATCCGGCCCATGACATCGGCGAATTTCAGGATCCCGTCGCGTCGGGCCGGATCGAGCGCCAGCGCCTTGCGCACCCTGACCCGCTCGAAGGACATGTCCTCATTGGTCGGGTCCTCGACCCAGCCCTGCGGCACCGACGCCAGATAGGCGCGCAGTTCGGCCCGCGAAACCCCGAGCAACGGCCGGCCGAGCGTCAGCCCTTCCGACAGCAGCGCGACACGCGACATGCCGGCAAGCCCGCGTCCCAGGCTGACCGGTTCGCTCGACCATTCCGCGTCGGGTACGCCGCCGGCCGCCTGCGCCTCACGCGTCAGCCGCATGGCGACCGTCTCGGCCTGGTCGTCAGCGGTGTGTGCCGTCAGGATCAGGTCGGACCCGATCGCGGCGGCGAACTCGCCGATCAGATTGTACCGCGCGCGTCTTGCCGCTTCCGCGATGCCGGTGAACGGCTTGATGCCTTCCCAGCCGAGCGTCGTGTGGTCGATGCCGAGCCCTTCGCACAGGCTGGCAACGAAAGCCGCCTCGGCCGCCGCCTCGGGCCGTAGCCCGTGATCGACCGTGACGGCATGCAGCGTGACGCCGTTCGTCTGCGCCCAGCCATGCGCCAGCAGGAGGAGCGCGATGGAATCGCCACCGCCGGAAACGGCGAGTGTGACGATGCCTTCCGGCGAGAAATCGCGAAACAGCGCGCGCGGCGACAGTGGCGCCGTCGCCCCGCTCATGCCCGGTCCGTTCGAATGCTGATCCGCCAACTCAACCGGCCCTGCAACTGACGGCCTGCTGTTCGGCGGAGACCTTCGCGCGCACCGCGCCCGATGCCTGCGGATATTGCTGCGCGATCTCCGCAAAGGTCGCACATGCCAGTTCGCGCTGGTTCATGCCGGCCAGCGACATGCCGAGCTTCAGCATGGTCTGCGCGCCCATCCGGCTGCCGGGATATTGCTTGTGGGCTTCGAGGAACACTTTCGCGGCATCCTCGTAGAGGCCTCGCGAATAAAGGCTCTCGCCTACCCAGAACCGCGCCTCGGCGATCTTCGGGTGGTCGCCATAGCGCGAGGAAAAGGACTCGAACGCCTCCTCGGCGAGCTCGTATTCGCCGGCCTGGAAATAGCTGTAGCCCAGATCGTAGAGTTCGTCCGGGCTGTCGGGCAGCGCCGGCGCACCACCGCCGCCAAGGGCGGTCGTTCCACGCGGCGGCTGCACGCCGGACCGCGCGGTCAGGTCGATCGGCTTGTCGATCTGGGTGTCGACGATGTTGCCATCCGCGTCGAACACCAGCTTGCCCAGCGTCTGCGGCTGCAGCCCGCCTTCCCCTTCCGGTTCTGACGGACCCTGATAGATCTCGACCCCGTCGATCGTCTTGACGCCGGACGTGGTACCGCCCGGGCCGTTATCCTCGATCGCGCGCGCGATTGCGTCGCCGTCCGAGCGCTGCGCGCTCGTGGTCTGCTCAGACGGCGAGGATTTTCCCAGCGGCGCCGGCTCCCGGCCGGTGTCGCGACGTGCGGTCTGCTTGCGCGAGCCGCCCGCGGTGGCGTTGTTGCCCTCGAGCTGCTGGAAGCGGAACTCGTTGTCTTCCTGCATCTTGCGCATCTGCTCCTGCATCTGCAGGAGCTGGAAGTTCAGTTCCTCGATGCGCCCGTTGAGCTGGCGCACCTCCTCTTCGAGCTGCTGCACCTGGTAGGCGGCGGAACCAGCCTGCGCCAGGTGAAGCGGAAGGTCACGCGCCGGTGTCGGCACGATCGATGGCAAAGTCGCCGGCTCGCCCCGCAAGGCGTCATTGCCCGGCGGAAACGCGAACGCCGTACCCGGCGCTGCCTGCGCGCCGGACGCCAACCCGGCGCCGACAAGCAATGCTGTCACTAGAATGGTCTGTTTCATGAGATGCATTCGTCTCGTTCGAATGTTGAATGGTCCTGCGGCGCGGCAACCGGCCGTTCGGGACGCCCCGTCGGGATGCGATCGCCCGTCTGTCGTCGGCCCGGAGTGCCCGATCCGGAAGTTTCTGAGAACGCGCGGCCCCGGAAACTCCTGTTTAGATTATGGCGACGATCATGAGCAACAAGAGTTCGGCCAAATTTTGTTGTCGTCGTGATGCTGATTCGCGTGGAAATCTCAGCCGCCTTCCCGATTCAGGATGAACATGGTCGCCGTCATCGTCATGATCGCGCGCTCTTTCGGCTCGATCTCGAACACCTCCGCCTCGCACACCATGATCTGGGCGCCCGGCTTGATCACCCTGCCGCGCGCTTCGAAAAGGTCTCCTGAAGCTGGCCGCAGGAAATTCGACTTGAACTCGATGGTCAAAACGTCCGCGCCCTGTGGTGCCATCGACAGCGCCGAATAGCCGCAGGCGGAATCGGCGATCGCCGTCGACACGCCGGCATGCAGATAGCCGTGCTGCTGGGTCAGCCCGACCGACCAAGGGAGTTCGATGTCCACGGCACCTGGCGCCACAAGGCCCAGCGAGGCGCCCAGGGTCTGCATGGCGGTCTGATTAGCAAAGCTAGACCGGACCTTAGCTTCAAATTCCGGGTCTCTTGGTTCGAATCTAGGCATATTAAAACTTGAGACCGGTGGCCTCTTTGAACTTGCGCATGGCCTCAATGTGCTCTCCGGCGGTTTTCAATCCAGCCTGCCGGTTCTCGATTGAGAGGTGACTTGCGCCCAATTCCT
>JBHIWT010000218.1:0-5222 GCA_041987265.1 Hyphomonadaceae bacterium
TCTTACGTGCCGGCGCTTCACAACATGATGTTCAGCGCCTTGGTTTCCAGATAGCTGCGCATCTCCTCGACCCCTTCCTCGCGCTCCACGCCGCTGTTCTTGAAGCCGCCCCAGGGCATGCCGACAAAATGGGTGTTCGACCCGTTCACGAATATGCTGCCCGCGCGCAGCCGCCGGGCGGTGGTGATCGCGGTGCGGATGTCATTGGTCCAGAGCGCGGCGGACAGCCCGCTGGCGAAGTTGCTGGCCAAGCCCAACCGCGAGCAGGCGGGGCCGGACCTGCTGGAGACGTTCTATGGTCACCTGACCATATCCGGCGATGCGTTTCTGGAGGCGGTGAGGCTCGACGGCGAGGTGCGGGAAATATTCGTGCTGCGGCCGGACCGCATGAAGGCGATCAAGGGCGCGCGCGGTTATCCGAATGGGTGGGAGCATCGTGTCGGCTCGTCGGTGCGCAAGATCCTGCGGGAGGCGGACGGGTTTTTGCCGGTTCTGCATCTGAAACTGTTTCACCCGGCGGACGATTATGCGGGACATGCGCCGCTGGAGGCGGCGGCGCGCGCGGTGGATGTGCACAATGCAGGCGGGGCCTGGGCCAAGGCGCTGATGGACAATGCGGCGCGGCCTTCCGGCGCGCTGATCTATTCGGGCGCAGAGGAGCTGACGGGGGAGCAGTTGAGCGATCTGCGCGGCGACCTGGAGCGCATCTATTCCGGCGCGGGCAATGCCGGGCGGCCGATGGTGTTGCAGGGCGGGCTGGACTGGAAACCGATGAGCCTGTCGCCCGCGGACATGGATTTTGTCGAGGCGCGCAACATGGCGGCGCGGGAGATTGCGCTGGCGTTCGGCGTGCCGCCGATGCTGTTGGGGATACCGGGCGATGCAACCTATGCGAACTATCGCGAGGCCAATGCTGCGTTCTGGCGGCTGACGGTGCTGCCGCTGGTGAACCGCACGGCGCGGGCGCTGAGCGGATGGCTTGGCGAGGTGACGGGCGCTGAAGCGGTTGCGGACATTGACGGCGTACCGGCGTTTCAGGAGGAGCGCGCGGCGCAGTGGGCGCGGATCGACGGGGCGAGTTTCCTGACCATCGAGGAGAAGCGGCGGCTGGCGGGACTGACCTAGGTTAAGCTGTCGGCGGGTGTGTGTGCGGGGTGTGGTTGTAAATGAATTTGCCGGTTTCCTTAACCGAACCTGCAGGATGCTTGCCTAGTCTTTTCCCCAGTCACGAGGTCATGGATCAGAAATGAGCCAGCTACCTTCCATGGAAGAGGCCCGGGGAGCCATCCTCGCAGAGCAGCTGCGCGAAATGGCTGCGGATGGGCGCAGGCTGGATGTGGCGCAATTCCAGTTCGTGGGGTTTGACGAGATTGCGCGCGCGTATGGCGAACGGTGGCGCCAGCAGAAGGAGCGCGTGAAGGATGTCGCGCATGCATTCATCAAGCGCCGCCTGAGCGAGGGCGACCTGCTGGTTCGCGCCGCCGATGGCTTTGTCATTGTCTATGCGGAGATTGAAGGGCTAGCGGCGCGGTCGCATGCCGAGGAAGTGAAGACCGACCTGAACGTGTTCTACCTTGGCGAGGGGGCGACGCGCCCGCCGGCGCAGGTGGCGGTGCGCCACGCGAAGTTGCCGGTGCACGAGCTGATCCAGGCGATTGGCGAAATGGAGTTCACGCGCGCAAGCGAGGCGATGTCGGTAGACGAGCAGCTGGCCGGGATCGAGCTGAAGTACCAGCCGATGTGGGATGCGCAGCGCGAGGCTGTGTCGAAGTATTTTGTCGCGCCGACCGTACGCGAGACCGGCGAGCGCGTGGCGGGTTACAGGTATGATCTGGATTGCGAGCGGAACTTTCATTTTCCGGCGATCGACAAGTTTGTCCTGAATCAGTCGGAGATTGCGCTGCGGAAGATGGTTCGCGAGGGGAAGCAATCCCTGCTGGGTGTGTCGCTGCATTATACGAGCCTGAAGAAGGTCGCGACGCGTGTGCCGCTGTGCAATGTCATCGACCGGTTCAATCGCGACCTGATGCGGTATCGCGTGTTCCAGATCGCGGCGGCGCCGGCGGGGTGTCCGAGGATCTATCTCAAGGAAATCCACAACGCGCTGAAGCAGCGAGCGCCGAAAGTCGCCATCAGCATTCCGTTGAACGAACCGGACCTGCGGACGATCCTTGAGATCGGGCCGGAAGCAGTCGGCTTTACGCTGTCGCCGTGGGCGCTGGGCGAGAACGCAACGGTGTCGCAGCAGGAAGTGCTGACGAGGACGAAACATGCAGTCGAAGCTGCGCATGCGGCGAAGGTGCGGTTCTTCTTTGACGGGCATGCGGATGCGACGCTGGCGAAGCGGTTGCGCGAGATCGGCGTGGACGTGATTTGCTCGACGTCGATCTGGCCGCTGGCGGATGCGCCGCAAAGCATACAGGCCTGGTCGTCGGACCGGCTGGCGGCCTAGGCGCCACAAATGCAAACGTGAGCGCCTATTTTGTTAACTAAATGGGCGCCTACTCCACTCTCTATCGCTTCGAGTCGCGTGTGCAACGGGTTGCATTGATGAGTGTGTCAAATGCTGTGGGGAGTGGCGCTCTGGAAGGAGTCGCCAACCAGCTGCGCGAACTCGCGGGGCGGGGGCACGACCTGAACGTTGCGCAGGTGCATTTTGCCGGCTTCGACGAAATGGCGAGCCGGCTGGGCGACAGGTGGCCGCTGGAAAGAAGTCGTGTGCTGGATATCGCGCACGAATTCATTGGCGAGCGGATGGGCGTTGAAGACCTAATGCTGCGCGCGGTCGACGGATTCATCCTCGTCTATGCGGAAACGGACCCGGCGCGCGCCGAGGCGCATTCAGAAAAAGTGATGGCGGAACTGAACGCCCGCCTGCTGGAGATGGTGGAAGCGGAGCCGCCTTGCCAGGCGGAGGTCGAGCATCAGCAGCTGAGCCTTGCCGAGTTGATGCAATCGGTTGTCAGCATGACGTCCGCGCTTGCGCCGGAGGAACTGGGCGATGCGGCGCAGCTTTCCCGGATGGAATGGCGGTACCAGCCAGTTTGGGATGTGCGCCGGCAGGCGATCGCGACCTACAGCATGGCGGCTTACGACCGGGCCGCGGGCACGCGGATATCCGGATACCGGTTCGATGCGCCTGCTGCGGATTTCGATCTGGCCGAGATCGATGCGATGGGTCTTGAGGAGTCGGAGGTTGCGCTGCGGCGGATGATGCGCGGCGGGGAAAAGTTCCTGCTTGCCGCCTCGCTGCACTTTTCGACCATGACGCGACCGGCAAGCCGTAACCGGATGTTCCGGTTGTTGAACGAGTTCGATCCTGAGCTGGCGCGGTATCGCGTGTTGCGCCTGGCCGGCGTGCCCAAGGGGTTTCCGCGCATGTACCTGGAGGAAATCTTCAGCGGGTTGAAAGGGCGCGGGTCGAAGATCGCCGTGAGCATGGCGTGGGACGATCCGGATCCCCGCAACATCCTCAGCCAGTCGCCGTGGGCGATTGGCGTTGAGTTGACGGCGGATGTTCTCAACGGCGAAGACGCGCCTTCGGAGCGGACGGTGTTGGCGAACATCAAGAAGGTGGCGGATGTCGCACGGGGCGCCGGCGTTCAGTTCTATTTCAAGGGGCCGGTCTACAAGCGGTTTGTCGCCGGGCTGGTGGAAGCGCGCGCAGACAGCATTGCGTCAGAGCTTGTGTGGCCGCCGCTCGCTGCGCCGCAGGGGCCGCAGAAATGGCCGGCGGAGATGCTGGCTGCATAAGGCGGGTTCACAGCGGGACGTTGAGCTGGCTGAGGCAGGGCGTCGTGAACGGATCGAACAGGCCCAGATAGATGAACGGTTCGCCGCGCTGCTGGTGCAGGTAGGCGGTGGTCGATTGCAGGAAACTGGTGAGGAGCGGTGTTTCCATCGTGGCGATGTCGGGCGGCGGCTGGAGCGGGCCGCGGGACCAGCCGCGCAGGGTTGTATAATCGTTGATGAAGGACTGGGCCGTTTCGGTGGCTACGAGGTCAGCGCCGAAATGGCGGGTGAGGATGTCTTCCGCATCGCCGCGCGCCGACCGCAGGGGGCGCAGGTATGTCCAGCCGGCGCCGAGGAGGGCTGCGACGGCTGCGCCGCGCAGGAGGTTGCGTCTGGAAAATGCGGTCATAACGAGCGCCCCGCGTAGGCCGACAGCGCGCTCAGCGTGAGCGTGGGGTTTGCCGGCGAGCATGTTGCGAAGGCGCCAGCGCCGAGGGCCAGGACATTGCGGCATTCGAAGGTGCGCAGGGTGCGGTCGATGACGCCGTCTTCAGACGAGGCGGCCATGCGGTGCGTGCCCTGGATGTGCGCTTCGGTGGTGGAATAGTCTTCGACAAAGACGCGTTCGGGCGCGATGGGCAGAGCGTCAGTGATATTCTCAACGGCGCGGGCGAGGCCGCGCAGGGCGTAGTCGCTGTGTCCGGTCCAGTGGATGGCGGGTTCGTCGTCTTCCAGTGCGACGTGGTTTTCGGCGACGGGCAGGTCTTCGGCGAGCATCTTGAACAGGAGGCGCTGGGTCCATTTGCCGGGCTCGGGGCGGATGCGCGGCGGGGCGTTCCAGTTTTCGATCAGGACGGCGGCTGCGTCGGCGCGATGATCGCCCATGTAGAAGTGATAGCCGTGGCCGGTGATCGAGGAGCCGCCGAAATAGTTCTCGATCGGCAGGTCGATGACGACGTTGTGGCTGGCCTGTTCGTGGAGGTAGCGGCCGAGTGCGGGGTTGGTGAAGCCGGAGCGCAGGAGAATGGCTGCATTGAAGATGGCGTTGGCGCCGAGCGCGAAGAGGTCGGCGGCGATTTCGGCTTCGCGTCCGTCGGTCATGCGGATGTGGGCGCTGGTGGCGGTTCCGCCCGTGCGGGCCATGGTGCGCAGTTCGGCGCCGGTGAGGTAGTGGAAGTCGGGCCGTTCGAACTGGTCGAGGCTGTTGAGGATCGTGAATTTTGAATCGATCGGGCAGAGATCGCAGACGCCGTTGCCGCAACAGGGCAGGCGCCGGGTTCCGGTGGAGCGTGCTGTGGGTTGCGCCCACCAGAGGTTTGAGTGTTCGCGCAGGGCCTTGTCGGACAGTGAAGGGCGCAGCGGCGGCGAAGGGAAGGGTTGCGAGCGCGGGAGAACAGTGTCGGATCCGGCGCCGTTGATGTCCATGATGCGTTCGACGTCGCAGTAGATCTCCTCAAGGTCGTCGTTGGCGAGCGGCCAGTCCAGGCAGA
>JBHIWT010000219.1:0-5218 GCA_041987265.1 Hyphomonadaceae bacterium
AAAGAACGGCCTGGCTAGTGCGAGCGTCCTCGTCGGCGCCCTGCAGGAAGCCACCCGCGCCGGCACCAGCTTCGTCTTCGGCTATGTCGGCGACAACACCGCCTGGCCGTTCAATGAGAACCAGCCAGGTCCGCTCTTCTTTTTCCAGATACTGCCGCTGGTCATCGTCGTCGCCGCGTTATCGGCGATGTTGTGGCATTGGCATATCCTGCGGATCGTCACCAAGGGGTTCGCGTTTGTGTTTCAGCGCCTGATGGGGCTGGGCGGGGCCACCAGCCTCGCTGTTTCCGCCAACGTCTTCATGGGCATGACCGAGGCGCCGGTCCTGATCAAGCCATACCTGATGCGGATGACGAAGTCGGAAATCTTCATTGTGATGACGACGGGCTTTGCGACGATCGCCGGTTCTGTGCTGGTGATCTACGTCACTTTCCTCGAACCGGTGATGGCCAATCCGCTTTCGCAATTGCTGGCTGCTTCGTTGATGGCGGCGCCTGCAGCTGTAGCGATTGCGCTGACGATGGAGCCGGAGGCCTCCGCGAAGTCCGAGCGTATGCACGAGCCCGATTTCGAGTACCAATCGACGATGGATGCGTTCGCGACCGGTGCGTCAGACGGCATGAAGATTGTGCTCAACATCGCAACCATGCTGATCGCGGCATTGGCGTTGTTGCACATCGTCAATCTGATGCTGGGCGCGGCGCCCGACATCAATGGCGAGGCGCTCAGTCTGCAACGTATTCTCGGGTGGATATTCGCGCCGTTGATGTATCTGATCGGCGTGCCGTGGGAGGAGGCGGCCAAGGCCGGCTCGCTCATGGGCGTTAAGACCGTCCTGACCGAGTTCGTGGCTTTCATTGATCTCGGCGCGGTGCCAGTCGACGAGATGACGGACCGGACGCGGCGGATCGTCGCCAACGCCATCTGCGGATTCGCCAATTTCGGTTCGATCGGCATCCTGATCGGAGGGCTGACGATCATTGCGCCCGATCGGCGGGACCTTTTTCTGTCGCTTGCCTGGAAAACGCTGCTGTCGGGAACTCTTGCAACCTGCGCGTCTGGCGCGGTGATCGGCCTGATGCCTGCAAGTTTATTTGCTCCGTAAGGCGGATTACTCTTCAAACTGCGTTTATCGATTACACATAAGGCAAGACACGGCCCGGGGAGGCTGTGCACGCCAAAGGGAGGAAATCAGTTGCGTTCCAGCACTTTGCGCCAATGCGCCTCGGTCAGCCGCCTCGCCATCATCGCCGCCTGCGCCAGCATTCCAGGAGTGGCGTTCGCACAAGACGCCGATGGGTCCTTCCAGGTTGCAGCGCTCGATGAACAAGGCCGCGACGTTGTTCAGGTCTATGCTGACCGGCTTGTCGATGAGCCGGGATCGATTTCGATTGTCGATCGCGATGCGATTGAAGGCGCGCGCGCCGATCACCCTGCCGAAATCCTCAACACCCAGCCGGGCGTCAACGTCCAGATGAATTCCGGGCAGGAGCTGCTCGTCTCCATCCGTTCGCCCGTGCTCACCGGCGGGGCGGGGCAAGGCTCGTTCCTGTTCCTTGAAAACGGCGTGCCGATCCGGGCCCCCGCTCATGGCAACGTCAACGCCCTGTTCGAGGTCCACCACGAGATCGCCGACGCCATAGAGATCGTGCGCGGACCCGGCTCGGCGCGCTATGGCTCCAACGCTGTCCACGGCATGATCAACGTCATTGCGCCGGAACCCGATCCGTCCCGCGGCACCCAGCTGACGTTGTCAGCCAATTCTCTGGCCAGGTATCGCGCCGATCTGGAAACCCATTTTTCCGAAGCCGGGGTCGACTATTTCTCTGCGCTCTCCATCGTTGATGACGCAGGTTGGCGCAAGCAGTCCGGCGTCGACATGCAGAAGCTGACATTTCGGTCCAAGTGGGAGGGGGAGACCTGGAACGTGGTCTCCAGCATCGCCGGGATGAATCTCAACCAGGAGACGGCCGGTTTTGCATCGGATTATCGTGACGAGGATGTCGCGGAGCAGAATCCCAATCCTGAAGCCTATCGCGATGCATGGGCTGCGCGCGCGAACGTCCGTTTTGAGCGCGCCGTCAGCGACACCTCCACGTTGACGCTGACGCCCTTCGCCATCACCCAGCGGATGATCTTCGCCCAGCACTTCCTGCCCAATGGCGGTACGGAGAAGAACGGCCACGACAGTCTGGGTCTCCTCGGGCGCTATGATTTCGGGCCGGACAATTTCCGTGTCTCGATTGGCGGCGACGCGCAATGGTCGACCGGATTCCTCACCGAAATCCAGGAAGAACCCTTCGGCTTCTTCCCGGGCGACACGCGCTTCCCGGTCGGGGTTCACTATGACTATGACGTGGATACCTGGACTTTCGCAGCCTTCGCTGAAGCTGCCTGGCAGTTCGCGCCGGACTGGTTGCTGCTGGCGGGCGCCCGCGCCGAAACCCATACCTACGACTACGTCACGAATGTGCCGTCTGGGATCAACGGCCGCTTCAACGTACCGCCCAGCCGCGAGGACGACTTCAACCTGTTCACGCCGAAGGTTGGTGTTGTCTATTCCGGCCTCGACGGCGTCGACCTTTACGCAAACTACGCGCGCGGCGAACGCGCTCCGCAAGCATCCGACCAGTATCGTCTGCAGAACCTGCAAACGTACGAGCCCCTTGAGGTGGAAACCCTCGACAGTTTCGAGATTGGTTTTCGGGGCGATCACGGCTGGTTCGCCTACGACGTCGCCGCCTACACCGCCAAGAAGGACAATTTCTTCTTCCGGGACGCTGACGGCCTCAACGTTCCCAATGGCGAGACCGAGCACAATGGCGTGGAAGCCGCTTTCTCGGGTGATTACGATAGCGGCCTGTTCTGGAACCTTTCGGCCGCCTGGTCGGATCAGACTTACGCCTTCAATCGCGACGTTGGGAACAATAGCGAGGACATTGTTGACGGAAACCGGATCGACACAGCGCCGGAATGGCTCGCTGATTTCGGCCTAGGGTGGAAGAATGACCGCTTCTCGATCTATGGCTGGGGGGAGCATGTCGGTGAGTACTTCACGGATGCGGCCAACGCCAACATGTACGAAGGCCATACCATCTTTCACCTGCGCGGCGCCTACCAGATCAACGACACGTTCGAGACGTTCCTGGTGATCCGCAACCTGACTGACGAGCGCTATGCCGATCGCGCTGACTTCGCTTTCGGCAACGATCGCTACTTCCCCGGCGAACCGTTAAACGCGACGATCGGCGTGAGGGTGCGGCGCTAGGCGCGAGAGCCGGCATTCCGGACGGCGGAGCCGATCCGGGACGCGGGCGCAATCGGGGATTTGGCGTTTGGTTCCAGATCCCGGGTTCGCTCGCGCTCCGGGATGACGGCTGAGGTTACTCAGCCGGCTCCAGCTCCGCCTTCGCCTCGACCTTCGAGAACCGGATCACCCCGTCGTCGATCGGGCCTTGCTTCATGTCGCGGCGGTCGAGCGTGTAGTTCTGGCTGAACACCCACGGGCCAGTGCTTCCTTGCTTGGGGAGGCGTTCGTTGGCGCGCTGGATGTAGCCGGATGAAAACTCCAGCCACGGCCTGTGTTCGCCCTCGGTCCCATCCGGCGAGGCTACGGCGATGTCATAGCCCTTCTCGTCCATGTAATTGATCATGCGGCACGCATAATCGCTGATCAGGTCCGCGCGCAGCGTCCACGACGCATTGAGATAGCCGAAGACGAAGAAGATGTTGGGCGCATCGCTCAGCATCGCGCCGCGATAGGTCATGTGCTCGGGCAAGTTCACTGTCTCGCCATCGACCACCAGATCGGCGCCGCCCATGAATTGCAGGTCCAGCCCCGTCGCCGTCACCACGATGTCGGCTTCCAGCTCTGCGCCGGACTTCAGCTTGATACCCGTCTCAGTAAAGGTTTCGATCTGGTCGGTGACGACTTCCGCCTTGCCGCCTTTCAGCGCCTCGAACAGGTCGCTGTCCGGGATCAGGCACAGGCGCTGGTCCCATGGATCATATTTCGGCGTGAAGTGTGGATCGACCGGATAGTCCGGTCCCAGCGCCTTTTCCGCCCGCTTCGTCAGGTAGGCTCGTGTCTTTTCCGGTTTGGTCTGCGCCTGATGGAAGAAGTATTTCTGCATGAGCACATTGCGCCAGCGAACAATCGAATAGGCCCACTTGTCGGGCAGCACCTTGCGCAGGGCGTTCGCCACCCAGTCCTCGGCCGGCCGTGAGACGACATAGGTCGGCGAACGCTGCAGCATCGTCACCTTGCCTGCCGTCTTCGCCATCTCCGGAACCAGCGTCACCGCCGTCGCGCCCGATCCGATGATCACGACGCGCTTGCCGGCATAGTCCAGATCCTCAGGCCAGTGCTGAGGGTGCACGAACGTTCCCTTGAACGCCGCCTCTCCGGGAAATTCCGGGCGGTATCCCTGATCGTAGCGATAATAGCCTGCGCACATCATCAGGAATGAGCAGGTCATCCGTTTTGCGACGCCATCGTGTGTCGCGGTCACAGTCCATGTCGCTGTCTCGGACGACCATTCGGCTTTCTCTACCGAGTGCCCAAAACGGATGTGCTTGTCGATGCCGGCCTCGCGGGCGGTATCGTTTACATACTTCCGGATGGAGGGGCCGTCGGCGATCGCCTTGGCTTCGGTCCAGGGGCGGAAATCATAGCCCAGCGTGTGCATGTCGCTGTCGGACCGGATGCCTGGATAACGGAACAGATCCCACGTCCCGCCAATGCCGTCGCGCTGTTCCAGGATGGTGTAGGTCTTGCCCGGACACTGCTTCTGCAGACGCCAGGCTGTGCCGATCCCGGAAAGCCCCGCGCCGACGATGATCATGTCGAAATGAGGAAGGGGCGAGCCAGCTGAGCTGGTTGTGTCGGGCATTCGCGACGTGCTCCCGTCTGTTTCTTGCTGTGCTGCCAGCATGAAACCAGAAGTTGGACCGATTGCAAAGCAGCGTCGCGCCCCACGCGACCGCTTCCAGGTCGCTTTGACACTGGCGCTTGCGAGCCGCTGTTAACTCTCTCCGCCTTGCCTTTTTCGGCTGCCTGCCGCTATCTGCACCCAGGAGACGGATTGCGAGCTCAGGGACTGAATTCATGAAGGAAATCGTGGCGCGACTGGAAGCCAAGCGGGCCGAGGCGCGTGCGGGCGGCGGCGAGCGGCGGATCGCCAACCAGCACGCCAAGGGCAAGCTGACGGCGCGCGAG
>JBHIWT010000220.1:0-5213 GCA_041987265.1 Hyphomonadaceae bacterium
CGCCTTCTATCGCGACCAGCTCGGCTTCACCGAACGCTCCTGTTATCGCCCGTTCGAGGGCCGGCTCGATCCGGCCTATCTCGTCTTCACCCGCGATGACGCGCGCCTGCACGTCAGCTCCTTCCCCGGCGACGGCCAGCTCGCCCATGTCGTCGCCATCGCCTGCGATGACGTCGACGCCCTCCACGCCGAACTCGTCGCAAAGAACGTCGCCATACACATGCCGCCCACCGACCAGACCTGGGGCAATCGCGAAGTCTGCGTGAAAGACGCCGACGGGAACTCGATCACCTTCCAGCAGCCGCTCTGAGCGCCGCCGAACCGTCATCCCGGAAGCGGCAAAGCCGCTATCCGGGACCCGGCCGCAAACACCAGTCCTACAACCCGCATCCCCCGCGAAGGCGGGGGCCCAGCCAGCGAACGCAAGTTCGCTCCAGCCCCATGCCCTCAAAGGCGCTAACGCGCCCGCCCGGATCCCCGCCTTCGCGGGGATGACCGGCTGCCTGATTGATCGTCTTTTGAAGTTGAGCCAACGTCTCCACCGAAAACAGCGAATTGCCGAAGGGTGAATTGCGATGGGGGGGATCGGGTTGGGACAGGCAGGGATAAGACGGCTTGGAGGCGCCTTCTGCATCGTCGGCGGTCTCGGCCTGATATTCGCGCTTGGGGCGCTTTGGAACGGAATGCTCTACGTCCAGTGGTGGGGCAATACTTATCTTCTGCCTAGTGGCGTGATGACTTCCCTCCTCACCCTTTCGGTTACCGGCCTGGGGATAGCCATGTTTGCAGGCGGGCTACCGACTGTTCGAGGCGTTAGACTCGGAATTGGTGTGATGGGGTCTATTTTTTGGGGAGTCTTCTCGGCCCTGTTCCTGACGGCGCACTTCGCCACCTTTGAGTACTGGTTTCATTTATGGTTCGCATGGTGGCCTCCGCACTACCTGTTCGCGGCGCCACTCGTCGTGGGCGTGTATCACCCTGAACTCGCGACGGACTTGTCAGTAATCATACCATTCCTGATCGCTCTGTGGACTGTCGTCCGCCCAGCCCAATCCATCGTCGACCGTTCATTCGCAGCTATCCTGTTCGGCTTCTGCGTGCTTGTCGGAATGTCGGCGGCGTTGGGAATGTATCTGGAGGCGCAATACTGGATGGACATCGAACAGAACGCCGGGCTTATGGACCCGACCAAGGGACCTCTTCTTGGCGTCTACTTCATCTATGCCAACCTCATTCTCCTGCTCGGAACAAATGCGTATCTGCTCTGGACACGCCGACCACCCGCTTGCCCGACTGGCAAGCCGGAAGCGTCCACATGAAACGCGCAATGGAAAATCACTAAATGACCGTCCTCGTCATCACCGGCGCATCGCGCGGGATCGGCGCCGCAACCGCACGGCTGGCCGCCCGCGATGGCTGGGATGTCGTCGTCAATTACGCCGGCAATCAGGCGGCTGCTGACGCCGTCGTCGCCGATGTCGCAGCACAAGGCCGCAAAGCGATCGCGGTGCGGGGCGACGTCGCCAGCGCGGCGGATGTGGAGCGGATCTTCGCCGCCGCCGATGACCTCGGTCCGCTCGGCGGGTTGGTCAACAATGCCGGCATTGTCGATCTGCCCGCCCGCGTCGACGAGATGAGCGCTGAACGCCTCTCGCGCATGTTTGCCGTCAACATCACCGGCTCGTTCCTGTGCGCAGGGGCCGCCGTCCGCCGCATGTCGACGCGCCATGGCGGTGCGGGCGGCGCCATCGTCAACGTCGCCTCGACCGGATCGAAGATCGGATCGCCCGGCCAGTATGTCGACTACGCCGCCTCCAAGGGCGCGATCGACACGTTCACGCTCGGCCTTGCGCTGGAAGTGGTCGGCGAAGGCATACGCGTCAACGCCGTGCGCCCCGGCATCATCGAGACCGACATCCACGCTTCCGGCGGCGATCCCGACCGCATCGCGCGGATCGGCAAGGACCTGCCGATGAAACGCGCCGGCACGGCAGACGAAGTCGCCGAAGCCATCGTCTGGCTGCTTTCGGACAAGGCGTCCTATTCCGCCGGTTCGGTGATCACCGTCAGCGGCGGGCGCGGGCTCGCGCCCTAACGGCGCTGGTCCAGACCGGATCACGACCTGAGCGCTCTTCGGGCCGGCCGCTGCGCCAAGGCGGAGAATTCTCAAGGATATTTATGCAGCCCGCGACAATGTTGCGATTGATTTGCACTTTCACTCGCATATAGGTCCCTGCTCACCATCGCTCGGACCCGATCTTATGACCACGACCGCCTTCCACCTGTTCGCCGCCTCCGCCCTGTCGATGACGCTGGCGCTCCCGGCCTTTGCCGACGAGCCTGCCGACATCGATCCGGAGCGGGTCGTGGTCACCAGCACCTATCTCTACTCGGATCAGGTCAATGCGCTCCGGTCGCCAACGCCGATCATCGACGTGCCGCAGAGCCTCTCGGTGGTCTCCGCCGAACAGATCGCCGAACAGGCCTTCGCCACGATCGGCGACATCATCGCCTACACCCCCGGCGTCAGCACATCCCAGGGCGAAGGCCATCGCGACGCCGTCGTGTTCCGCGGCGTGCGTTCCACCGCCGACTTCTTCGTCGACGGCGTGCGTGATGACGTCCAGTACTACCGTCCGCTCTACAATCTCGAACAGGTCGAGATCCTGCGCGGACCCAACGCCCTGCTCTTCGGCCGCGGCGGCACTGGCGGCATCCTCAACCGCGTCACCAAGAAGGGCGAGCTCGACGAACAATTCACTGCATACAGGTCCAGCATCAACAGCTTTGGCGCGTTCGACGTTCAGGTCGACACCAACCTGCCGATCAGCGACACCGCCGCGCTTCGCTTCAACGGTTTCTTCGAGAGCCTGAACGGCCATCGCGATTTCTATGATGGCGAGCGCTTCGGTCTCAACCCGACGGGCCGCTTCCTGCTTGGCGCATCGACGACGCTCGATGTCTCCTACGAGTTTCTCGACTACGAACACTTCATCGATCGCGGCATCCCCACCGGCGCCGACGGCCGGCCGGTCGAAGCGCTCAAGGACACAGTGTTCGGCGATGGCGCGCTCAACACCGCGGAATTCGAAGCGCACGTGCTGCGCGCCAACCTGCAGCACCAGTTCTCCGACAGCCTCAAGGGCGTCTTCAGCGCCAGCTATGGCGATTACGACAAGCTCTACCAGAACTTCTACGCCTCGGCATACGATGAAGCGACCAACATCGTGACGCTCGATGGCTATCTCGACACGACGCAACGCCGGAACCTCGTCCTGTCGGGAACGCTGATCGGCGAGTTCACAACCGGCCCGCTCGGCCACACGATCGTCTCCGGCGTCGAGTACATCGACACGACCAACAACAATGACCGCTTCAATTCGTTCTTCGACCAGACCGCGGACGACAACGAAACCTTCTTCGCCAATCGCCCGATCGCGCTCTTCAACGGCGTCGGCGTCAATGCCAGCGGCGCGACCACGACCAACGATTTCACCGTCGACCTCAACGACGACACGGAAGCCGACGTCGAGGTGTTCTCAGCCTTCGTGCAGGACGAGATCGAGCTTTCCCGTAATTTCGACCTCGTGATCGGCGCGCGCTTTGACAGTTTCGACATCAACGTGGTCAACGTCCCGGCCAACGACGTCAGGTCACGCAAGGACGAAGAGATTTCGCCGCGCCTCGGGCTCGTCTACAAGCCCCAGGAAAACGTCTCGATCTACGCCAGCTACAGCGAGTCGTTCCTGCCCCGCTCCGGCGAACAATTCACCGACATCAACGGCGCCAACAACCAGCTGGATCCGGACACCTTCACCAACCTAGAAGCCGGTCTCAAACTGAACCTCACCCAGCGCCTCAGCCTCACAGCGTCCGTCTTCGAGATCGAACAGAGCTCGCCGCAGGTTTCCGACAATGATCCGTCGACGCTCGATGTCATCGACTCGCAGATCACCGGGTTCGAAGCCCAGCTTCAGGGCCAGCTCACGGATCAGTGGTACGTCTCGGCAGGCTACAGCAATCTCGACGGCGAACAGGTCAACCGCAGCGGCCCGACCGGCCTCCGCCCGCGCGAACTGCCCGAGCACATGTTCTCGCTGTGGAACGCCTATCAGGTCACCGACCAGTTCGGCCTTGGTCTCGGCCTGACCTATCAGGACGAGACATTCATCGATAACGGCAACAACGCGGTCCTTCCGTCCTACACGCGCGTGGATGCATCGGCGTATTACGATGTCAGGCCGGACCTTCGCATCCAGCTGAACATCGAGAACCTGGCCGACGAAGTCTATTTTCCAAACGCCCACAGCACCCATCAGGTCAGCGTCGGCGCGCCCATCAACGCGCGGATCACGCTTCGCGGAAGGTTTTAGCCCGCGTCGCCGGCCGCGCGGGCGTCCCCGCTCCGCCAGACCAGCGATGCAATCGCCAGCGCCAGCACGCCGAGCCACCCCAGCGTGAAGCTCAGCGTCTGCGCGGAGATGAACTGGAGGTCGACATACATCGCGGCCACGCCAAACACCGGCAGGAACAACAGGCCCGCCGCGATCCAGCGCGCGATGCTGCGCTTCGATAACACCAGCCACCCCAGCGCCAGAGCGTTCAGCACCAGCAACACGAACTTCCCCGTCGCCAGCCAGTAGATCGTCGTCATCTGCGCTGCGTCCGGCGCATGATCGGGCGAGGCCGCCAACAGCCCCAGCGTCTCGAACACGTCCAGTACGCCTGCAATCACCGCCAGCGCGCCGGCGGCGATCGCGACCGGCAGGCGCGTTGCGCTCGCAAGGAAGAAGCCGCCGCACACAAGGAACAACACATATCCCGGCACGAACCAGAACAAATCGATCCGGTTCAGCGCGTCCATCGCATCCACCCGCAGCGGCCGGCACGCATCGCCCGCCGCGCCGAACACATGCGCAAGGTCCGCCGCATCGCGCGCCAGCTCATATCGGATGATGAACCCGTCCACCGCGCAATCGCCCAGCGCCGCAACTTCGCCCAGCGTCCCACTCGCCACCGTCGAGGCCAGCATGGCCAGCCCGGCGACGACGGTCAGGATCGCCCATACCCGGTTGCTCATCGCGCGCTTGCTCCGCCA
This sequence comes from Hyphomonadaceae bacterium, assembly GCA_041987265.1. Lineage (GTDB taxonomy): Bacteria > Pseudomonadota > Alphaproteobacteria > Caulobacterales > Hyphomonadaceae > IH12. Next base: position 5,099 of record JBHIWT010000220.1, read on the forward strand.
TCCACGGTGATGATCGTCCCTGTCGTATTCGCCGACACATCGCTCGCGAGGAAGGCCACCATCGCCGCGATATGATCGGGCTGGCCGGGCGGGTATTTCGGATCAAGCAGGTCGC
>JBHIWT010000221.1:0-5102 GCA_041987265.1 Hyphomonadaceae bacterium
TGGTCCACCTCAATGGCGCAGGATGAGACCAGTCGGCGCCGTTTGGCGGATACAAGCAGTCCGGCAACGGCCGCGAGTGGGGCGTGGAAGGCATGCATGAGTTCCTCGAGACCAAGTCGGTCTTCGGCGGGGCGCCTGCCTAGGCGCGGTCTGTTTGGTTGCCGTTCATGTTCCGCGGCCTATATTCTGGCTGCGGGACGTAACGCAATTCTGGAGGCGTAAATGACGATTCGTCGCTTCGCCGGCCTTGCGGTCGCGACCGCTATCGGGCTGCCGCGTGTGGAACCTACGGCCCCACGCCTTATCAGCCTGCAGCCGGCGCCCAACAGGGCTATGCGGACACCCGCATCGAGCCGGACCGGTACCGTGTGTCATTCAAGGGCAATTCGCTGACCGACCGGGAAACGGTGGAGAACTATCTCCTGTTTCGGGCGGCCGAACTCACGCTCCAGCAGGGTTACGATCACTTTACCATCGCCAACCGCGACACGGATCGCGAACGGCGCGTTCGCAGCAACGGGCCCGCCTATTACGGGTCGCGGCTGGATTATCTTTATTTCCACCCGCGTTATGGTTGGATCGGCTCCTACTCGCCGGTCTGGGGACCGTCGACCTACAAGGAAGTGACACAGTACGAAGCATCGGCGGAAATCGTTCTCGGTAGGGGACCTAAGAGTTCCGATCCAAACGCGTTTGACGCCCGCGAGGTTTCGAAAAACCTCGCCGGACAAGTCACCCGGCCGCCGCAATAGGTCACCGGGGCGTTAAGACGCGACCTAACGAAACGCCAACCCTTGCACACTAAACTGGACATCCGGACCGGCAGGATGCCGGCGTCTCGGGTGATCGAATGTCACGTGTCGGTAAGCCTTCTTACTCGGTCGTTATCACGACCTATCGCCGCCCCCGCGCGGTCGTGGCGGCCGTACAGTCGGTGCTCGACCAGGAATTGGCGCCGCAGTTCGAATTGATCGTTGTCGACAATGACCCGGATGGTTCTGCGCTGAAGGGCCTGCGCGCAATCGCTCGCGATACGAAGACGCCTGTCCGTATTGTGCACGAGCGCCGCATCGGACTGGCGAGCGCGCGCAATGCCGGCGTGGCGGCGGCGCAAGGCTCTTACATCGCATTCCTTGACGACAATCAGGTTGTCTCTTCGCGCTGGCTGCATCATCTGGCGCGGGTCCAGTCTGAAACCGGTGCGGACCTTGTGTTTGGCGCGATCCACGCCCGGCTTTCTGAGGCTTCGCGGCGGCACAATCGTTTCTACGAGACATTCTTCACGCGCGATCCCGATCACCACGAAGGACCGATCGACAGCATCTATGATTGCCGATGCGCGTTGGTGCGTGCAGCGCTCCTGCCGGACCGATCGCCGTTTGAACTGGATGGCCATGATGCGCGCGATGCGGTCGAGCCGTTCCTTGCGAACCAGAAATCACAAGGGTGCACGATCGCCTGGGCGGCCAGCGCATGGGTGTGGCAGATGCCCGGCGCCGACCAACTGTCGATGAGGTATTCCCTGCGGTCCGCTTACAATCTGTCGCGCGAGACAACCATGCGGGCTCTGGCAGGCGGTTCGCGCGGCGTTGCGCGGGGGCTGGCGGCATTCTCGGCGGGCCTGACGCAGGCGGTCGCGTTTGCGCCTGTCGCGCTGGCCATGTTCTGCACGCGATCGCGCCGTCGTGCGTTTGCCTATCGCCGGTTTGTCGAAGGTGTTGGCCGCATGCTCTGGGCGCCGGCCTTTCGGTTGCGTGGTCCCGACCTCGAACTGATTCCGGTTGCTGGCTAGCCGGGTTTTGCGAATACGAGGATATAACGCGACGTACGTCCGCGTATGCCCGGCCTGAACACATTGAAGCGCAGGATGTCGTGGGCTGATGGCAGATCCAGCGTTTCGGTGTGGACGAAGCCGGCGCGCGTCATTGCATCAATGACGATGCCCGCATCGATGCGGTGAAGATCGACCTGCCGAGCCAGCGGCATCGCCCCGTCGGCTGCATGGTCTTCGATGACGATCAATCCGCCGGGTTTGAGCATCGAGAACAGGCTGGCGTTCATCATTTCGATGTTGGCGGCCTCCAGCACGGTGTCATGATAGACCTGACCCATGACGATGGCGTCGTAGGCGCCTGGCTCTGCATCGAGTTCGTCCCACGGCGCGGTGACATAGCCGACATTGCTGGCTTCGATCCTTCGCGCCATGACGTCGGGATCCATCGACGGGAATTGTGCGATCCACCCCGGCGTATTGTGGATGTCGATGCAGCCCGTTTCTCCGACAAGCCCTGATAGAATCAGAGCGAGATAACCGCCGCCGGCGCCGACATCGAGCACGCGATCACCAGGTTTCACTTGCAGGCGTTCAATGATCGGGATCGGTTTTCTGGTCTCGTCGCGAATGCGGTGTTCAAGCGGACGCAAAGAAGAGGCGAGGGCGGCGGTCAAGCGCTGTTGCCCGGCGCTTTCTTCGGGCGCAGCGCTTTCGGTCTGCGCCCGCGCAGCGCTTCCCATTATCGCAGCGGCGAGGATCACCACAGCCAGTCTCACGGTTTGACCTGCGTGAACGGCCTGATCGATTGCTCGCCCCAGAGACCCGCCAGCGCGTATGGATCATCGGCGAATGTCGCGCGCGCATCCTTCAGGTCTTGTGCTTCGATGATGATGAGAGATCCGTTCGGCGAACCGTTGTCTTCGTTGAGCATGGGTCCAGCGAGCCGGACCCGGGCGCCAAGTGTTTCGATCCATTGCAGATGCGCTTCGCGCGTCGCAAGACGCAGTTCGAGGCTGCCAGGCTTGTCCAGTCCGGACATTGCAAACAAGGGCATTAGCCGGCCTCCACTCGGAATGGTCGTTCTAGCAGTTGGATCAACGCATCCTTCGCGCCGATGCGGTCGGCGACAAGCTCTGCAACGATCGCGCAGATCGGCATGTCGACATTGTGACGGGCCGCCAGTTCCACCAGCGCCGGGGCGGTAGCCGCGCCTTCGGTCACGGCCTTGCGTGAGGCGAGCACGTCGGCCGCGGTTCGACCTTTGCCGAGCTCTGCGCCAAAACTCATGTTGCGCGATTGCGGCGAGGAGCAGGTCAGCACCAGGTCGCCCAGACCGGACAGTCCGCCAAGCGTTTCCGCCTTCGCGCCGAGCGCCAACGCCAGCCGCTGCATCTCGGCAAAGCCTCGTGCGATCAGCGCGGCGTGCGCGGACTTGCCAAGGCCCAGCCCTTCGCAAGCCCCGCAAGCGATCGCCAGCACGTTCTTGACTGCGCCTCCGACCTCCGCGCCGATCATGTCGTCGCTCAGATAGATGCGGAAATGCTGGCGGCCGATCGATCGCGCCCAGGTCTCGCCAAGCGCGCTGTCGGGGGTCGCCAACGTCACCGCGGTCGGCAGGCCGCGCGCGACGTCTATTGCGAACGAGGGGCCGGACAAGACAGCTGGCGGCGCTGACGGAAGGCAGGCCGCAAGCACTTCGGTCGGCCATTTCAATCCGTCCTGAACCAGGCCCTTTGCACAAAGCGCAATCGGCGTTTCCGCGTCGATAACCTGCGCCAGCTGTATTAGCGCGCCGGCAAGGTGCTGGGCGGGAACGACGGCGAGGATGGCGTCGCAGTCTGCAAGAAACGCCATGTCGGATGTGGCGGGGATCGCCGGCAGGTCGACATTGAGCAGGTAGGCGTGATTACCGCGGCCGTCGCTGAGCGCCTCGGCCACATCGGGTTCGCGCGCCCAGATACGGACCTCGCGTCCAGCCGCGTGGGCGCTCGCCGCCAGTGCTGTTCCCCATGCGCCGGCGCCTAGAACGCCAATGCACTGGAAATGTCGGCCAGATTGCGCTATCTGGGTTGACGAATTTTTGATTTGTTCAGTATTCACTGCGACGAAGCTTCACCAATGACCGCGAAATGACCCAGAAAACCACCGAGAAGCCTGACTCCTACGACGTGATCCTGGAGGCAGCGGCGCAACGCATCCTACACTACGGTTACAACAAGACCACAATGGCCGAGATCGCCGCCGACTGCGATATGTCCGCCGGCAACATCTACCGGTTCTTCCCATCGAAAATTCACATCGCAGAAGCGATGACGCGGAAATGGGACAACAAGGCGCACGATGAATTCAAGGCGATCATCAAGGACAGCGCCCGCTCACCAACCAGAAAACTAACGGATTTTTTCCGATTCAAGCTGGATCGGAACTTCAGCGTCTGCCGCGAGCATCCCAAGCTTGGTGAACTGGTCGAAATCATGGGCCGGGAGCGTCCCGACTATCTGCAGGAAGAGCTGGCGCAGGAGCGGCGCTATATCGGCCAGATCCTCGAAGAGGGCGTCCAGTCGGGCGATTTCGTCCTTCCGCAGGACGTCGAGACGACTTCAGACCTGGTTCAATGTGCGATGTTTCGGTTCCAGCTGCCGTTCTTCTGGGATCGCGAGTCGCTGGAAAAGCTGGAAGAAGAGCTCGAAGGCGTCTTGAGCCTGATGTTCACGGGACTTTCCGCCCGCCACTAGGTCTTGGCCGCGTTCCGAGTTCAGAAAACTACAACAATATCAGAACGTTGGCGCGATTACGCGATCGCGGTCGCCATGCTTTAGCCGGGCTATTCTTGCGGCGCAGCAAAAATAATGAACATTTTTCATTTTGTTCATTGCATCAGGATCAGGGCTGAGCTACATACTCCTCACGGAGCGGAACTGAACACAGTCCAATCCGGACAGGGGGCCAGAGAGCTCCCAACAACAGGAGCCAAACCAATGAACGTCCTCCCCAAGACCCCCCGGTCGATCAGTGAACTGAAGAATTTCGCTTTCGGCGCGCCCATCGCACTTCTGGGCACCGCCGTGATGCTGTTCCTCATCGATCTCAACGGGCGACTGGCTGTCGCCGTCTAATTCGAATGCGCCCAATCCGGCGTCGTGAAGCTGTCACCACTCCTCTCCAGCTTCGCGGCCCGGTTGGCTGCGCCCCATCAGTTTGATGCCGCGTCTCTCGGCATCCCACGCGCCAGGCGAACGTCTCCTCCCCATTCGCGCTGAGCGCACAACTCGCGGCCGGTCCCCAAGGGACCGGCCTTTTTCTTGCGCATTGCTAATGCTTGCCGCCG
>JBHIWT010000222.1:0-5049 GCA_041987265.1 Hyphomonadaceae bacterium
CGGTTTCGTTGTTGCGCAGGACATCGTGTCGATGCTGATCGCAGCGAGTTATGCAGTGCTTCCGGTCGTGTTCCTCGAATTCCTTCTATTCGGAATCTGGCTCGTCTCGGCCCGCGACGCCGACTTCCTGGCCGTTCGCGGATGGCGGGCGTCGCTCTGGCGTTTGCACTCGGCATTCAGGCGCCACATCGGCCTTCCGCAATTCCTGTCGTTTGTGAAAGCGAGGACAGGCTACCTGGCGCTGCTCTATTTTCTGACAGCCGTGCTGACCGCCAACTTCTTCATGATCTGGTATCTGCCGCAACAAGTGGCAGACATTGCGCTCATCGAGGTGCAGGAGGATGCGGGGGATTTCTGGAACGCGGCGACCGCTATCGTCGTTTCGATCGGTGTATTCGCATTATATCTCCTTGGGGCGGGCTCGCGGCTGATGCGCGCCGCGCAGCGCAGGGCGACCGATGTCTATCAATCCATCCGCGAGCGAGACGAACGCGCGCCGGTTTTGTTCCTGCGCGCATTTGATCAGGACCGCTACCGGCTCAAGTCTCGTTTCGGAGACCCCTTCACAAGGCTGTTTCCAGCCGCGAGCCATTCAAGAACGATTGACGAAATTCTGTTGGAAAGCGGAACGCCTTACGGCCCCGTCATTGCGATCGGCGATCCGGCTGACCCGATCCCGCCTCTTGGGGCCGCGCGGGTGTTCGTGGAGAATGAAGGCGCCAACTGGCAGGAAGTTGTGCACGACCTGACCGTGTCTTCGAATGCGATCGTAATGTGCCCAAGCCCCTCCGAAGGCGTGCTTTGGGAGCTGGATCTCATAGCGTCGCTCGGCGCGGAATGGAGGACGGTGTTTCTGGCCCGTCCAGACATGGGCAGGGAGGAAGCGTTGGCGCTTTGCGCTCAAATCCTGCCCGAGGTTCCGGAAATACCACCCAACAAGCGCCTGATCGCTTTCTGGCAGGGGGAAGACACATGGCAAGTTCTGATCGGTCGGCGCGAGTCTGTCGAAAGCTATGTGGTTGCGCTCAGCATGGCGTTGCAGGACATTCTCGGCGTCGAGGACTGGCTGACCGAAATGTCTCAACTCACTCAGGCCACGATCATCCAGCAAGTCTCGGAATATCGTAACCAGCGCGGTCTGCAGCCAACCTGATCACCCGTCGCCGCACCAAGCCGCGCTATGCGGCGACTCCCAGCGCGGAACGCACCTGGGATATCAGGTCGCCCGCATCCACGGGCTTGGCGATATGGCCGTTCATGCCAAGGCCGATGCACTTCTCGCGCGAGCCGCCGGACGTCTGCGCCGTCAGCGCGATCACCGGCAGGCTGCGCCATGGCGCTTCCGCCTCGCGGATCCGCCGGAAGGCCTCTTCACCGTCCATCACCGGCATTCGGATATCCATCAGCACGATGTCGAACGGTTCGCGCGCCAGAACCTCCAACGCCCGCAGGCCATTAGCAGCCTCCACGATTTCGCACTCCATCACCGCCAGCAACGACCGCACGACCCGCCGGTTCGCCGCGTTGTCATCGACCAGCAGCACCCGCCAGGGGCGTCCCGGATTTTCGATCGCGCCGGCTGCTGCGCCCTCGACGCCAGGCCGTTGCGCCGCGAAGGTGAGGGTGAACGTCGAGCCGGCCCCAGGCGTACTCGACACGGTCAGATCTCCGCCCATCAAACGCGCGAGGTTGCGCGAGATCGACAGCCCCAGCCCCGTACCGCCATATTGCTGAGCGGTCGCCGCGCTCGCCTGCTCGAAATTGCCGAACAACCGCGACTGCGTCTCTTCATCAATCCCGATCCCCGTATCCGTCACCGAGATCTCGACGACATCTTTTCCGTCCGCGCCAGTATCGATCATGCTGGCGGACACCACGATCTTCCCCGCGTTGGTGAACTTGATCGCGTTCGAGATCAGGTTGGACACGCACTGGCGCACCCGCACCGGTTCGCAAACCACGCTCTCCGGAAAATCCGGGGCGATGTTCAGCTCCAGCTCCAGCCCTTTTTCTCTGGCTCTTGGCTCAAACAGTTTCAGCGCGTTGCGTATCCCCGACGCCAGATCGTTCGCGTCGTAATTCATCCGCAACTTGCCAGCCTGTATCTTCGACAGGTCCAGCAGGTCATCGAGCAGCGCCGTCAGCGTCGTGCCGGAATCGAGTACAAGGTCCACCATCTCCTGCTGGTGCGGCTTCAGGTTCTCCAGCTTCAACACCTGCGCCATCCCCAGCACGGCGTTCATCGGCGTGCGGATGTCATGTCCCATATTGGCGAGGAAGTCCGACTTGGCCGCGTTCGCTTCATCCGCCTGCTGACGCGCCAACGACAGCTCGGCGACGGCCCGCGTGATCTGCGTATTGAACGCCGCAGCGCACGATCCGCCAATCAGGAACACCAGCGCATAATTGCTCAGCGTGCCGGTAATCGCCTCCATGTCGATCACATGGGCGTGCCGCGCAACCAGCGTGTAGGAGGCGCTCAACTGATCTGCTAGCGACAGAAAGATCGTGAAGTGAGCGAGCGATACAAGCCCGGCGATCAGCATCCCGCGCCAGCCGAACAGCAGCGAATAGCAAACCGAAAACGCCAGCATGAAGTAGGCCGCCGTTCCGATCGCCGAGCCCTTGTGCACGGTGTTCAGAACGATCACGAGATAGATCGCCAGAAAGATCAGGTTAGCGGTCCGCCGGATATCGGTTGACCGCTTCGCCAGCAAAGGCGCGGCGACGATCACAACAGCCGGCGCGATCAACAGCACGAACGCATCCAGCAGCGTGCCCCAGTTATTGGTCGCAGCGAACGATACGTAATTGGCCAGCACGCCAAGCCCGCCGAAAGCGGAGACCAGAACGATCACTATCTTGATCGATCGCGTCACGCGATCGTCAGGGGTTTCGTCAAACCGGAAGAACCGATCAATCAACATGTCTGCCTCGCCTGAACTTCAGGTACCGAGACAGTGTCCCCGCTAGTTCTCCCAACCGCACACTGTGTCGCTGCAGGCAGATTACCCGCCCAGTGATTCCCGAAAAGCAAAAATCATGGACGACGTTGCCGCAGATGACGCAGCGTTTTTCGTTATATACTCAGTGCACGGAAGAAATTGCCGCCGCCCTGGCGGTCAGGCGAACGAAATCGTCAGCGGCTCGCCCGCCATCTCCATCGTCAGCGGGCCGGGCGGATCCATCCGCTTGCGGTCCAGCAGGCGCAGCACGCACATCGGATAGAGCAGGTGCTCAGCGCCAAGCAGCCGCGTCGCCAGCGTCTCGGCCGTATCGTCCGCACGCACATGGATCTGCGCCTGTCCGATCACCGGCCCTTCATCCACGCCCGCCGTCACATGATGCACGGTGCAGCCATGCACCTTGTCGCCAGCGTCCAGTGCGCGCTGGTGCGTATCCAGTCCCGGATATTTCGGCAGCAGCGACGGATGGATATTGATCAGCCGACCCTCCCAGCGCTCGACGAACCACGGCGTCAGCACCCGCATGAACCCGGCCAGCGCGATCAGGTCGACGCCCGCCGCCAGCAGTTTCGTGTCCAGCGCCCGTTCGAACGCCTCACGATCCTTGCCGTACAGCTTGTGATCCAGTGCAAACGTCTCAACGCCAGCATCCGCGGCGACCTTCAGTCCCGCCGCATCCGGCCGGTTCGACCCGACAACTGCGATCTCCGCCGGCCAGTTCTCGACCCGGCTCGCGTTCAGCAGCGCCTCCATGTTGGATCCGCGCCCCGAAATCAGAATGCCCAGCCGCGTCCGGCTCACCTGGCTTCAACCTCGCCAATCACGAACGCCGCTTCACCCGCCTCGGTCAGCCCGGCCAGCACATCCATCACGTCATCGGGCGCAACCGAAACGATCATCCCCACGCCGCAATTGAACGTGCGCAGCATCTCGGCGTCCTCGATCGCGCCGATCTCCTGCATCCAGGCAAACACCGGCGGCAGCTCCCACGCCGCCCGGTCGATCTTCGGCGACAGGTGGTCCGGCAGCATCCGTGGCGTGTTCTCTGTGATCCCGCCGCCCGTGATATGCGCCAGTCCCTTGATCTTTCCGGCCCGGATCAGCGGCAACATCGTCTTCACGTAGATCCGCGTCGGCGCCAGCAGCGCATCTCCCAGATCCACGCCCTCGGCGAACGGCGCGGCGTCGGTCCACGCCAGCCCGCTGCGCTCCACGATCTTGCGCACCAGCGAATACCCGTTCGAATGCGGTCCCGACGAGGGCAGGGCGATCAGCACGTCTCCCGCCTTCATGTCGTCCAGACGCGGCAACACCTCGTCGCGCTCCACAGCCCCGACCGCAAACCCGGCCATGTCGTAATGTTTCGGCCCGTACATGCCCGGCATTTCCGCCGTCTCGCCGCCGACCAACGCGCAGCCCGCCTGCCGGCACCCCTCGGCCACCCCGGAAACCACCTTCGCGGCCACGCCCGGCTCCAGCTTGCCGGTCGCAAAATAGTCGAGGAAAAACAGAGGCTCGGCGCCCTGCGCCAGAATGTCATCGCGATGCTCCAGGAAGCCCGGAAGATGCGTCGAGGAACAGGTGGGCGTGAACGCGCCCGGCAGGGCGAACAGGACAACCGTCTTGCCCTTGAAGATGTCGTCGGTGGTGATCGGCGCGGGCCCTTCGGCCGTGCTGGTCATGAAAGTCGCCGCGGGCAGCGTGTCGCCAACCTTGATCGCCATGGGCCTGTTTCCTCGTGTGGGGGATGAATTGAAGGGACTCGAATAGACCCCGACGCGGCGGTCGCCAAGCACGCTTTGGTGGCGCGTTCGACTTGAAACCGTCACAGCGAAAGCCAATGCTTAGTCCATGGCCAGCTTAATCGACGATGATGACGGTGAGTTCCTGATCGGCAGGCTGCTTGTCGCCATGCCCGGAATCGAGGACCCGCGATTCGAACGTACGGTGCTGTATCTGTGCGCCCATGACGAAGAGGCCGCGATGGGCCTTGCGGTCAATCGCCCGGTGGAGGGGCTGACGGTGTTCGAGCTGCTCGACCGCTTGGGCGTGCGGTCGGACATCCAGGCGCCCAGCGACCTTG
>JBHIWT010000223.1:0-5042 GCA_041987265.1 Hyphomonadaceae bacterium
GACAGGTCGAGATAGGCCTCATCGATCGACACCGGCTCCACCAGCGGCGTCAGCGTCTCCATCATCTCGCGGATCTTCTTGCCCTCGGCCACATAGACCGACATCCGACCTGATACGACGACCGCATTCGGACACGCCTTCAGCGCCTTGAACATCGGCATCGCTGAACGCACCCCATAGGTCCGCGCGATATAGCAGCACGTCGAGACCACGCCGCGCTTGCCCCCGCCGACAATCACCGGCTTGGTCGCCAGCTCCGGATTGTCCCGCTTCTCGATGGATGCATAGAAGGCGTCGCAATCGACGTGCGCCACCGCCAGGTCCAGCAGCCGGGGGTGTGAATAAGTCCGAATCGATTTGCATTGCGGGCATGACCTGCGCGCGTCGGAAAACGTCGCATAACAGTCACGACAGACCGTAATCGAAACAGGCGCCGGCTCGGGCATGTTCACCGCGAAAACCCTGAATTATCGCCCGATTGTCGGCCGTTTGGCCGCAACTGTCGATGCCGCGCCAAAGGATGCTGTACTTCCTGCCGATATCGGCAAAAACCGGTTAACACTATCGGGTTTTAACAGGGGTTCCGGGCTACGATTCGCGCGGTACCTTGTGGAATGAAGGGAAGCATGTCCCAGCCGTCGCAAAAGACTGTTCTCGTCGTCGAGGACAATGAGCTCAATATGAAGCTCTTCTGCGACCTGTTGGGCGCTTACGGCTATCAGACCGTGCAGTCGCGCGACGGCCTCAACGCGGTCGATCTCGCGCGCCAGCATCATCCCGACCTCATCATCATGGACATCCAGCTTCCGGAAGTCTCGGGCCTCGATCTCACCCGCTGGATTAAGGACGATGAATCCATCGCCTCCATCCCGATCATGGCGGTCACCGCCTTCGCCCTGCGCCAGGACGAGCGGCTGGTGCGCGAGGCGGGCTGCGAGGCCTATCTGTCCAAGCCGATCCAGATGGGTCCCTTCATGGAATCCGTCGAATCCCTGACCCACCGCGACAGCGCCTCTCCCGAGACGGGGAGCCCGCCTGCATGAGCGCCCGCGTACTCGTCGTCGACGACATCGAAGCCAACCGCAAACTGCTGCACGCCAAGCTCAGCAACGAGTACTTCCATGTCATCACCGCGGTCGACGGCGTCGACGCCATCGAGCGCGCCCGCGCCGAAGAGCCGGACGTCATTCTGATGGATGTGATGATGCCGCGCATGGACGGCATCGAAGCGACCCGCGAACTGAAGGTGGACCCGCGCACGGAGCATATTCCGGTCGTGATGGTCACCGCCCTCAACGAACGCGAAGAACGCCTGCGCGGTCTGGGCGCCGGCGCCGACGATTTCCTCACCAAGCCGGTCAACGACCTGCTGCTCCTCTCCCGCGTCCGCGCGCTGACGAAGTACAAACTGGTCGCCGACGAACTCCGCAAGCGCGAAGCCAGCGGCAAGCGCATCGGCGCCCTTGATATCGCCGCGACAGCCCGCGCGTCCGATCCCGCCCGCATCCTCGTGGTCGACGAGAACGAACGCCAGGCCAAGCGCATCTGCAAGTATCTCGAAGACCTCCACCGGCCGCTGTCGCTCGGCGAGGCCACCGCCATGGGCATTGCCTCGTCCATGGTCGACGTGCTGATCGTCTCGCTGGAAAACGAAAAACTCGATGGCCTGCGCCTGTGCGCCTATATGCGCTCGGAAGAGGCCACCCGCGATCTCCCGATCATCGTCGTCGCCGAGCCCGACGAGACCGAACGCGCCGTCCGCGCCCTGGAACTCGGCGCTTCCGACATCATCATCAAGCCAATCGACGCCGAGGAGCTCAACGCTCGGGTCAAGACGCAGGTGCGTAAGAAGCGTTATCTCGACGCGCTTCGGTCGCGCCTCGACCAGTCGATGGAACTGGCCGTCACCGACCAGCTCACCGGCCTGCACAATCGCCGCTACATGCGTCTCCAGCTCGAACAATTCGTGCGCCGCGCCCACATGGGCGACCCACAGGTCTCGGTCCTCATCGCCGACCTCGACTTCTTCAAGCGCATCAACGACATCTACGGCCACAATGCCGGCGACGAAGTCCTCAAGGAGTTCAGCCGCCGCCTGCGCGAGAACATCCGGCCGATGGACCTGGCCTGCCGTTATGGCGGTGAGGAATTCGTCGTGGTGATGCCGGAAACCAAGCCGGCGCTGGCCTATTCCGCCGCCGAACGCCTTCGCAAACGCATCGCCGAGACCCCCTTCCGCCTGAAAAGCGGCGAAGACCTGCGTGTCTCGATGAGCGGCGGGATCGCGACCTCCGGCGAGGACGAGGACATCGATGCGCTCCTCAAGCGCGCCGACGACGCCCTTTACGAAGCCAAGTCGAACGGCCGCAACCGGATCGAGGTCCACAAGACGATCGCTGAACAGATCCCCGAGATACAATCGCAGGGCGATCCGCTGTCAGACGCTTAACTTGCGGACAAAAACACCCCATAATCGACCCCATGGACACATTCACACCCGGACAAGCCCCCGGCGAGGCGCGGCTCACCTACCTCGACGCTGACTTCGAAGTCATGAAGTCGGGCCGTTTCGTCGTGTGCGCCGTCACCGGCAAGAAGATCGCGCTGGAAGACCTGCGCTACTGGAGCGTCGATCTCCAGGAACCCTATTTCGACGCCGAGGCCGCGTTGACGCGCTGGAAAGAGACTCAGGGCAGGAAGTAAACTCGCCCCGCCAGCTTCTCCTTCTGCACGGGAAAGGGACGCTCATGATCCGTCTTCTCGCCATCTCGTTCGCAGCCGCCGCCTTCGTGACCACCGCACAGGCCCAGACGCTGGATAGCGCCGCGAGCATCACAACGCCGGCGCCCCAACCGAAATTCTCCTGCACGCAGCAGGTCTCGAAAGGCTCGGTCGCGCTCTGCCGCACCGATCCCGGCCTGAATCTGGCGCTGAACGGCGAACCCATCGCCACCGCCGACGAGCAGGGGCTCGCCATTGTCCCGATCGCACGCACCCATGAAGGGCTCGCCCGCATTGCGCTGGCCGACCAGCCGCCACTAGCCATTCCATTCGACCCGGCCAAGCGTGAAATCTCCGTCGCCGTCATCTCGCGCGACGACCCGGTCAGCCGTTTCACCATGCGCTGCGGGCGCATCGCCCCACAGGATCCGGCCGCCGAGCGCCACGCCTCGGAAGCGTGGCTGAAGAAACAGGAAGCCCTGAAAATCTTCGCCGACCCGGTCGCGCCCATCGGCTTCGTCAAGCCCGCCGTCGGTCGCTATTCCAGCCCCTATGGCGCGCTGCGCACCTACGTCCCCGACGGCGATTGCGAAGGCCGCACCAGCGTCCACAACGGTCTCGACATCGCCGTACCAACCGGCACGCCCGTGATGGCCCCGATGGCCGGCACCGTCATCCTCGCCGACCCCAACCTCTTTTACGAAGGCGGCTGCGTCTTTCTCGACCACGGGCGCGGCCTGATCTCCGTTATGATGCACCTCAGCCGCATCGACGTCGAACCCGGCCAGGTCATTCAACAGGGCGAACAGCTCGGCCTCTCCGGCGCAACAGGTCGCGTCACCGGCGCCCATCTCCACTGGGCGATCAAGCACCGCAATCCCTTCTCGGATGATCGCGGCACGGACCAGTGGCTCGACCCGCGCTTGCTGCTCGACCTGTCAGAAGACATGATCCCGTAAAACCGGCGGGCAGGGGGCGACAATGGCCAAGGCGACAACCAGGAAAACCAATAGCGGCAATCAAACCGCGCCAACCGGCAAGTCTGTCGCCGCTTTCATCAAATCAGTCGAACATCCCGGTCGTCGCGAGGACGCCGAACGCCTGGTGAAGCTGTTCGAAGCGTGGACCGGTTACAAACCGCAGATGTGGGGCCCGTCCATCATCGGCTATGGCCGCCACCGCTATGAATACGACAGCGGACGCACCGGCGAAATGCTCGCCGCCGGCTTCTCGCCGCGCAAGGCCAACATGGTGCTCTATGTCGGCGCAAAATTCGCGGGCAAGGACGCGCTCCTCGCCAAACTCGGCAAGCACAGGACCTCCGTCGCCTGCCTCTATATCGGCCGCCTCGACAGCGTGGATCTCAAGGTGCTGGAAAAGATCGTCAAAGGCTCGCTCAAGGCCACCCAGAAGAAGCACGAAGTCTTCCCGGCCTGACTTTCCTGCCCGGGGGCTCCAAAATAACCCCTTGCCGCTCATCCCCGCGCAGGCGGGGATCCAGGCACGAAAGAAAAAGTCGGGCGAAGACCGTGGTGGCCAGCTCACCGAGCCTACATAACACCGGCCTTCACCCACGCCTCTTTCGGCCAACGGTTATGCATCCAGAACCATTGGTCGGGCGACTCCAGAATGCGCGTCTCCACGAACTGGTTGATCTTCAGCACCGTCGCGCGGATCGCCGCCGCCTCATCCGGGCCGGTTTCCGGAGCAAACGGTTCGAACACCGTTACCCGATACCGCCCCGGCCCGGTCCGCAGCACCGACATGGGAAGCAGGTCACAGCCATACTTCATCGCCAGCCGCGTCGGCCCCGGCGCCGTCATCGCGTCATACCCGAAGAAGGGCACCGCCAGCCCCTGATTGAACTTCTGGTCGTTCATCAACGCGATCGACTGCCCGCCCGACAACGCCCGCATCAACTCCCGCGTGCCTGCGCCCTTCGGCGTCAGAACCTTGATGCCGTACGCATGCCGCGCCTTGTTGATGCGAAGATCGATGTAGGGATTATTCGCCGCCCGATACGTGATCTGGCAGTTCAGCGGACGATTGCAGATCGTCGACGCCATCACCTCCCAGTTCGCGAAATGCCCGCCGATCAACACAGCCGGCCGACCGCTGTCTCGCACCGCATCCAGATGCTGGCCGCCGACTATCTCGACGCGCCCGCTGTCATATGGGTTCACTTTCGGCAGGTGCGGCATTTCCCCGGCCACGCGTCCCAGATTTTCCCACGCGCCGCGCGCAATCGACTGGCGCTCCTTGTCCGGAATGTCGGGCAGGGCCATCCGCAGATTGCGCATCATCGTGCGGTGCGGGGTAAT
>JBHIWT010000224.1:0-5014 GCA_041987265.1 Hyphomonadaceae bacterium
GATCGTTGCGTGGAACTCGGTGCTGTTGCACCCCGAACGCTTCAAGGCGCTGATGGCGATGAGCGTGCCCTATGGCGGTCGCGCCGATGGACCGCCCTTGCCGCGTATGCGGCAGGCGTTCGGGGACAATTTCTACTACATTCTCTACCATCAGGAGCCGGGCGTCGCGGAGGCGGAATACGACAGCGATCCACGCGCAATTTTATCGCGTCTGTATTCGATCACCGGCGTGCCGCTGGAGGCGCCGGAAATCACTGATCCGAAACGTTCAGCAGGCGGCTGGATTCCGCGGCTGGGCGCGCCGAAGGAATTGCCGTCATGGCTGAGCCAGCATGAACTCGACTATTTCGTCAGCGAGTTCGAGGAAGCCGGCTTCCGCGGCGGGGTGAACTATTACCGCAACTTCAACCGCAACTGGGAACTGACGCCGCAACTGGCGGGTGCGACGATCGACGTACCGGTCGCGTTCATCGCGGGCGAAGCCGACATCGTCATCAGCGGCGCGACGGTCGAAGACCTGACGGCGAGCATGTCCAACGTGGCGCAGGATCTGCGCGCCGTGACGCTGGTTCCCGGCGCGGGGCACTGGATCCAGCAGGAGAAGGCGGAGGAAGTGAACGCGGCGCTGCTGGCGTTTCTGGCCGGGCTGTAGCCGCAGGAGGCGAACCGGCGCTGTTTGCCGCGCGCGCCCGGCGCCATCGCAATCTGTTGAACGCGGCGGCGCCTCGACTTGATGCGCCGCTTCGGGCAGGAATCGGTACGTACAAAAAACTCTGACGAGTTGGGAGCGCGCGATGTCTAAGGCGATGTGGTCACTTGGTCTGGCGGCGATGGCGACTGTCGCAATGGGTGCGCCAGCTGGCGCTGAAGCAGCCGATGGCGCGCGCGATCTCAACGGCGTGTGGACCAACGCGTCCGCAACGCGGCTGGAGCGGACGGCGAATTTCGACAAGCTGGTCGTGCCGATGGAAGAGGCCGAGGCGATGAAGGCCGCGGCGATCGCGCGCTCGGCGGCGGCCAATGCGCCGTCGGATCCGAACGCAGGGGCGTTTCAGGACGCCAACAGTGTCGCCGGGTACAATTCGTTCTGGACCAATCCCGGCATTGGTCTTGCGATCGTCAGGGGCGAGGCGCGCTCGTCCTACATCACATCGACAGCGGATGGCCGCATCCCGTTCATCGACCGCGCAAAGAGCCTTGCCGAGCCGATGCGCGAAGGCCGTGAATACCGCACAGGCGGCGGCGCCTATCCCGGGCCGGAGGATCTGCCGCTGCGCGAGCGCTGCCTCATTGCGCAGAGCGATGGCGGCGGGCCGGTGATGCTCGATGGCCTCTACAACAACAATAACGAATTCCACCTGACCGACACCCACTTCGTGATCAATGTCGAGATGGTGCACGATGCGCGCATCATCCCGATCTATGGCTCAGCAAGCGCAGCCCGCGCGGCGCACAAGCCGGCGGCGATCATGCCGTGGCTGGGCGACACGGTGGCGTGGTGGGAGGGCGATACGCTGGTCGCCGAGACGGTCAACGTCCATCCGGTGCAGGCCGTGCGCACGTCAACGCCGCTGACGCCGGACGGCGTGGTGACGGAACGCTTCACGCGCCTGGCTGACGACGAACTGCTCTACCAGTTCGAGGTCGAGGACCCGAACCACTACACGGAGAAATGGTCCGGCGAATACACCTTCCGCCCGACAGAAGGACGCGTGCACGAATATGCGTGCCACGAGGGCAATTATTCGATGGACGGGATCCTCGCAGGCGCGCGGCTGAAGGAGCGTGCAGGTTAGGGGAGGGGCACGTTCCGCGTCCGCGTTAAAGCGACGCTGTGCAAAGCATCCCGAGCCGCGCTATGGAGCAGGCGAGATGATTGCGAATCCGCTGAGATCCCTGATCGCGAAGCTTGTTGTCGGCTTGCTCGGCATGGCGCTTGTGCTTGCGCCCGTGGCGAGCGCGCAGCATGACGGCGCGATTGCGGGCGCGGATTGTTCCTACGAACATGTGCTCGAGGCTGACGAGGGCGAGGACCATGCATCGCACGCCAACGGGCACACCAATGGCTGTGGCGGGTGTCACGCTCACATGCTGGCCTGCGAACCTGCAGACGGGGCGGACGCGTATTCGTGTCCGAAGCTCGTGCCTGCGCGGTTCAGCGATCCGCTCAACTCACGACCTGATGGTCTTTTCCGTCCTCCAAGAGCCTGAAGCCGTCTGACCCGGCGCCTGCGCGCGCCGGTCACGTCTTCAATCAAACTCTTGCAAAGGACGGGAACCCATGTCGTTTCCATTTCGCCGTTCGGCGATTGCGCTGGCCGTGTGCGGCCTCAGCGCCGGCTCAGCCATGGCTCAGGTCGAAGCGCCTGATCCGGATACACTCACAGATGCAGGCGGGCGGGACGCGCCTGAATTCGACAACACGCCGGAGACGGTGATCGTCAACGCCACGCGATCGGGACGCGCGGTCAACGACGAGCCGCTGCGCGTTGAAGTCATCGGGATCGAGGAGATCGGGGAAAAGGCCCTGATGCGACCCGGCAATATCGCGACCCTGGTAGCGGAAACCGGCGGCGTCCGCGTGCAGACAACCTCGCCTGCGCTGGGAGCGGCGAACATTCGCCTGCTGGGGCTCTACGGCCGCTACACCCAGCTGCTGGCGGACGGCCTGCCGCTTTATGGCGGACAGGCCGCCTCGATCGGGCTGTTACAGATTCCGCCGACCGACCTTGGACAGGTGGAAGTGATCAAGGGGTCGGCGTCGTCGCTCTATGGCGGATCGGCGCTGGGCGGGGTGATCAACCTTGTGTCGCGGCGGCCGGGAACGGCGCCGGCCGGCGAGTTGCTGTTCAATGCGACGACGGAGGACGGGCAGGACCTGACCGGCTATGTCGAGACGCCGGTCAGCGACGCCATCGCTGTCTCGTTCACGGGCGGCGCCCACCGCCAGAGCGTGCGGGACTTCGATGGCGATGGCTGGATCGACATGCCCAGCTATGAACGCTGGACGGCGCGGCCGCGCCTGTTCTGGGACGGCGTGAGCGGCGCGAGCTTCTACGCTACCTTGGGCCTGATGACGGAGCAGCGCGACGGCGGCACGCTGCCGGGCGCGAGCGTGCCGGATGGATCGAGCTTTCCGCAGAACCAGGACACGCAGCGGATCGACGGCGGGTTCATTTCCGAAACGCCGCTGGGCGATGCGCTGGACCTGAACGTGCGTGGTTCTGCGATGGTGCAGGACCATGAGCATCGGTTCGGGACCGTGCGCGAAGACGACCGTCATGAGAGCTATCTCATCGAAGCCTCGCTCGCTGGCAGGCGGGCGGCGACGGGCTGGGTCGTTGGCGCGGCGTTGCAGTCAGAGCAGTATGTCTCGGACGCCTTTCCGGCGTTCGACTATGGCTATGACGTTCCGGGCCTGTTTGCGCAGGTCGATCATGACATCGGCGATCTGGTGTCGGTCTCGCTGAGCGGGCGGCTGGACGATCACAGCGAATTCGGGACGCAGGTCTCGCCGCGCGCATCGGTGCTGTTCCGGCCGGGCGACTGGACAATACGCGGATCGTTCGGCAGCGGCTTCTTTGCGCCGACGCCGTTTGTTGAGGAAATTGAAGCGTCGGGCCTGTCGCGGCTGGAGCCTCTGGCGAACCTGTCGGAGGAGACGGCGGAGACGGCGTCGATTGATGTCGGCTACAGTTTCGGCGCGCTTGAGGCGAATGTCAGCGTCTTCGGTTCGAACGTTGATGGCGTGACCGAGCTGGAGGCGTTTGCGTCCACGCCAGTCGGCCAACCGGATCGCGTGCGGTTGGTGAACGCGCCGGGAGAAACACAGATCCGCGGCGTGGAGGCGGTCGTCCGGTACTTCTGGAACGACTTCAAGCTGACTGGCAATTACCTCTATCTAGATGCGACCGAGCAGGACCCGGCAGGCGGACGCCGCGAGGTCGAACTGACGCCGCGCCATTCGGCGGGCTTCGTCGCCATGTGGGAAAAGCATGCCCGCGGGCGGATCGGTTTCGAAGCGTACTATACCGGTGAGCAGCGTCTGGACGGCAATCCGTATCGCAGCGTGAGCGAACCTTACTGGCATCTCGGTCTGCTGGGCGAGATGACGGTCGGTCCGGCGAGCTGGTTCATCAATGCCGAAAACCTGTTGGACGTGCGCCAGACGAAGGAGGATCCGCTTGTCTTGCTGGCGCGCGCGCCGGACGGCCAGTGGACCACGGATGTCTGGTCGCGCACGGACGGACTGGTCGTGAACGGGGGCGTAAGATTGCGCTTCTGAGCGCGCGGTGTGTTCAGCGCGGCTCGCCTAAGCCCCCGCGATCGCCTCGGCGACGCGGTGGGCGGAGTCGATGGCGCTGAACACGTAGCCCGGCACGCCTCCGATCTGGTCGCCTGCAAAATGCAGGCGGCCTTCGGGGCTTTGCAGCAGCGGGAAGAGTTCGCGGATTTCGCCCGGACGGAAATAGGCCTGGCAGCCCTTCTGCCACGGCTGCTTGTCCCAGCTGAAGACACGGCCCTTCTCGAAATAGGCATCGGATTCCGGATGGAACATTTCAAACTGGGCGCGGATAGACGTGATCGCGTCCTCCTCCGACATGGCCGCCAGGCGACGCGCGCGTTCGCCGCCGGGGAAGGCTTCTAGGACGCCCCGGTCCGTGGCGCCCGGTCGGGCGATCGTGCTGGGGAAAATCTGGCCCAGCGTGTCATCGCTGTAGGCGGCGGGGGCGCCTGGCAAGTGCACCAACTGCAAGGCAGCGAGTTCGACCAGGGCCAGCACCTGGAGGCGCTGAACCAGCGAGCCGAGGCGCTTCAGCAGCGTGAACAGAAAATCAGCGCACAGTTGGCCGGTCTGCCGGCAGCCAGTGAGCTTGAAGACCGTCGTCGTCTGGTCGCGCAGCTCCAAGGCGATCAGCAACGCCTGAGTCAGCGGCTTGAGACCGTACTGGGTGAAAGCCGCAAGGAATGGCGCCTGGCCGAAGCCGAGCACTTGTTGCGCCTGGCGACCTTG
>JBHIWT010000225.1:0-5009 GCA_041987265.1 Hyphomonadaceae bacterium
ATATCCTGGGGCAGAACATCCCCTGGCGCGTCTTCCCGGTCGGCCGCCTCGACCGCGACACCACCGGACTGCTGCTGCTGACCAATGACGGAGACCTGGCCAAAAAGCTGATGCACCCCAGCCACAAGGTGCCCAAGGTCTACGAAGCCGAACTCGACAAACCTCTCACCGCCCTCGACCTCGACCGTATTCGCGCCGGTCTGGAACTGGAGGAGGCGGCGCCGGAACCTGAGGCGGAAGCCGAGGAAGGTCCGAGCGATGACGAGATGACGGCGCGGATCGCGGCGATGGTCGCGTCGGCCTCCGGGCCCGAAGATGGCGCAAAAGACGCCGAACTGGACGAATCCCTGTTCGACGAACCGGCCTGAACCCCCGGTATTCAGCGCTGACGGGTGAATCTGTCAGCGGGACTTGAACCGCTCCATGGGCGACGTATGAAGGCGCCTTCCGCGCCGAAGCGGGTGCATGGCGGAGGCCAGACATGTTCGACAATCCGGCCTTTGCTGGGCACGAGAGCGTCCATTTCTTCCACGATCCCGACAGCGGCCTGCGCGCCATCATCGCCATTCATTCGACCAATCGCGGCCCGGCCGGCGGCGGCTGCCGGATGTGGAATTACGGCTCGTCACTGGAGATGGCGACGGACGCGCTGCGCCTGTCGCAGGGGATGAGCTTCAAGAATGCGATGGCGGACCTGCCGCTGGGCGGCGGCAAGGCAGTGATCTGGGGCGATTCCCGGAAGGACAAGACGCCGGAAATGTTCCGCGCGCTCGGCCGCGCCATTGAAAGTCTCGGCGGACGTTATTGGACCGCCGAGGATGTCGGCGTTTCACCGTCCGACATGAAGGAAGTGGCGAAGGAAACCCGCTTCGTCGCCGGCCTGGATGACGGCGCAGCGGCAAGCGGCGATCCTTCGCC
Source organism: Hyphomonadaceae bacterium (assembly GCA_041987265.1). Taxonomy (GTDB): domain Bacteria; phylum Pseudomonadota; class Alphaproteobacteria; order Caulobacterales; family Hyphomonadaceae; genus IH12. Next base: position 919 of record JBHIWT010000225.1, read on the forward strand.
GGTGACCGCGCGCGGCGTTTACCTTGGCATGCGCGAGGCGGCGCGCCGGGCGTTCGGCACGGACGATATGAACGGGCGTGTCGTCGCGGTCCAGGGTGTGGGCCATGTCGGCGGGCGCGTCTGCAGGATGCTGGCGGAAGCGGGCGCGGACCTGATCATCACGGATGTGGACCAGCAGACGCTGGACGAGATCGCGAAGGACACCGGTGCGAAGGTGGTCCCGCCAGCGGAAATCTATGACGTAGAAGCCGACATCTTCTCACCCAACGCGCTGGGCGCCGTGGTTAATCCCGACACCGTCGAGCGGTTGAAGGTCAAACTGGTCGCCGGCGGCGCCAACAACCAGCTGTCCGATCCGGAAATGGGCGAGGCGCTGGCGCGGCGCGGGATCATCTATGTCCCCGATTACGTCATCAATGGCGGGGGGATCATCAACGTCGCTGCTGAAATCTCAGGCAATTACGACCCTGCATGGGTCGACTCCAAGGTGCAGGGGCTGGTGGCGACGATCGCCGAGGTGCTCGATCAGGCGGAATCCGAGGGCCGTGCGCCTAACAGGGTTGCTGATGAGATCGCAGCTCGCCGGGTAGTGGAATCTGGGTGACGCCTGCTGCGCCGCGGCATTAAGTTTGCTTCATCATTGCACGGTGGGACGGCGGCAGTGGCTACAGAGCCAGCAGCGGAAGCTTTTCCACCGACACTTGATCAGTGATCTGGACCGGCTGCGCGCCGATAAGCTAGGCTCTGATTGTGCAAGTAAACTGGCTGCGGGGAATGCCATGTCTGAAGTAGTGGTGCAGATAAAGGCAGAACAGACGGGCGAAATCTTGCGCCTGTCAAGTGCACTTGATGCATTCGCGAAGTGGATAATGGAGGCTGGCGCCGAGAACGATTCGGCCGAGCCGCCGCATATCATGATGATGGCGGACCATGCTGTGGGCGATAACGGCCGCAGGCTGGTGTTCCAGGATCGCGGGCAGGCGGCGCAATTCCTGACCTTCTGGCGCCAGCACAAGCAGCAGATGGAAACCCCCGTCTAGCGCGCAGTCCGGCGGGCGGCTTAACTTTACGACGCGAGCCTCGCTATAGAGGGCCATGAGCGTCATTCCCGATTCATCGCACCGGTTTTCCCAGCCGCGTATCGCCGTTATCGGCGCTGGCGTGGTCGGTCTGTCGTGCGCGATCGAATGTGCGCGGCGCGGCGCCGTTGTCTGCGTCTACGAGAGCGGCGAGGCTGCGGGCGCGGGCGCTTCGAGCTGTGCTGCGGGCATGCTGGGACTTGCCTACGAGGCGCCCGAATACGCCAGTCCGGCCCTTGCCAATCTCGCCCGTCGCTCGATGCAGCTGTGGCCGGACTTCGCACAATCGCTGCACGTCATGACCGGCGGCGGGTGCAATTTCCGCGCGGACGGAACCATCGCTTGCGCCCTCAGCGCGGAGGACGAACCGCATCTGAGCGCGATTGAAGCGGCGTGCGATGCGCTGAACCTGCCGTGCGCGGATGTCGCGCAGCCGGTTTCCGCGCTTGAGCCCGCGCTGACCGGCGATGTCGTGCGGGCGGTGCGTCTGAAGACCGATATGCAGGTCGACGCGCGCCTGTTGGTCGCCCGGCTGGCGGTCGCGCTGGAGGCGCTGGACGGACGATGCGTGACGCATGCATCCGTCGACCAGATCACCGTGCGCAATACGCGGTTTGCAACGCCCGATGGCGAGATCTGGGATCAGGTTTTGCTCGCGACAGGCGCATCCGGGGCGGTGCAATTCGTTGACGCCGACGGCGGCGCATACGCGGGGCTGGTCCCGGCGATGGAGAAGGTCAAAGGGCAGATCCTGGCGCTTGAGCCCATGGTGGGCGCGCCGCGCCACGTTGTGCGGTTGGGAGCGCTGTATGTCGTGCCCAAGCATGACGCGACCCTGATCGGCGGCGTGTCGCAGCCCGGCGCAGCGGATCTGGCGGTCGAACGTGACGTGCTGGACAACCTGCGCCAGCGCGCGACACGTCTGTTGCCGGGCCTTGCGATGGCGAGAGAGATGAGCGCATGGGCCGGATTTCGGCCAAGGACGGCGGATGGCGTCCCGGTGATGGGCCAGACGCGTTTGCCGGGCGTGTTCATCGCCGGCGGGCACTTTCGCAATGGCGTGATGCTGGCGCCGGCCACGGGCGAGTGGATGGCGCAATTGATGCTCGACGAGCGAGAGCCTCAGGGGATGCGGGAATTCTCGCCGCTGCGGTTTGACAGCCGCGTTGAGCCGTCGCACTCGCTCTGACACGCGGGCTTGGCTAGTATCGCGCCAAACATAATCTCGGGAGAGCTAAAGACATGCACCACATCGCGCCGATGACGGAAGACCAGGAAGCGATCAAGGACGCGGTGGAAAAGGTCTGCGCCAAGTTCGACGCCGAATACTGGCGCAAGACGGACGAGACCGGCGACTGGCCGGAAGCTTTCACCAAGGAGATGGCCGAGGGCGGCTGGCTGGGTATCGCCATGCCGGAAGAGGTCGGCGGCGCCGGACTTGGCCTGACCGAAGCGGCGATCATGATGCAGACCGTCGCGCGCTCCGGTGCCGGCTTCACGGGTTGCTCGTCGATCCACCTCAACATCTTTGGCGCCAAGCCGATCGAGAAGTTCGGCACGAGCGAGCAGAAACAGGAATACCTGCCGAAGATCATTTCCGGCGAACAGAAGATGTGCTTCGGCGTGACCGAACCGAACTCGGGCCTTGATACGTCGAGCCTCGAGACGAAAGCCGAGCGCACCAATTCCGGTTACGTCCTCAATGGCCGCAAGATCTGGACGACGGGCGCGCAGCGCGCCGACAAGATCATCCTGATTGCGCGCACGACGCCCAAGGAAGAATGCGCCAAGCCCTATCTCGGCCTGTCGCTGTTCTACGCCGACATGAAGGGGATCGAAGCCAAGCCGATTCCGAAAATGGGCCGCAAGGCGGTCGAATGTAACATGCTGTATTTCGACAATGTCGAGATCCCGGCGGAATCCCTGATCGGGGAAGAAGGCGCGGGCTTCAAATACCTGTTGCAGGGCCTCAACCCCGAGCGCGTGCTGTTTGCGGTTGAAAGCATCGGGCTTGGCTTCGCGGCGATCGAACGTGCGGCGACCTACGCCAACGAGCGCGTCGTGTTCGGCCGTCCGATCGGCCAGAACCAGGGCGTGGCCCATCCGCTGGCCAAGAGCTGGGCGGAACTCAAGGCTGCGGAAATGCTGGCCTACAAGGCGGCGGGCCTGTTCGACGCCGGCGAAGAGTGCGGCGCGGAAGCCAACGCCGCGAAGTATCTCGGCGCCGAAGCGGGCTTTACCGCGTGCGAAGCGTCCGTCCTGGCGCACGGCGGCATGGGCTACGCCAAGGAATACGATGTCGAGCGCTACATGCGCGAAGCCATGATCGCCCGCATCGCTCCGGTGAGCCGCGAAATGATCCTGAACTTCATCTCCGAACGCGTGCTGGGCCTGCCGAAGAGCTACTAGAGGCGAGGGCGTGAAGGGCGCATACGCTCCATGAAACAGGATGCGAGCGATGCGCCGGCGCCGGTGATCCTGACGGGCGCGCAGGTTTTCCTGCTGGCGATCGCCAGCGCGATCGTGACGGCGAACGCTTATTACATCCACCCGATCATCGCGCGGGTCGGGGAAGCCTTCGAAGTCAGCGATGCAATGATCGGCCTGGTGCCGGCGCTGAACCAGATGGCGCTGGCGGGCGGCATCTTCCTGTTGTTGCCGCTTGGCGACCGGTTCAGCAATCGCCGCCTCACCATCATCTTCGTGACGGCGCAGCTTCTGTGTCTCGTCCTGATGTCGGTATCGTCCAGCTTCTGGCTATTCACTACCGGTTCGACGCTGCTCGGGTTCTTCACCATCGCGCCCTACCTGCTTTCCGCCTACGCTTCTAAACGTGTGGAGCCGGGACGGTTGGGCAGAGTGACGGCGATCCTGACGACCGGGATCATCATCGGCATTCTGGTCGCGCGCACGGGCGGCGGCGTCATCGCGGAGCATTTCGGCTGGCGTACGGTCTATTATCTTGCGGCGGCGCTGATGATCGCGATCACGCTGGCGCTGCCGATGATCATG
>JBHIWT010000226.1:0-4964 GCA_041987265.1 Hyphomonadaceae bacterium
CAGTGTATTCTACCAGATGGAAACCATGGCGCTTGAGCTGATTGCGCCCTCGGGTTCCGGACCGATGTCGAGGCGGCTGCATACGATTCTCGATCAGGATGGACCCGGTCTGCAGTCTATCGTCTTCAGTTCGAATACGATTGCGGACACCCACCGTCTGATGGCGCGGCGCGGAATGAAGCCCGACGAGATCCAGCCTTCCGAAAGCATCGACCAGAGCCGCGGCGAAGCGCGGTCATGGTCACGCTTCCGGTTGGCCGACGAGGTGACGAACGGCGTCAAGCTGTTCGTCCTCCAGCGCCAGAAGCAGGATCCCCTCGTCTACAGGCCCGCAGGTTCTGACTCGGTCATCACGCTTGACCATGTCGTCATCAACTCCTTCGATCCGGATCGTTCGCTGGCGCTCTACGGCGCGAAACTCGGCCTCAACCTTGCGCTGGACCGGTCGAACGCCGAATGGGACGCCCGCTTGATGTTCTTCCGCGTTGGCGGACTGACGGTGGAGATCGCCCACCGTTTGTCCAAGGGGGAAAGCAATGCGCCGGACAAGCTATGGGGCATGTCCTGGCGCGTGCCCGACATCGAAGCTGCGCATGCCCGCCTCACCGCCGCCGGCCGTCAGGTCAGCGAGACCCGTCAGGGGCGCAGGCCCGGCTCGCGCGTCTTTACCGTCAAGGACGGAACGCTTGGCGTGCCGACATTGATCCTGGCCAGCGAACCGGCTAACCGGACGAAATGAAGCCCTTCACCAAACTGACCGGTTCGGCCGCGCCCCTGCCGCTGGCGAATGTCGACACCGACATGATCATCCCGAAGCAATTCCTGAAAACGGTCTCGCGCAAGGGACTGGCGGCGGGCCTGTTTCACGAATTGAAGACCCTGCCCGACGGCGCGCCCAATCCCGACTTCGTGCTGAACCAACCAGCCTATCAGCAGGCCAGCATCCTTATCGCACGGGAGAATTTCGGCTGTGGGTCCAGCCGGGAGCATGCGCCATGGGCGCTGCTGGATCAGGGAATCTCCTGCGTGATCGCGCCGAGCTTCGCCGACATTTTTTACAACAACTGTTTCAAGAATGGCATCCTGCCCGTCATCCTACCGCGCGAAACAGTTGATGACCTGATGTCTCAGGCGGGCGGCCCGAACCATGTCTTCACGATCGATCTGGAAGCCCAGATCGTAACCGGGCCGGACGGCGTCGCCCACGCGTTCGACATTGATCCTGGGCGAAAGGCCAACCTGCTCGCCGGGCTGGACGAAATCGGCGAAACTCTCACCAAATCGCACGCCATCGACCAGCACGAGCAGCAGCGCAGGCTCGCCACGCCCTGGCTGCCATGATCGTCGTCGAAGGAAGCTTCCGCGCGCCCGATATCGAGTCCGCGCTGCCGGCCATGGTGGCGATGATCGTCGCCTCACGCGCGGAACCCGGCTGTATCGAGTACGCCTATTCTCTGGACGTGTTCGACCCGACGTTGGTGAGGGTCACCGAGCGATGGGAAGACCGCGAAGCGCTGGCCGCGCACACCGCGTCCGCGCATCTGCAGGCATGGCGCAAGACCTGGAAGGCGTTGGCGATCACCGACCGCAATCTGCGCCTGTACGAGGCTGAACCCGAAGCGTTCTAGCGATCGGCCGCCCTCGTCTGTTTACGCTCCCCCCTGCTGTGCGCTAGAGCCGCCATCAAACAGTGATCGTTCGCGCGCGAGAAAGACGTCATGACGGCAAACACACAGACAATGCTCTTGCTGCCCGGCGACGGGATCGGCCCGGAAGTCATCCGCGAAACCCGCAAGATCGCGGCGATCGTTGCGCCAGATCTGGAGCTTGAGGAAGATCTGTTCGGCGGCGCCAGTTTCGACGAGCATGGAACGCCTTTGCGCGAAGCGACGCTTGATCGCGCGAAGGAAGTCGACGCGATCCTGATGGGCGCCGTGGGCGGACCGAAATGGAATGATGTCGCGCGCGACAAACGGCCCGAGGCGGGATTGCTCAACCTGCGCAAGGGGTTGGACGTTTACGCCAACCTGCGCCCGGCCTTCTGCTTTCCCGCGCTAAGCAACGCCTCCGCGCTGAAACGCGAACTGGTCGAAGGCCTCGACATCATGATTGTCCGCGAGCTGACGTCCGGCGTCTATTTCGGGCAGCCGCGAGGAATCGAAACGCTTGCCGACGGGCAACGCCGCGGGTTCGACACCCAGACTTACACTTCCAGCGAGATTCGCCGGGTCGCGCGGGTCGCCTTCGAACTCGCGAAAGGCCGCGCCGGAAAAGGCGAGGCCTTCCCGGGCGTCCTGTCCTGCGAAAAAGCAAATGTGATGGAATCCGGCGTACTGTGGCGCGAGGAAGTAACAGCGCTGCACGCTGAGGAATTCGCGGACGTGCCGTTGGCGCACATGTACGCCGACGCCGCATCCATGCAGCTTGTCCGCAAGCCGAAGGACATCAACGTCCTTCTCGCCGACAACCTGTTTGGCGACATCCTCTCTGACGAGGCCGCAATGCTGACCGGCTCGATCGGCATGCTGCCCTCGGCTGCGCTGGGCGATCCCGGAACGCCGGGCCTTTATGAGCCAGTGCATGGTTCAGCCCCGGACATTGCCGGGCAGGACAAGGCCAATCCCTGCGCCGCCATCCTGTCATTCGAAATGGCGCTACGCTGGAGCCTTGATCGCAGGGAGGCGGCGGACCGTCTCCTCAACGCTGTCGACCGGGCGCTGACAGACGGCGCCCGCACCGCCGACCTTGGCGGCGGCCTGTCGACCCAGCAGATGGGCGATGCAATCGCCAGCGCGCTTTAGGCTGACCGGGTTTCGATCCAGGCCGCCAGCCGCTGGCGCGCCTCGCTCATCCATTCCGGCCCGTCGGCGATCGAATGCGTATCGTCCGGATAGAGACCGTCGCAGCGCGCCGCCGCCGCGATCTCGGTGAGCGTGCCCGGCGCGATCAGCTTGAGCTCCGGCTTGTCATCGGCGAACACTGCGCGGCCATCGGGCGCATAGCGGATGCGCCGCCCCAGCGCGACGTGGTTGCTGGCGCAGTCGATCAGCATTTCCGGGTATTCCTGCCAGGCGACTTCCTCGCCCTCCCACTCGATCTCGCCATCGCCGTAAATGTAGATCAGGCGGACGCGGGCAAAGTCTCCGTCATCCGACTCGCCGGATTGATGGAGATAGACCGAGAACCGGTCTTCGACCTGGAGCAACTGGCTCCATTCCGGCTGAGGTTGCGGGGTTGCGCATGCCGCAAGAAGCGAAGCTGTGAGGAGAAGAATCGGCCATTTCATGACACACATCATGCGCCGCCCCGGACGAAAGGGCCAGCCGTGCAGACATGCCGTCTTACGCAAGCGATCAGCTGTAGTCGCAGATCCTGCCCAGCCGTTCCTCACCCAGCTCGAAGAACGTCGCCCCGCGAATGGAAACATGGTCGCCGACCCGCACATTGGAGCTGAGCTGGGCTGCAGCGACGCCTGAGAAGATCGTTTCCGCCGCCGCGGTTTCGCCGTCCACCACCAGCCGGACCAGATCGTGCTTTCGCGTTGAAAACGCCTGCGTCGTCGCCACCAGCACTTCGCGCATCTCATCCTTGCCCTTCAGCAGGATCGAGCCGCCGGGGTTGTTGACGGTCTCGAAGACGACACTGTCTTCGCAACACGCCAGCATGCCGTCGAGATCGTCCTGATTGTAACAATCGACGTATTTGCGGATGAGTTCAGCCAAATCGGCCATCTATCGTCTCCAGCCGCGTTCGCTGTGGGTTTTTCGGTTCCCGTCAGCGATTGCGAATTCCCGAAATGCGACCATATACACGAGCCACAGTCGGCCAAGACAGATGCCGACTTTGTTTGGCCCTGTGAGACGATTGTGGCGATATCGCGACCGCCAGAAAGGCACCCATGTCCTACAAGCTGGCGGTTCTAGGCGCGACCGGGGCGGTCGGCCGGCAGATCCTCGACGTGCTGGGCGAACGCGGCTTTCCGAAAGCGGACCTGATCCCGCTGGCTAGCCGCGCGTCGGCCGGAAAGGAGATCAGCCTGGGCGACGTGCGCCTGAGGGCGAAAGACGCTGCCGATTTCGATTTCTCCGGCGTAGATCTGACCATCATGGCTGTCGGCGAAAAAGCGGCGCGGCGCTGGGCGCCCAAGGTTCTGGGCGGCGGCGGCTACCTGATCGATGTTTCAGCCGCCTTTCGAACTGACGCCAACGCCGCCCTCGTGGCCCCGGAAGCCAACCCTGAAAGGATCGAGCAGCTGGGCGGCAAGCGCCTGCTTGCAGTGCCCGGCGGCGCGGCGGCGCTGCTGGCGCCGGTGCTCAGGCCGATCCGCGACGCCGCTGGCCTCCAGCGGGTGACCGCGACCGCCCTGCTTTCGGCGTCGGAAAGCGGCCGCGCGGCAATGGACGAGTTGTGGACCCAGACCAAGGGCGTCTTCGTCAATCAGGCTCCGGAACCCAGCGTCTATCCGCGCCAGATCGCATTCAATCTGATCCCCCAGGCCGGCGACTTCCGCGATGACGGCGTCACCGACGAGGAACAGCGGCTGACCGACGAACTCACCGCTATTTTGGGAGGCGGTTTCAGGATTGGTGCGACATGCGTACAGGTTCCGGTCTTTGTCGGTCACAGCCTGGCCGTGCATGCGCAGCTTGAAAGAGAAATCTCGATCGAGGCATTGCGCGAGACTTTACGCGAAGCGCCCGGCGTTGTTGTTGTCGACAACCGCGAGGAAGAAACCTTCGTCACCCCGATCGAGGCGGTGGGTGAATGGACAACCTACGTCTCGCGCATCCGCGAGGACGCCTCTCTCCCGCATGGCGTCGCCATGTGGGTCACTGGCGACAACCTGCGCAAGGCGGCGGCGCTCGATGCGGTGATGACCGGTGAGTTGCTGGACAAGAGCGGCGCGTTCGCCCGCCGCGTCGAGTAATGAGCTCGCCGCCCCCAAGCGGCGTGACCGGCGGCCT
>JBHIWT010000227.1:0-4914 GCA_041987265.1 Hyphomonadaceae bacterium
AGAAGGATGCCAATCGGCACGGCGCCAAGGATGATCGCGCCGAGTTCGCCGAGCAGCACAAACGCGGTTTCGCCTTTTGTGAAGCCGATGACGCGAAGGCTGGCGAGATCGTGCGCGCGTTCGGCGAATGCGATGCGCGCAGAGTTGTAGACGATCCCGAATGTGATGATTCCGGAGATAACGGCCATGATGTATCGCGTCGCCCCCGCGCCAGAATTCATCAGGTCCTGAAAGGCTTCGCGCGCTTCACTGCGAAGACTGACGCCGGCGACCGCGGGCATTTCCTTGAGTCGCTGGTAGATGGCGTCTCCCTGTTTCATATCGATGCGCAGGTAGGCGCCTGAAACGCGCCCGGGTTCGTCCATCAGCTCGTTGAGTGCGCTGAGCTCCATGTAGACTGGCGCGCCGAGCAGGGCGCGGGTCGTGCCCGCGACGGGGACATTGAGCATGGGACGCCGTCCCTCCCTGACGTCGACCGTGAGATTGCCGCCGGGTTCAACATCGAGCTTCCTTGCGATCGCCTCGGCGATGATCAGGCCTTCCTCACGCATCGCGATCGGCTGCGCCTTGTCGGTCAGGGCCCTAAACAGGCGCGGCGCTTCCTCCATGCCGAGGATGGCGCCGCGGTGTTTTCTGACACCGTTCTGGAAGATGACCGATACGGCCCGGTAGGGTTCAACTTCGATGACGCCGGGAAGACGCTGCAATTCGTAGATGGTCTGCTCGCCCAGCGGCTCGACGAAAGTCACGGTGGCGTCGGAACGGTCGATGACGGTGAAGGCGAGGTTCGCCGCGCGCTCGAAGCCGCCCATGACGCCCAGTGTCGCCACTGAAAGCCCCATCCCGGCGGCGACGCCGATGATGGCGGCTGCTGCGCGGGCGGGCTGGCGCGCAAGCCTGCGAACAATCATGCGCGAAGGTTGGTCGAGGTAGCGGCGAAGCGCCCGAACGAGGTTGGCCGAACGTGAATAGTCAGCAGGCGCCGGCGGCCGCATCGCCTCGGCAGGCGCAAGATTGAAGACCCGCCGCAAGACCATCAGCCCCCCTGCCGAAGCCGCGACAACGCTGACGATGATCGCAATCACAAACGTGGCGTTGTCGATCCGGAACAACAGGAAGGGAAACTTGTAGTAGAGCTGGTAATAGGCCGCCAGCGCGTGGCCGGCCCAGACCCCCAACACGCAACCGATCAGTGCGCCAGTGACTGCGATCGAAAGAACGAACTTAAGGTAATAGGCGCTGACTTCGATATTGGTGTAGCCGAACGCCTTCAACAGCCCGATCTGTGTGCGCTCGGTGTCTACAAGTCGCGAGATCACGATGTAGAGGAGGAAGGCGGCCACAGCCATGAAGATCGGCGGCACGACAGCGCTGGACGCCCTGAGGCTGGTGATCTCTTCGCTGATGAATCGATCGGAGAAATGGTCTTCGCGCCCATATGCGCCGAGCCCGCCATAGGGTTCAAGGATACGATCGAGATCAGCAATGACCTGGGCTTCTTCGGCGCCGCGATCAAGCGCGATCAGCGCCTCGTTGAATGCGCCATCAACGTCGAATGCGTGAGCTAGCGCATCTTCGCTCATCCAGATAACGGCGAAACGGCTGTCGTCCGGGACAAGCTCGCCGGGCGCTGTCGAGTATAAGAACTCCGGCGCCTGAGCGAGACCGGCAATCCGGAACGTGCGGCGTCCGCCATTCATCGTCGCGGAAATTTCATCGCCCGGTCCAAGGCCGTGCGCGTTGGCAAACCCTTCGAGCAGTAGAATGTCGTTGCGCCGCCGCGGATCAATGTGCGCGCCCGCAGAGAGATAGATCCAGTTCAGCCGCGGTTCCCGCAGGTCAGGAAGCGACACGGCCTGGGCCCGGATCGGCGCCACCTGGCCGTCAAGATCGATCAGCGCACCCCCAACCACGCGGGCTTCGACCGCTGCGACACCCTCGATGTCGCGGATCTGATCAAGAGCTCGGTAGGGCGCGCGCTTCACGGGGGCGAAGACATCGGCGAAGCGGTAGCGATCGTAATAAGCCGTTCGCGTGTCTTCCAGTGAACTCACCAAGCCGCTCATCATGATGAGGAGCAGGACGCCGACGCCGACCACCAGCGCGATCGCGCTCGCCTGCAACCGCATGCGCCAAAGGTCGCGAAGCAGTTTTCGGTCTAGCGGGCTCACCAGGAAATGTCCTCGGCCGCCATCTGGGTCTGGTTCACTTGCACGTCTCGGATCGCGCCGTCCTGCATCTGGATGACCCGGTGCGCCATGTCTGCCGTCGCGGCTGCGTGGGTGATGATCATGACGGTCGTGCCAAGCTCGCGGTTGACGTTCTGGAGCACGCGCAGAACCGAACGTCCCGTGGATGAATCGAGCGCGCCGGTAGGTTCATCGCAGAACAGCACCGTCGGCTGTTTGGCGACCGCGCGCGCAATCGCGACCCGTTGCTGTTCGCCACCAGACAGTTGCGCGGGGAAGTGATCGCTGCGTCCGGACAGGCCAACAAGATCGAGCGCTTCTCCGGCGTCCATCGGGTTGTCGGATATCTCGGTCACAAGCTCCACGTTCTCGCGCGCTGTCAGGCTGGGCATGAGATTGTAGAACTGAAAGACGAACCCGACGTGCTGGCGTCGGTATTGAGTGAGCTGTTCGTCCGTCATGGACGTCAGGAGCTGGTCGAAGAACAGGGCTTCGCCGTCGCTTGCACGGTCAAGCCCGCCGAGAATGTTGAGCAGTGTCGACTTGCCGGAGCCGGACGCGCCAAGGAGCACGATGAGTTCGCCCTCCGGCGCCACCATATCGACGCCCCGCAACGCATGAACGGCGGAAGGGCCTGACCCATAGACCTTACTCAGCCCGCGCGTGCGGAAGGCGCAGGCTCGGGTTGTATCGGTCTCCACACTCACGGCCGCCACCTGTTCAAGCGCACATTCCAACTAGCGCCGCGGTGAGGTGTGGGCAACGCAAGTCGTGCACGTGGCGAAGCGCTCCCTCGCGTACGGCGAACCGTCGCTGAGTCCAACGTCGACCAGGCGAAGCGGTCTGCAAGTGCGAATCGAGCTAGCTGTCCGCGGTACGAACAAGTCACCGCAGAACTTGACTGCATATTAGTCAATACTAATGTATGGGTCGTACAAGCGGCCGCACGGCGGTCCAAAGCCAACGGGTAGAGTGAATGAGCACTGTGCGAACGCGGAATGCGCGGCGAGAGTCTGGCGGTGGCGAACCGTCGAATACCGCCGTGGGAGCGCTTGAACCGCGTGCAGCTGAAGCGGCGCGCATGCTGAAGCTGCTGGCGAACGACCAGCGCCTGACCGTTCTCTGCAGGCTTTCGGCCGGAGAAATGTCGGTCACCGAGCTCGGCCAGCACGTCGATCTGACGCAATCCGCACTCTCTCAGCATCTTGCCAAACTGCGCGCTGAAGGCCTCGTCGCAACCCGCAGGGAAGCGCAGACCATCTATTATCGGCTGGACGATCCAGCCGTTGAAAAACTCATCGGCGTCCTGTGCGAGGTCTATGGCGGCCATTGAGGCCGGTGCACGGATCACCGGCATCGCATCAGCGAAATGCGGTTCCTGGCTTCACGCCCAGCCTCTTGAAGACCATGGCGGCCGGACAGAACCCGGTAAACGCCGCCTGCAGCATGTTGGCTCCCGCGAAAGCGGTCAGAAACAGCCAGTAAGGGTGCACCGTCCATGCAAGGACGAGGCTGAGCAGGACGACAAATCCGGCAAAGGCGAGTACGGCGCGATCGAGTGTCATGGGGTGATCTCCTTCAGGATGTCTGGCGTTCCGCCGCACTTCCGGCGCGGCTGCGGACCCAGTTGACGATTTGCGCGGTCGGCATCAGTCCAGCTTTTCTATCGACGAGCTCGCCATCCTCGAACAGCAGGAGGGCGGGGATGCCGCTGACGCCCAGACTGCGTGAGGTCTGGCTGTCGTCGGCGTTGAGTTTCAGGAGTCGAGCTTCGCCTGCGAGCGTTTCCGCTGCCGCTTCGAAGTTCGGCGCCATGGCGCGACATGGCCCGCACCATGGAGCCCAGACATCGACCAGCACGGGTCCCTTATTGCGCTGGAGGTGGCGAGCGAGCGTAGCGTCGTCGACTTCGATGGGGTGATTAAGCTGCAGCGGCGTCGAGCACTTGCCGCACTTCGCCTTTCCGGCGTCACGCCCGTGTGCGATCCGGTTGACCGCCCCGCATTCGGGGCAAACGGCCTGTTCGATCATGGTTCAGCCTCCCGCCTTGAGCTTGCGGATCCCGAGCTTGTCCATGAGGAATTTTTCGTAGAAGGGCTCGCTTTCGCCCCGGCGAATTTTTCCAATGAAGTATTTTTCGAAGCCGACCTTCGCGAGGTGAACCCACCCGCCCTCGGCCGACCAGTTCACATTTCGTGGTGGGATCTGTGGTTGCGCGACGAAGGCGACGCCGCCATCGCCAAAATCGGCCAGACAGACCGCGTTCCAGGTAGCTTGCGTCTCGGCCGGCTTGTCTCTCAGGATGGCCCCAATGTTGTGGGCTGTAGCGGTCACCATCGACTCGATCATGAAGCCGGTCTTCGGAACGCCGACGGGGACTGGCGTCTTGCCGGTCGGTGGGATGGCCACACACACGCCGATACCGAAGATGTTCGGGTATTTCGGATTGCGCTGATGCTTGTCGACGATGACGAAACCGCGTGGGTTGACCAGCCCCTCGATGTCACGGACGGCATCGACGCCACGGAACGCTGGCAACATCATTGAAAAGTCGAACGGCAGGTCATGCTTGTCCGCGACTTCACCGTCCTCGCCGATCTCTTCGACGTGCATCATGCCGTCTTCGACGCCTGCGGTGCGGGCGTTGGTGATCCATTTGATGTGGCGGTTGCGCATCTCGCTTTCGAGCAGGCCCTTGGTGTCGCCGACGCCGTCAAGGCCGAGA
>JBHIWT010000228.1:0-4875 GCA_041987265.1 Hyphomonadaceae bacterium
TGGTGATCAAGGATGGCGAGATCGTGCTGGAGCGGTATGGCGAGGGGCTGGAAGCCGATGGCCGCTGGACCAGCTTCTCGGTGGCAAAGTCGTTTTCGTCCACGCTGGTCGGCGCAGCGATCAAGGACGGTCTGATCAAGTCGGTCGATGACCCGATCGTTGATTACCTGCCGGGGCTGGCGGGCTCGGGCTATGAAGGCGTTTCGATCCGCCAGGTGCTGAACATGACATCCGGCGTGGCGTGGAACGAGGATTATGAGGATCCGAATTCGGACGTCGCCAAGTTTTCGGCCGAGCCTTCGGTGAACGGTTCCGATCCCGTCGTCGCCTACATGGCGCGGCTGCCGCGTGAGGCCGAGCCGGGGACGAAATGGGTCTACAAGACCGGCGAGACGAACCTTGTAGGGTCGCTGGTGCGCGCGGCGACGGGCAAGTCGATGGCGGATTATCTGACCGAGAAGGTCTGGCAGCCGTACGGCATGAACCAAAATGCAGTGTGGATGCTTGATCTGGGCGGCGGCGAGATCGCGGGATGCTGTCTGTCTGTCTCGCTACGGGACTATGCCCGGTTCGGCCATTTCTTCATGCATGGCGCGAAAATTGGCGGCGAGTCGATTGTGCCGGAGAACTGGATCGAGGAGGCGACGACGTCGACGGCGGCCGCCACCGAGGGCATGGGCGGACAGGGCGGTTATGGCTTCCAGTGGTGGCTCACCAACGGGCCGGCCTATCGCGCCTCGGGAATTTTCGGGCAGGGAATCTGGCTGAATCCGGAAAAGGACCTGGTGATCGTCACCCTGAGCGCGTGGCCTGGAGCGACCGACAATCTGTTCGGCCAGCGCAGGCAATTGCTGGTTAATGCGATTGAAGCTGTGTACTGAGCGCACCCGTTTCAGGCGATCACCTGCCGGGTGCGGGTGATCGCCCTTAACTCCACCGGCCCGCGAATTGCATCGCCACTCGCGTTGTGAGCGCAACGATGGGTGGGCGTGCTCGCTTGTTGCGTGCTGTCATGAATCGTGGCGGCCACCGAGAGAGCGCCTAAGTCATCCTTGCCGATCAGTGTCGGAGTTGTGGGATGCGTTATTCAGGATTTGCAGCCGCGTTCATCGCCGCCGCGCTGGCGGCTTGCGCTGTCGCGCCGGCCAGTGCGCAGGATGTGCGGGTGCTGGGCCGGGCGGACGTGAACGGCGATGGCAGCTTTGCGGTCCAGTGGTCGGGTAGCGGATTTGAGGCCGAGTTCACCGGCTCGAAGTTGTACGCGCAGATCAGCGACTGGGGATTGAACATCTACCGCATCGAGATCGACGGCATGGAGGCCACGCTGGAGCTTGAGGACGGGCTGAAGACGTATCTGTTGTACGACGGCGTGAAGGGCCGTCACACGTTGCGGATGACGCGCCGGACGTCGGCGGACGCGGGGCCGACCTATTTCAATTACATCCGGGCCAACGGAAAGCTTCGCCCAACCGAGGCGCCAGAGCGGCGCATGCTGGTGATCGGCGATGACAATGTCACCGGATATGGCGTGCTGGGCGAGAGCGACCAGTGCGGGTTCAGTTACGAGACGCAGGACCACGGTCATGCGTTTGGCGCGATCACCGCGGATTTCTTTGGCGCCGAGTTGCAGACGATCGCGGCGGACGGGCGCGGGCTGACGCGCAACTATGAGGACTCGGGCGCGCCGACGATGGCTGCGCTGCTGTTGAAGACGTTGCCGGATTCGCAACGTGTGTGGTCCGCGCATCGCTATACGCCGGATGTTGTGGTCGTGGATCTTGGCACGGCTGACTTTTGGGACGGCGATCCGGGCGAGGGGTTTGATGAGGCCTATGTCGGGTTGCTGGCGGATCTGCGCCGCGACTATCCCGACGCGTATGTGTTCACGAGCGTTGGCCCGCAGCATTACGGCGAGCGTCGTGAGGCGATGGTTGGGTCGATCCGTGGCGCTGTCGCTGCGCGCGTGGCGCTGGGCGATGAGAAGGTCGAGTACATCGATCTTCCGCTGGCGGCCGAGGGTCGCATTCTGGGCTGTCACTGGCATGCCGGGATCGACAGCCAGCTGCACATGGCGGGCCTGTTGGCGGAGCGGATTTCCGATCGCCTGGGATGGGATATCGGCGGTCAGGATGATGAGGTTCTGTTGAGCCAGGTCCGCGGTGTCGCCGAAGCCGCGAAGTAGGCCGTGGGCTGCTGATTTCCGGACCGAGCCAGGCGGGACTTCGCTCGCGAATTCTGCAATGAAATTCGGCCTGTAACTTATGGCGCCCCACGACCGATTCGGAACGCCCGAATCAGTCCACAATCTGTAAACGGGTCATTTAGATGTTCGCTGGATGTTCTTCTGGCGCGGCGGCTTGGCCGCCTTTAGCGACATCGTTTCCCGGTTGGGCAGGTGGGCTGATATGCGGTACCCGGAAGGGTTCATCAACGAGATCAAATCGCGCGTCCGCCTGTCGGACGTGGTCGGCCGCAAGGTGCAGCTGAAGAAGCGCGGCAAGGACCATGTTGGCCTGTCGCCCTTCTCGAACGAGAAGACGCCATCGTTCTACGTTCATGACGACCGCGGCTTCTATAAGTGCTTCTCGACGCAGAATTCCGGCGACGCGATCACCTTCCTTCAGGAAACCGAGCGGCTGAGTTTCAACGAAGCGGTTGAGCGGCTCGCGGGTATGGCCGGGCTGGAGATGCCGCAGGCTTCGGCAGGCGAGGAAGCGCGCTATCGGCGCCGCGCTGACCTGCAGAACTGGGTCGAGCAGGCGGCCGAGTATTTCGAAGGGCAATTGCTGTCGCCAGCCGGCGCAGCGGCGCGCGAGTATCTTGAAGGACGCGGCTTTGGTCCGTCGGCCTGGAAGACGCACCGGATGGGATTTGCGCCGGACGGGTGGCGCAACCTGCTGGACCATTTGACGGCCAAGGGCGCCAAGATCGATGAGCTGATCGAGGCCGGGTTGCTGGTGCAGCCGGACGGGGCGGGGAAGTCGCCCTATGACCGGTTTCGCAACCGGGTGACGTTCACGATCTGCGATCCCAACGGCAAGGCGATCGCGTTCGGCGCGCGGACGCTGGATCCGGACGGCAAGCCCAAATACCTCAACTCGTCGGACAGCCCGCTGTTTCACAAGGGGCGTACGCTGTACCGGCTGGGACCGGCGCGCGAGGCGCTGGCGCAGGTCGAGGACGGGGCGCTGTCGCGCGGCCTGATCGTGACAGAGGGGTATGTCGACGCGATTGCATTGGCCGAGGCCGGGGTCGGCACGGCCGTGGCGCCCCTGGGTACGGCGCTGACCGAGGAACAGCTGGACTATCTCTGGCGGGCGGGGCCGGAACCCATCCTTTGCTTCGATGGCGACCGTGCTGGACTGGGCGCGGCCAACCGGGCGCTGGATAGAGCGCTTCCGATGGTTGAGCCGGGCAAGACGCTGTACTTTGCGATCCTGCCGGACGGCATGGACCCGGACGACGTGATCCGCCGTCACGGCGCGGGCGCCATGGTTGCGATGCTCGAAGGCGCGCAGCCGCTGGTGGAGATGCTGTGGAAGCGTGAGGTTGAGGCCGAGCCGCTGGACACGCCGGAGCGCCGGGCCGGGCTGGAAGAGCGCCTGATGAAGGCGGTCGGCGAGATCAAGCATCCAGGCCTGAAGAAGGCCTATGAGCGCGAGCTGCGCGACCGGTTGTACTGGCTGTCCCGCAATGGCGACCGGCGCGGGCGGCAAAACGGTGCGGAGCGTTCCGGCTTTCAGGGCGACGGCAGGCCGAGAGGCGCGCGCGGGCGGCTTCAGGCGGGGGTGCAGCCGCGGGGATTTGTCAATCTGATCAAGGCGATCAACTCGCCGGGGATCCTTGAACGCGCGCGAGAGGCGATTTGTGCGGCGGAGTTCAACGATCCGGATGTAAACGCCATCAGAGACGCCGCTTTCAGTGTGCTGGATAATGGCGAGAGGCTTGACCGGGCGGCGGTTGCAGCCCATCTACGAAGTCTTGGCCGTAACAACGCAGTATCATTATTAGAGACAACAATTCCGGCGGGACGGCCGGTAGAACCCGATAGTGCGGAGGGGATCGTGCTGTTGCGGGCGTTGCAGCGGTTTCCTGCGGCGAACGTGATGGTCGATGAGGCCAGAATAACGCGTGAAGGCGGCGAGGTCGATGCGTTGACCGACGTTGATGAGGCGCGACTGAGGGCGATGGTGTTGGGCCGACGCAAGGTCAACCGCTGGTCGAGCGATGAGCTGATCGTGGCGGGGGATGAAGGCGGACCCGGCAGACTGAAAGAGGCGCTAGGTGGCCTTGAGAGCGAGATGAAGCGACGGTCCGGGACTTGACGAAACAGAGCGAGACCAAGACGAAAACCAGATCGACTTCCGCCGCTGCGCGCGCCAGTGCGGCGAAGACGACCAAGCTCGCCAAACCGGCGGCCAAGGGCGGCGCAAAACGGGCCGCGCCGGCAGCCAAAACCAAATCAACGCGCACGGCGCGCGGTGGAACGAAGTCTGCAGCGCCGAAGACTGACGCACGTAAACCGGCGACTCGCGCTAATGAGAAAGCAGCGGTCGGCGCCAAGACAAGGGCGGCGAAACCCGCAGCGAAGATGAGCAAGACGACGGGCGTGACGAAGACTGGCGCAACGAAGACAGGCGCCAAGAAACCTGCGACCAAAACGACGGCCAAAACGTCTGGCGCAAGCAGGGCTAAACCGACTACGAAGGCGAAGGCTGCGACCGGAGCAAAGGCTGCGAAGACGGCTGCGACGGGCGCGGGCAAACCCCGGGCGACGAAGCCGGCGGAGACCGGTGCGAAAGCCAAAACCAGGGCGACGACGACGGCGAAAAAAAATCCAGCGGATCGTGACGCGAAGCGCGTTCAGGAGACGGC
>JBHIWT010000229.1:0-4779 GCA_041987265.1 Hyphomonadaceae bacterium
ACTTCGGATCCGGGCTGCAATTGCGGGCGCTGAACGATGCGCAGGATGCGGCAGGTTCAGCGCTTATCGTGCATCGCTCCGACGAAACGATTTCGATGCTCGAGCTTGGGGCGCTGACGCGGCCGGTCGCTGACAACGCGTACGCCTTCGGCGGGGCGTCGAACCGGTGGACCGTGATCTACGCCGCGAGCGGGACGATCAACACGTCCGATGCGCGCGAGAAGACCGACCTGCGGCCGCTGTCGTCGCGCGAGGCGGCGGCGGTGCGGCGGATCATGTCGCAGGTGGGCGTGTTCCAATGGCGTGATGCGATTGCGCGCAAGGGGGTGGATGGCGCCCGGCTGCATTGTGGGGTGACGGCGCAGGACGTTGAAGCGGCGTTTGCGGCGGAGGGGCTGGATGCGGCGCGCTACGGCCTGCTCTGCGCCGATCCGGTTTTCGAGGCGGTCGAGATTGCGCCCGCGCGCGTCGAAACGACCATCGGGCCGGATGGCGAGGAACGGCGTATTCCGATTCCGGCGGTGACCGAGCAGCGAGCGGTGATCGATGGCGAGACGGGCGCGCCGCTGATCCGGCTGGGCGTGCGTTATGATCAGTTGTTTGCGATGGCGCTGGGCGGCTTGTACGCGGCTGGCTGAGCGCGTAGCAGCGAGCGACAAATAAGTTGGTGGAGGTAGAGGGTGACGCTTATGCGCAAGGTGCTGGTGGTTGGTTCATCTGGTCAGCTTGCGGCGGCGCTCGTGGAAGTTGCTGCGGCGCAGGGCGTCGCCTTGCGGGCCATTGGTCGTCCTGAACTCGACCTTCTGGATGCTGCATCCGTCCGATCCGCGATTGCTGCTGAAAAGCCAACCGGCGTCATCAATGCTGCGGCTTATGTGGCGGTCGACCGGGCGGAGTCGGAGGCCGAGGCGGCGTTCGCACTCAATCGCGATGCGACGGGCGAGCTCGCGCGCGCTTGCGTGGATGCGGGCGTTCCGCTGGTGCATGTATCGACGGACTACGTTTTCGATGGGTCGAAGGATGGCGTCTACGTCGAGGCGGATGAGCGCAATCCGCTGGGCGTTTACGGGCGCTCGAAGGCGGAGGGCGAGGATGCGGTGTTTGCTGCGGGCGGTGCGGCGGGCGTGATCCGGACGGCATGGGTCTATTCGGCCGGGGGCGCAAACTTCGTGAAGACCATGCTGCGGCTTGCGGCGGAGGGGCGCGAGGAAGTGGGGGTTGTTGCCGACCAGCTGGGCCGGCCGACCTATGCGCCGGATCTCGCTGAAGCCTGTCTGGCCCTGCTGGGCGCGCTGGAGCGCGGAGAGACGGGTGCGCGCGGCGTGTTTCACTATGCCAGCGCCAATGATGCGACATGGGCGGATTTCGCCGAGGCGATTTTCAAAGGTGCTGAACAGCGCGGCCTCCCCGGCGCGCGGGTCAAGCGGATCACGACGGCGGAGTTTCCGACGCCGGCTCAAAGGCCGGCGAATTCGCGGCTCGATTCCAGCCGGATTGCTGAAGCTGCAGGCGTGGAGGCGCGTGACTGGCGGGTTTCGCTGGGGGCCTGTCTGGACAGGATTGCGGCGGCTTCATCTTCTACTGCGCAATGACGGTTGTCGGCCGGGGCGTTGATTGACAGCCTGTCGGCCAGCCACCACAAGGGCGGCGACTTTTCCGGGACGGTCCCGGGGTGGCGGGTCTCGGCGCGTAGGAGTTCAAGGACATGTCCCGAAAGGGAATTATTCTCGCCGGCGGTTCCGGAACGCGGCTCTATCCGATGACCACGGTGGTGGTGAAGCAATTGCTGCCGGTCTACGACAAGCCGATGATCTTCTATCCCCTGTCGACGCTGATGCTGGCGGGGATTCGCGACATTTTGATCATCACGACGCCGCAGGATCAGGAGGCGTTCCAGACGCTTCTGGGGGACGGTTCGCGGTATGGGATTTCGCTGTCTTACGCCGTGCAGCCGGCGCCTGAGGGGCTGGCGCAGGCGTTCACGATCGGGCGGGAATTTGTCGGCGCTGATCCTGCGTGCCTGATCCTGGGCGACAACATCTTCTACGGGCATGGACTTGAAGACGAACTTGTCGAGGCCTGTGGGCAGGAGGACGGGGCGACGGTGTTCGCCTACCGTGTGACCGATCCGGAACGCTACGGGGTTCTGGGTTTTGACAAGTCGGGAAGGCCTAACGCGATTGTCGAGAAGCCTCAGGAATATGTCTCGAACTATGCCGTGACGGGGCTGTATTTCTACGACAACGATGTTCTGGACATTGCTGCGTCGATCAAGCCGTCGGCGCGGGGCGAGCTTGAGATCACCGATGTGAACCGGGTCTATCTGGAGCAGCGCAAGCTGGAATGCGTGCGGCTGGGCCGCGGATGCGCATGGCTGGACGCCGGGACGCCGGCGAGCCTCCTGGACGCCGCGCAATTCATGCATGCCATCGAAGCGCGGCAGGGGCAGCGGATTTCGTGTCCTGAGGAGATCGCAGCGCGCAAGGGTTATATCAGCGCTGCGGAACTGGCGGCCCTCGGCGAGCCGATCGCCAAGAGCGATTACGGCAAGTACCTGCTGCAGGTGGCGGCGGAGCTTTCCGCCTAGGCTGTTGAGCGCATTGCGCGGCATTGGGCGGGCGCGCCGGATAGAGTTGGAGTGTTGATGTTCGAACGACTTGCGATCCCCGAAGTGTTCGTGTTCACGCCGAAGCGTTTTGGCGATGAGCGTGGGTTCTTCTGCGAGACGTTCAATCGCGAGCTGATCGAGCCTTACACCGGTCCGCTGGACTGGGTGCAGGACAATCATTCTCGCTCGGCGCCGAAATTCGTGTTGCGCGGCCTGCACTTTCAGGCGCCGCCCTATGCACAGGACAAGCTGGTGCGGTGCACGCGCGGGGCCATTCTGGATGTGGCGGTGGACATTCGTCATGGGTCGCCGACCTTCGGTCAGCACGTCAGCGCGAAACTGACGGCTGACAAGGGCGAGCAGATCTTTGTGCCGAAGGGGTTCGCGCACGGGTTTCTGACACTCGAGCCGGATGTCGAGGTGATGTACAAGGTGACGAATTACTACAACGCGGACGCGGATGGCGGCATCCGGTTCGACGATCCGGCGCTGGGGATTGACTGGGGTCTGGATGGCGCCGAACCGGTATTGTCGGGCAAGGATCGTGAGCTGCCGCTGCTGGCGGATACGCCCGCGCATTTTCGTTTTGGTTGAGCGCTGGGGGCTGGAGACGCAATGAGGGCGATTGTTACAGGCGGCGCCGGGTTTATCGGTTCGTCTCTCGCGCGGATGCTGGTCGCGGACGGGCACGACGTGCTGGTGCTGGACAAGCTGACCTATGCGGGTCACCGCTCGACCCTGAAGGAAGTGGAGAACGATCCGCGCTTTGCGTTTGCGCAGGTTGATATCTGCGACGCCGAAGCGGTGGCGCGCGCGTTTTCGGATTTTGCGCCGGACGCTGTCTACCATCTGGCGGCGGAGAGTCATGTCGACCGGTCGATCTCCGGCGCCGGGGTGTTCGTGCAGACCAATGTGGTGGGCACGTTCCAGATGTTGCAGGCGGCGCGCAGCTATCATGACGGACTGACCGGTGACGCTCGGGACGGGTTCCGGTTCCTGCATGTATCGACCGACGAAGTGTATGGCTCGCTGGGCGAAGACGGCGCCTTTACTGAAACGACGGCCTACGATCCGCGCTCACCCTATTCGGCCAGCAAGGCCGCGTCGGACCATCTCGCGTCGGCCTGGCGGCATACGTATGGCCTGCCGGTCGTGATCTCGAACTGTTCGAACAATTATGGCCCCTACCATCTGCCGGAGAAGCTGATCCCGCTGATGATCCTGAACGGGCTGGAGGGGCGCAAGCTGCCGGTCTATGGCGACGGGCTGAACGTGCGCGACTGGCTGTATGTTGACGACCATGCGCGCGCCCTGATCTCGATCGTCGAGCGGGGACGGCCGGGAGAAACCTACAATGTCGGCGGCCGGAACGAGCGGACAAACCTGCAGGTGGTGGAGACGATCTGCGACCTGCTCGATGCACACGCTGCCGGCGCTGCGCCGCGGCGCGAACTGATCACGCATGTCGAGGATCGTCCCGGGCATGACCGCCGCTATGCGATCGACGCCACGAAGCTGGAAACGGAACTGGGCTGGCGCGCGCAGGAGAATTTCGAAAGCGGTATCGAGCGCACCGTGCGCTGGTATCTCGATAACGAATGGTGGTGGGGACCGCTGCGCGGCGAGGGTCACGGGGTTTCGCGGCTGGGGCTGATTTCGGCGCCTGGCGCGGTCAAGTAGTTGGCGGGAGGTCCGTCATGGTTGCGGCGGGCCAGTCTTGGCGTGGTGCGAAAGCGATGTGGACCTTGACTGAACTATGGCGGAATCCCGCCTGTCAATGAATGATGCGAAGCGCAGTTTGCGATACGCGGCGAAAACGCTAAGGCTACGCGCTGACAATAACGGAGAATTGGCTAGATGCAGCGTGACCTGATTTATGACATCGGACTCCACAAGGGGATGGATGCGCTCTGGTACTTGCAGAAGGGCTTCAAGGTCATTGGCTTGGAGGCTCGCAAGGACCTTTGTGAGCACGCTGCACAAGTCTGCGCTGAGTTCGGCGACAAGCTAAAATCGTCGATAGGGCCCTCTATGACCGTAGCGGTGAGACCGTCGACTTCTACGTCAACCCGGAGAAGGATGATTGGGGGTCGCTGGAGCGCGGCTTCGCCGAGAAGGGTGTTGGCGAGGCGCACAAGATTACGGTGGAAACCATTACGCTGGCAGATCTG
>JBHIWT010000230.1:0-4778 GCA_041987265.1 Hyphomonadaceae bacterium
CGATCGCGCGCGGCACCCCGGGCTTCTCCGGCGCCGACCTCGCCAACCTCGTCAACGAGGCCGCCCTTCTCGCCGCCCGCCGCGGCAAGCGCTCGGTCTCGATGCGCGAATTCGAGGACGCAAAAGACAAGGTCATGATGGGCCCGGAACGCAAGTCCATGGTCATGTCCGACAAGGAAAAGACGCTGACCGCCTATCACGAGGCCGGCCACGCCATTGTCGCCATCAACGTCCCCGCAGCCGATCCGGTCCACAAGGCCACGATCATTCCGCGCGGCCGCGCCCTCGGCATGGTCATGCAGCTGCCTGAAGACGACAAGCTGTCGATGTCGAAGATCGAGATGATCTCCCGTCTCGCCATCATGATGGGCGGCCGCGTCGCGGAAGAAATGAAGTTCGGCGACGACAACGTCACCGCCGGCGCCGCTTCCGACATCCAGCAGGCCACCCGCCTCGCGCGCGCCATGGTCACGCGCTGGGGCCTGTCGGACGAAATCGGCCCGGTCGACTACGCCGAGGACCAGGGCGAGGTCTTCCTCGGCCAGCAACTCGTGCGCTCGTCCCACGTCTCGGAGGAAACCTCCAAGAAGATCGAGGAAGAAGTCCGCCGCCTCGTTGTCGGCGGCATGGACGAAGCCCGCCGCATCCTCACCGAGAAGAACGAAGACTGGATCAAGCTGTCCGAGGGTCTGCTCGAATACGAGACCCTGTCCGGCGACGAGATCACCGACCTCCTGAAGGGCAAGCCGCCCGAACGTCCCGAAGACGATGATCCCGGCCCGACCTCCGCTGTTCCGGTCATCACCAAGAAGCCGAAAGACAAGCCCGAACCCCAGGGCGGTTTCGGCGGCCCGGAACCCGAACCGGCCTAGGCGGCGCCAGACCACCAGAATCACCAGACCACCAGAATCAAAAGCGGCGGCTGTCTCCACAGCCGCCGCTTTCTCATTCAGCTCAGATGATTGCGCGGCGTTGGATCCGCCGCGCCTGGTCAATCAGGCCGGCTCCATCGACCGGTGGCGCTTGCGCGACCGTCCGTTTGCGCCTTCAGGCCGACCGCCAGCAGGGCGCTCGCGATGTTTCCGGCCGCTGGTCGGCTTGTCGGGGCTCCAGCCGCCGCCCTTACCAGACTTGCCGTGCGCCTTGCCCTTCGCTTTGGGCTTGCCGCCTGCGCCAGCGCCCGGCTTGCCCTTGCCGCCACGATGCCCACGCGCCGGACCGCGCGCATCGCGATCCATCCGGCGCGCCAGTTTTTCGACCGCTGACATCTCGCCAGCAGGTTCGCGCTTTGTCTGCGCAGCTTCGCCGGTCTCGGCGCGCTGCGGCTTGTCGCCCGAAACGCCCTCAGGCTTCACGCCCTTCTTGCCGCCGCGCCGCGCATCCGGCCGCCCGCGCCCCGCGCCGCGGCCTTCGCCACGCCCGCGGCCCTGACCGCCACGCCCGCCATCGCGCCCGCGCGGATGACCGCGCCCACGCTTCTCGAACTGCGGCTTCACATCCGGTTCGTCGACCGAGCCCAGCCCCTCCGGCGTTTCGAGAATATCCACCTTCA
Organism: Hyphomonadaceae bacterium; assembly: GCA_041987265.1. Lineage (GTDB taxonomy): Bacteria > Pseudomonadota > Alphaproteobacteria > Caulobacterales > Hyphomonadaceae > IH12. The sequence goes on from JBHIWT010000230.1 coordinate 1,553, forward strand.
TGCGGATCAGTCGCTCGATATCCTTCAGATACGGACGCTCGTCATTGGCCACGAACGAGATCGCAATCCCTTCCGCGCCCGCACGGCCCGTCCGCCCGATCCGGTGCACGTATTGCTCCGGCACATTCGGCACGTCGTAGTTGATCACGTGGGACAGCCCGTCGATATCGATCCCGCGCGCGGCGACTTCGGTCGCAACCATCACCTTGCACTCGCCGGCCTTGAACGCGTCCAGCGCCTTCTGGCGCTGCGGCTGGCTCTTGTTGCCGTGGATCGCCAGCGCATGCACGCCCTGTCCCATCAGCTTGCGCACCACCCGGTCGGCCCCGTGCTTGGTCCGCACGAACACCAGCGCTCGTTCGATTTCGTTCGTCGTCAGGACATGCTTCAACAGCGATTGCTTCTGTGCATGGGAAACAAACATCGCGCTCTGCGCCACGCGTTCCGCCGCCGTCGATTCCGGCGCCACAGAAACCTTCGCAGGATCGGTGAGGAACTGGTCAGCCAGTTGCGCGATCGTCTTCGGCATCGTCGCCGAGAAGAACAGCGTCTGCCGGTCCTTCGGCAGCATCGGCACGATCCGCTTCAGCGCATGGATGAAGCCGAGGTCCAGCATCTGGTCAGCTTCGTCCAGCACCAGAATCTCAACATCCTTCAGCGTCAGCGCCCTCTGCTCCACCAGGTCGATCAACCGTCCCGGCGTCGCCACCAGAACGTCCACGCCCTTTTCAAGCCGGCGGATCTGCTTGCCGATCTTCACGCCGCCGAACACAGACGTCACCGACGTGTCGAGGAAATTGCCATAGGTTCTGAACGAGGTCTCGATCTGCCCCGCCAGCTCCCGCGTCGGCGCCAGCACCAGGACCCGAGCGCCGCGCTGGGGCCGCTGTTTGTGGACCGCGCGCAAATGGTTCAGCAGCGGCGCAGCGAACGCCAGCGTCTTGCCGGTGCCCGTCTGGGCGATGCCCAACAGGTCGCGCCCCTCCAGCAACAGCGGAATCGCCTGTTCCTGAATCGGCGTCGGTTGAGAATATCCCTCGGCCTGCAGGGCGCGAAGAATGGGTTCGGCCAGGCCGAAATCGTCAAAAGTTGTCATCTACATCTTTCAAATACGGGGAGCGCGCACGCACGGCGTCTTTCGCCGCTTCTCATCTGAAGCGCGGCGCTCATTGATACGACCCGCGTGAACAAGGGCGTTTTGGGGAGGTATGTCCGAAGATCAGGACCCAGAGCTGCCGTTTACTGCGGCGCCAGCTTCACGCTGTCCTGCCCATGCGCAGACCATTCCGCGCAGACACGACGCGCACATGGGGCCAAACCTCTTAAGAGTCAATGACTTTCCTGAGCCAAACGCTGTAAGCGGAATCCCCGCTCGATCCGCAAGCCCGTCCTAATCGGCCATCTGCGCCGACAGGCGTTCGTCAAACGCCGTTCGGTCTAGCGCCCCATTGAACCGTTCAATCGCAGCGAACACATCCATCCCGATCTCGTCGAATATGGCGAGATAGGCTTTCTGCGCAGCCTTCATGAAGTCCGCGACCCGGGCAGTTTCGCGCGCGCCCTTCGCCGTCAGCCTCAGCGGCATCCGCCGGCGATCGTCCGGATCCTGCGTACGCGCAACGAATTTCGCCTCCAGCAACGGACTAGCCTGCTTGATTACAGCGGCATGGGTCACACCCAGCCGCTCTGCGATTTCCGTCACCGTGCGCGGCCCGTCCGACAACGTGATCAGCAGCGAGAACGTCCGTACCGGCGCCGTCAGACCGGCACTGCTCGCCGCGCCGCTCCCTTCCTCCACCAGCCGGTCGACCAGCCGCGACGCCGCCAGCCCGAAGAAGGCGGGTGCGAACGCGCTGACGATGTCGCTTGACGCCATTTCGGCTCCATGTTCAATTGCGTTACCGGTAACGTATCATGGAAGAACAGAGAACAACAACCATGAAAAACCGACTTTTGATCATCGCCGCCGCCTGTCTGCTCGCGTTCGCGCCCGCCCCGGGGGCCGCCCAATCCGTCACGCCAGCCGACCTGTCCGAAGACCTGCGCGATTGGCGCCAATGGATGTTTGCAACCCACCCCGACCCACAGCACACGATGGACGCCACCGAAGTCGAGGCGGCGTTCGACCAGACCGCCAATCCGGACCGCGCGTCATACACCCAGCGAGAAGCATGGCTGTCTCTCGCACAGCTCAACAACATGTTTCGCGACGCACATGTCGGTTTGCGCCTGCCGGACCAGGCCTACGCAAAAGCGTTGCAGCGCGGCGCCAAACCCTTCTCCGAAGCGGTCACGGTGACGGACGGGCGTATCTTCCTGGCCGATGATCCCGACACCGAAATTGTCGCGATCAACCAGATCCCCGCAGCTGATATCACCGCGACCCTCACACCCCGCATGCGCGGCGAAAGCCGCCGGCTGCAAGAGCGCGTCCTCAGCCTTCGTTTCCCGGTTGCAGTCTGGGTGATGCTTGGCGACCAGTCTGACTACGCGCTTAGCCTGCGCAGCGCCGACGGAACGTCCACAATCCGCGAGCTGGGCGGCGCCAGCTCCGCCCCCGCGGCAAATCCGAAAGACTTCGATCTGGCCTTCGACGGCGCGACCGCCATCATCACGGTCAACACGTTTGATCGCGAGCACGAAGACGCATTCGCCGCCTTCCTCAAAAGCGCTTTCGCCGAGATATCCGCGCGCGACTCTAAGCGCCTCCTGATCGACCTGCGCAGCAATGGCGGCGGCGCCCGCGAATTGTCGGACAGGCTCATGGCCTACCTGACGATGGAAAAGTACACGCCCATCTCGGCCGTCAGCGCGCGCATCACCGCAGACAACCAGTCCCTCATCCCGGGCAGCAAGGTCGGAGAGGTCGTCCACACGCCGTACGCCCAATGGGTCACGCCGCCCGCCGAACTCGACCACCGGTTTTCCGGCGAGATGGCTTTGCTGATCGGTCCCGAAACCTACTCGCAGGCCATCGCCTTCGCCGTGACCGCGCAGGACTTCAAGATCGCAACCCTTCTCGGCGCGCCCACCGAAGGCCTCGCCAATGGCCTGGTGGCCCAGGCACACACCCAGGATCATTTTGGACGGTGCGTAACGCTTGATGAGTTGGGGCATAATGCCGGCCTCACTTGGTAAACCAGGTCCGGGTGACAGAATGATCACATCATAGCGATCTACTGCTTCCAGGCTGATCTCATCATTTCGAAACACATCGACCTCCTGC
>JBHIWT010000231.1:0-4777 GCA_041987265.1 Hyphomonadaceae bacterium
TAGTCCTTGGACTTGTCGGCCAGGGCTGCGGCGTTGGCTTCCCAATGGACGCCGTCGAACGCGTTGATCTTCACCTCTTCAAAATCGTTGGGGTCGTCGAGGCAGGACCAGGTGATGGCGAAACCATCCGGGTTCGAGCGCGGCGTGTAGAAGGATTTGACGCCGCAGACGGAGCAGAAGGTGTGCTGTGCGATGCCGGTGTTGAAGGTGTAGGTAGTGAGCTTGTCGGCGCCCGCAAGCAGGCGGAAGCGGCTGGCGGGGACGATGACATGGGTGTTGCGCACCATGGCGCAGATCGAACAGTTGCAGTCCTCGATCTCGATGCGCTCGGGCAGGGCGACTTCGAAACGGACGGCGCCGCAATGACATCCGCCGGGGCGCCATCTGGTCGGTGACGGGTCGGCCATGGCGCGGTTATGCGGGTTCCGGCTCGTCGTCGGAATCGTCTTCGCGTTTGACGGCGTCGAGCTTGCGCTTGCGGAGGTCCTCTTCGGCCGCAGTGATCTCCTTTTCGGCTTTGGTCTGGCCGAACTTCGCGCGGTTTGCGTCGGCGTCGCGCTGCTTGCGCTCGCGTTCGAGCTCCTTGCGCTTCTGGCGGAGGTTGATGACTTCTCCCATCGCTGGCTCCTGTTACTGGCTGGCGGCGTGGTCGGCGGCAGCCTTGACGACGCGCAGCAGGTTGCCGCTCCAGATCTTCTGCAGGTCATCTTCAGAATAGCCGGCTTCGAGCAGGGCGGCAGTGACCTTGGGCAGGTATGAGATGTCGCGGAAGCCGACGACGCCGCCGCCGCCATCCCAGTCAGAGCCCATGCCGACATGATCGGGGCCGATGAGTTCGAGGACGTGCAGCGTCTGTTCCATGACATCTTCGAACATGGCGTTGGGCGGCGGGAATTGCGTGTTCAGCGCCTCGCGTTCGTCGAGATAGGTTTCATAGTCGCTCTCGCTGAGCTCGTCGGGGTCGCCCCACTTCTCGGTTAGGGCGGTGAGCGCGGCGACGCGTTCCGGCGATGGCGGCGGCACGTCGGCGAGGTAGCGGCCCAGCGCGTTCATCTGGATGACGCCGCCATTCTCCGCGAGCTTGACCAGCAATTCGTCCGGCACGTTGCGGGGGTGGTCGTAAACATTGTTGGCGCCGGAGTGGGAAAGGATGATCGGCGCCTTCGAAACCTCGAGCATGTCGGCGAGCGCCTTGTCGGAGGCGTGGCTGGCGTCGACGACCATGCCGAGCCGGTTGGCTTCGGCGACGAGTTCCTTGCCGAGCGGGCTTAACCCGTTCCACTTCGGTTCGTCGGTCGAGGAATCCGCGAACTGGTTGTTGCGCGAGTGGACGGGACCGATCATGCGCACGCCGAGCTTGTAGAAGGTTTCGATCAGCGAAAGGTCTTCGCCGATCGGATAGGAATTCTCGATCGACTGGAAAACGACCTTCTTGCCGGCGTCGTTGATGCGGACGGCGTCCTCGGCGGTGGTGGCGAGTTCGAATGTGTCGGGGTTTTCGGCGACCATCTTGTGGATGGCGAGCGAACGCAGGAGAGCGATGTCGCGTACGCTGGCGAAGGAGTCTTCATTCAAGGGGCCCTGCGGCGTGTAGATGACCCAGAAGCCGCCATCGAGCCCGCCTTCGTTCATGCGCGGAACATCGACCTGGCTGCCTTCCCGGAAATAGCGGTGGCGCTTCATGATGTCGTAGCCGCGCAGCGAGACGAGGAAGGCCGGCGTGTCGAGGTGGGTGTCGAGGGCGAAGAGCGACTGGTGCAGGGCGGCGATTTCCTCGCCGACAAGTGCGGCGCCCGGCGTCGATTCCGTGACCTCAGCGGCGGGCGCAGCTGCAGCCGCCGTCGGCGCCGCATCAGCGACCGGCGGCGCATGGCCGCAGGCTGACGCAATTACAGCGAGCGGAAGCGCAACGGCCAGCTTCATCCTGTGCGTGATTCTCATCATCGTCTTTCCTGTTCCGCGCGTTTCCTGTCAGCGATCCGGGTGCGACCGGTCGTCTGCGTCATCGGCGTACCTGTTGGAAAGGCGCGCGTACAGGACAGCGGTGATTTTCACCAAATAGTTTCCCGAAAGGCTTTGGAAACAGGCATGTGGCGAGCGATGCGCCTGTCGTTGCTGCGCTCGTCGATTGATGCGTGCGACGTCGCGGGCGCCTGTTTTCCGTGAGCGTCATCGAATCTTGTCGATAGTCGGTATTGTCGCGCTTGCATCGATATGACACGGCGTATATGCGACGGGGCGATAGGTGGCGGGTCTGTAATTTTTGGTTGCCCCGGTCTGGTTTTTGAGGCGAAACGAAGGCATACAAGAAGGTAGTGTCCCCTCGACACGCTGAGAACAGCGGCGAGCCGGATGCAGGGGTGTCGAGAGCGAGATTTTAGAGACATGTACGGAACCGCGCAGAAACGGGATAACAGTTCGCGAGTCGTTGGCCTTGTCGCCGTCGGCGCTGCGTTCGGTCTCGTAGCCCTTGGTCTGGCGTTTGGTGTTGGTACGCGGATTGTCGCCACCCTGACCGAGACCGAAGTCGTCATCATTGAAGAAGTCGTCGAGCTCGACGAAGAGCCGCCGCCGCCGCCGCCGGTTGATGTGGAACTGCCGCCGCCGCCGCCGCAGGTCGTGCTTCCTGAATTTACCTTCGATGTGCCGCCGCCGCCGAATGCGATCCAACAGGTCGAGCAGGTGCAGCAGCCCGTGCAACGTCCGCCGCCAGCGCCGAAGCCTGCGGTGACGATCGTGAGCCGTCCGACCGCCGGCCGCCGCGCGACGAAGCCTGATTATCCCGCCGCGGCACGCCGCGCCCAGGAAGAGGGCGAGACCAGCATCGAGATGTGCGTCGACGAGCGCGGCCGCGTTTCGGAAGCCAAGATTGTCGGTTCGAGCGGATCTTCGCGTCTTGACGACGCCGCCCTCCGGCACTGGAGCCGCCAGCGCATGACGCCGGCGAAGAATTCGAACGGCGATAGCGTCGCTATGTGCGGCTATGTGCTGGTGAACGTGTGGTCCCTCGAGGACGGCTGATAAATTGACGGACGAAGGCAGACGGGGCCGTCGAGAAGCGCCTGCTGTGTAGTGGTGATTTTGGGTGAGGCGGCGGCAGGCCGCGTGGACAAGGAGACGACTGGCAGGGCTCGATTCCCGAGTGGCGAGAGCCCGTCTTTCGATCAGACTGCAATCTGACTAATAGAATTGACACGAGTTCAGCCGGGATGAAGGGATAGCTTCAGACCGGGGACAGAAGACACGGGGCGACCCGGATGAGGAGAACATGACTATGAACACGGCGTATCTCGGTAATGGTCTGAAGCGGCATCTGTCGCCGATGAAGATTCTCATTGCCGCCCTTGCAATGCTCATGATGCCGATGACGGCGATGGCCCAGGAGCCGGAAGCTCCTGCTCTGCCGGACCTGGAAGTCGACACCAGCATCCCTGGCCTTGAAGCCAGCCCGGTCGAAGAGGTCGCTCCGGCCCCGGCGCCCGAGCCTGCCGCCGAAGAAGGCGAGATCGAGGGTGAAGAAGTCGAGAACCCGTTCACGGTTCAGCACATGTGGGAGCAGGGCGACATCGTTGCCCGCGGCACGCTGATCATCATGATCATCATGTTCGCCGGTACGGTTTATGTCGGCGCCACGAAGTTCGTCGACCAGACGATGCTGACGGGTCAGATGAAGAAGCTGAACGGCTTCTGGGAAGCCGGCTCGCTTGACGAGGCGCTTGACCAGCTCGGCCAGAAGTCCGCGTTCCGCAACATCGCCGAAGGCGCGATCGCGCAGGCCAATTCCTCGCAGGGCGGCCTTGGCGCCCGGATCAGCCGCTCCGACCGCATGTCTCACCAGGTCGGTATCGAGCTCGAGCGCATCAACACGCGTCTGCAAGGCGGTATGGCCTGGCTCGCGACGGTTGGTTCGATCTGCCCGTTCGTTGGTCTGTTCGGTACTGTGTGGGGTATCGTTGGCGCGCTGACGACCATCGGTCTGACCGGTGACGCCTCGATCGAGAAAGTCGCCGGCCCGGTCGGCGAGGCCCTGATCATGACCGCCATCGGTCTGGCTGTCGCGGTTCCTGCGGTTATCCTCTACAACCTGCTCGGCCGCCGCAACAAGATCATCTACGACGAAGCGCGCCACTTCGCCTTCGACGTCGAGAAGCTGATGGCGACGTCTGGCCAATCGTAAGCCCTGAGAGAGAGTATCTATCATGGCGATGGAAAGCGGCCTCGGCGACGGCAAGATCCAGTTGGTCTCGGAGGATGAGTCACCACTCAACTCCCAGATCAACACGACGCCCCTCGTCGACATCATGCTGGTGATGTTGATCATCTTTCTGATCACCGTTCCGGTTGTTGTCGGCAGCGTCGAGGTTCAGCTGCCGACCGAGGAAAACCGTCTGGTTCTGCCGAAGCCTGACAACATCAACCTGTCGGTCGATGTGAACGGCAACGTCTACTGGAACCAGTACGCGATCCCCGAGGAAGAGCTGCGTCAGCGCTTGCGGACTGCGGCGGCACAACAGCCGCAGCCGGAAGTGCACATTCGCGGCGACGAGAACACCGAATATCTCAATGTCGGTCGCGTCGTCGAAGAAGCCCAGCGCGCCGGCATCCTCAGAGTGGCGTTTATCACTGCGCGTCCCGGCCCACGCGGCGTTCAGTAACGCGCGCCCCGCGCGCGCGACATAGGAGACTTTAGTCATGGCAATGGCAGTCGGCGGACAGGAAGAAGGCGAGCCGATGTCCGAGATCAACACCACGCCGTTGATCGACGTGATGCTGGTTC
>JBHIWT010000232.1:0-4756 GCA_041987265.1 Hyphomonadaceae bacterium
AGACCCAGGGAAGGAGGCGATCCATCGGAGCGAGCGCGCGCGCGGTGACGACATCCGCTGTCGCGCCGCCTGCGGCGATATCCTCTATGCGCACGGCATGCACAGTCCCCGGCGCACCGGCCTGCGCGATCGCGTTGCGCAGGAATGCAACCTTCTTGTGGCTGCTCTCGACCAGAGCGATCGATGCCCCCGAACGTTCTCTCAACATGATGGCCAGCACCACGCCTGGAAAGCCTCCACCGGACCCAAGATCGACCCACCTGAACGCATTTGTCGGCGCCAGCGGAAAGACCTGCACGCTATCCAGGATGTGTCGGTTCCAGAGATCGCCCAGTGTCGAGGGAGCGGCCAGGTTGATGCGCGCCGCCCACTTCTCGAACAACGCCTGAAAAGCCGTCAGCTGATCAAATGTTTCACGTGAAACCGGCCCGGCAATCCGCTGCAAGGCTGCAAAACGGTCATCGGTCATGCCGCGCCGCGACGCTCCCGGCCCTGCAGCTGAATGGCGGATATGATGATCGCTAGGGCGGCCGGCGTCATGCCGTCAAGCCGCTGCGCTTCCCCAATCGAGCGTGGCTTTCTCACCGAGAGCTTCTGTTTCAGCTCATTAGAAAGACCGGCCAGAACGCTGTAGTCCAGATCGACCGGAATGGCAGTCTGCTCTTCGCGGCGAATATGCGCCACCTCCTGACGCTGGCGATCGACATAGACGGCATACCGCGCTTCAGTCTCCAGCGTCTCTGCAGTCTTTCCATCAACCTCGCCCAGCTGCGGCCAGACATCGACGAGATCCGCAAACGCAACATCGGGATAGGACAAGAGCTCATAGGCTGTACGCCTGACACCGTCCCGGTTGAGCGCTAGCCCGTGTTTCGCCGCCTCGTTGGGCGTAAGCGACAATTGCCGTGCCAGCTCCCGTGCGGCGTCAAGCCTCTCTTCGACATCCCTGAAACGGGCACTGCGTTCGGCGCTGACAATCCCAAGCTTCTCCCCCAAAGGCGTTAGCCGCTGGTCGGCATTGTCAGCCCGCAAGGACAGGCGGAACTCGGCGCGCGAGGTAAACATCCGGTAGGGTTCGGTGATACCGCGATTGACAAGATCATCGACCATCACGCCGATGTAGGCTTCGGTGCGGCTGATCGTGACCGGCTCGCCACCGCCAGCCAAACGCGCCGCATTGATCCCCGCCAGGATGCCCTGCGCAGCCGCCTCTTCATAACCGGTCGTTCCATTGATCTGACCGGCCGTAAACAACCCGCGCACACGCCGCGTTTCAAGGCTCGGTTCCAGTTCACGAGGATCAATGTGATCATATTCGATGGCATAGCCTGGACGCAGAACAACTGCCTTCTCGAGCCCTGGAATGCTCGCCAGAAACTCCTTCTGCACATCCTCGGGAAGCGAAGTCGAAATTCCATTCGGATAGACCGTGTCGTCGTCCAGTCCCTCAGGCTCCAGAAAGATCTGATGCCCGTCACGATCGCCAAACTTGACGATCTTGTCTTCAATTGACGGGCAGTAGCGCGGCCCAACGCCTTCAATGGAACCGGAATACATCGCCGACCGACTCAGATTGGCCCTGATCACATCATGCGTGCGGTCAGTCGTACGCGTGATGCCGCAATCAATTTGTCTTTGTTCAATCCGGTCCGTCATAAGCGAAAACGGAACCGGCTCGTCATCAGGCTTCTGCATGTCGAGAGACGCCCAATCGATTGTCTTGCCATCGAGACGTGGCGGCGTCCCGGTCTTCAAGCGCCCGAGCCTAAATCCGGCCTCCGAAATTCGTTCCGACAACCTGGTGGACGCATTCTCGCCCATCCGGCCGGCGGAAAATGACTTGTCGCCAATATGGATCAACCCTCGAAGAAACGTTCCCGTTGTAAGCACAACAGCACCGCATCGCAGCAGGCGCCCGTCGCCGAGCTCAACATGCGTGATCCGACTATCGGCGATACCGATATCAACCACCTCACCCTCGACAATCTCCAGCAATGGCTGCGCTTCAATCGACGATTGCATCGCCTGACGATAAAGCTTGCGATCCGCCTGCGTCCGAGGCCCACGCACCGCCGGACCCTTGCGGCGATTGAGAAGTCGGAACTGAATGCCAGCGTGATCGGCAACCCGGCCCATCAACCCATCCAGCGCATCAACTTCGCGTACAAGGTGCCCTTTGCCAAGGCCGCCGATCGCCGGATTACAGGACATGATACCGATCGTATCGGCCGCAATAGTAACCAGTGCAGTCGTGGCACCAACGCGCGCCGAAGCGGCAGCGGCCTCGCAACCCGCGTGTCCACCACCAATCACAACAACATCGAAACGCTGAGCCATATCTACCCATCCAAATTAAGACGCTGTCGAGAATCGTTTCACGTGAAACATTCCCTCACCGGAGTCCCTGGCATCTAGCCTGGAATCACGCGGGAGCCAATGTTTCACGTGAATCATTTGCCGATACAAAACTGACCAAATATCCTTCCGAGAACATCCTCGGTATGGATCGAGCCGACAATATTGCCGATTTCATCACCGGCAAGCCGCAACGCCTCAGCGCGTAATTCAAGTGGGTCACCAGGCGACAAGGCCCTGCCAATCAACTCCCGGGATGAGCGAACATGCTCAACGTGACGCAGACGTGACGGAACTGCAGAGACCGCCCACCCCTCGATACGCACAAGCGCAGCAGCCCGAATCAGTTCGACAAGCCCATCGATCCCTTCACCCGTCTTTGATGATATAAGCCAATCATAGCGACTGCTATCCGCATCAAAATCAGAAAGGTCCGCTTTGGAACCGACTCTCAGAACCGCGGGCCCGATCGGTACATCCAACGTCTGTCTCTGAGAGAGATCATCGAGAACGATGATGAGGTCACAGCCCTCAGCCCGCTTGAGCGCACGCTCGATACCTAGCGCTTCAACACGCCCCGGCTGCTCGCGCAAGCCGGCCGTATCCGTCACAACAGTCCGGACACCCCCAAGATCAAGAACAACCTCGATCAGGTCCCGAGTCGTCCCAGCTTCATCGGAAACAATTGCCACGTCACGATCGGCAAGCCGGTTGAGGAGGCTAGACTTGCCCGCATTCGGCGCGCCCAGAATAACAACCCTGAACCCGTCTCGCAGTATCTCACCGGTTCGAGCACCCTCAACATGAGACTGCATCTCCTCGCAAAGCGCCGACATATCCAACCAGACATCGTCGGCGACTGAACCCGGGACATCACCCTCGTCCGAGAAATCGAGCTCTGCCTCGATCATCGCTCGTGCGTGCAGGATACGCTCGCGCCATACCCGATATGTGTCGAACTGCCTACCACCCGCATTCGCAAGAGCGAAGCGCCGCTGCATTTCAGTCTCAGCTGAAATCAGATCCCCGAGGGCCTCAACACCCGTTAGATCCATCTTTCCATTGATGAAGGCCCGTCGCGTGAACTCGCCCGGATCAGCCTGGCGAAACCCGTCCAGCTCACCAAGGGCAGACAGAACCGCCGCTACCGAAGCGGCGCCGCCGTGAATGTGCAACTCGGCACAATCTTCCCCGGTGAAACTCCGCGGCGCCGAAAAGACCGTCACGAGCCCACGGTCGAGCAACAAGCCATCCCGATCGCGAATTTCGTGAAGTTCGACAATCCGGTCTTCAGGGACCGACCTGCATAAAGACCGGATTGCTGTCTTGGCGCCGGAACCGGAAATGCGGATCACCGCTACACCGCTCGGCGGCAAGCCGCTGGACAGCGCGAATATGGTAGCCGATTGCAACATGGCTTTCACCGGCGGCCAACTGGCTGATTACATCATTTCGAGTCCGAATCGATCACGGCGCTGTCCGAATAGGACCGACTCGTTTCGAATCCGAATCAATCAGGTATTCATCGAATCGAAGAAATCCGAATTCGTCTTCGTCTGCTTCAGCTTGTCGATCAGGAACTCAATTGCATCCGTCGTTCCCATCGGCGCCAGGATACGCCGGAGAACGAAAATCTTCTGCAGGTCCTGCTTTGCAATAAGCAGGTCTTCCTTGCGCGTGCCGGACTTCAGAATATCCATCGACGGGAAGATACGCTTGTCAGCCACCTTGCGGTCGAGAACGATTTCCGAGTTGCCGGTACCCTTGAACTCTTCGAAGATGACCTCGTCCATGCGGCTGCCGGTATCGATCAGGGCAGTCGCAATGATCGTCAGCGAACCGCCTTCCTCGATGTTACGCGCCGCACCGAAAAACCGCTTCGGACGCTGCAAGGCATTGGCATCGACACCACCGGTCAGAACCTTGCCGGATGACGGAACAACCGTGTTGTAGGCGCGGCCGAGACGCGTGATCGAATCCAGCAGGATGACAACGTCACGCCCATGCTCGACCAACCGCTTAGCCTTCTCGATCACCATCTCCGCAACCTGCACATGCCGCGTGGCCGGTTCGTCGAAGGTCGACGACACGACCTCGCCCTTCACCGAACGCTGCATGTCGGTCACTTCCTCAGGCCGCTCATCGATCAGCAGAACGATGAGGAAGCACTCCGGATGATTTGACGTGATCGAATGCGCGATGTTCTGCAGCAGAACCGTTTTACCGGTTCTGGGCGGCGCAACGATCAGGCCACGCTGGCCCTTGCCGAGCGGCGCCACCAGGTCGATCACCCGCGCGGACAGATCTTTCACGGTCGGATCGTCGATCTCCATCCGGATCCGAGAATCCGGATAAAGCGGCGTCAGATTATCGAATTGGTAATTTTCCGGATATTAAACGG
>JBHIWT010000233.1:0-4753 GCA_041987265.1 Hyphomonadaceae bacterium
CTGGCCTGCATCGTCGATAACGAGCCGGGCGTTCTCGCCCGCGTGGTCGGGTTGTTTTCGGCGCGCGGCTATAACATCGAGAGCTTGACGGTCGCCGAGGTGGACGCCGGCGCGCATCAATCGCGCATTACCATCGTGACGTCTGGAACCGATCACATTCTCGAACAGATCGAACAGCAGCTTCTGCGGCTGGTGCCGGTGGCCAAGGTGATTGACGTCACCAATTCGACTGGCGGCATCGAGCGCGAGCTGGCCGTGGTGAAGGTGGCGGGCAAGGGCGAGAAGCGCGTCGAGGCGCTGCGCCTGTCGCAGATCTTCCGCGCCAATGTGATCGACACGACAAATGAGAGCTTCATTTTCGAGATCACCGGCGCGTCGTCCAAGATCGACCAGTTCGCTGAACTGATGCGCCCGCTGGGCCTGGTGGAGATCGCCCGCACCGGCGTGCTCTCGATCCAGCGCGGCAAGGAGCGGGCGGGGTGACCAACCTGGCCGGGTTCCGTCTTCCCTCGCTTGCGGGGGAAGTGGCCCGGAGGGCCGAAGGGGGGCGTGGAAACGCAGCCCCCCCTCGCACTTCGCCTGTAGCGAAGCGCGGTCCCCCCGCTGCGCAGGGGGACACGGCAACGCGCATCATTGCTGGATTGGTTACAGGATTAGTCGTCGTTGGCTGCGGCGTCGATGAGCGTACCGAGCATGGCGGCGGCAAGGGCGGGCAGCGGGCCGCCGTGATGGCGGCGGGCATGCCGGCTCAGAAGGCGCTCGACGAGGCGATGGCGGTGGATCGGGAATTTTCGGCCTATGCCCAGACGCATCCGATGGGCGAGGCGTTTGCGGCCTACATGGATGCCGTCGAGGGCATGATGATCGGGCCGGGAGACGTGACGGTCGGGGAAGAGGCGATCCGCGCCGGGTTCGCCGGGTGGCCGGAAGACCTGAAGATGAGCTGGGAGCCGGACGGCGGGCATGGTTCCGCGTCCGGAGACCTTGCCGTCACGACCGGAAGGTATACACGCACCCGCAACGACGAGACGGTCGGGACCGGCCGCTATGTCAGCGTGTGGAAGAAGAATTCTAGCGGCGAATGGAAAGGCGTGATCGATCTCGGCGCGCCGGACCCTCCGCCGGTTCAGGAAGATACACAAAGTCCCGAGGAGTAGGGTGAGATGAAAGTCTATTACGACAACGACGCCGATGTGGCGCTGATCCAGAAGAAGAAGGTGGCCGTGATCGGCTATGGGTCGCAGGGCCATGCGCATGCGCTGAACCTGCGCGATTCAGGCGTGAAGGACATTGTTGTCGGGCTGCAGGGCAATTCCGGATCGAAGCCGAAGGCGGAGGCCGAGGGCCTGAAGGTCGTGACGCCGGCCGAGGCTGCGCAATGGGCCGATGTCATCATGATCCTGGTGCCGGACGAGAAGCAGGCGGTGCTGTGGGCCAACGAGATCGAGCCGCACGTGCGCAAGGGCCAGCACATCATGTTCGGCCACGGCTTCAACATTCACTACAACCTGATCCGTCCGCCGGCTGACGTCGACGTGTCGCTGTCGGCGCCGAAGGGCCCCGGTCACACGCTGCGCAGCCAGTATGCGCAGGGCTTCGGCCTGCCGGGCCTGATTGCGATCCATCAGGATGCGACCGGAACCGCGCAGCAAGTGGCGCTGAGCTATTCCAAAGCCATCGGCAACACCCGCGCCGGCGTGATCGAAACCTCGTTCCGCGAAGAGACCGAGACCGACCTGTTCGGCGAGCAGGCTGTTCTGTGCGGCGGCATCGTCGAGCTGATCAAGGCCGGCTTCGAGACGCTGGTCGAGGCGGGCTATGCGCCGGAGATGGCGTATTTCGAATGCCTGCACGAGACCAAACTGATCGTCGACCTGATCTACGAAGGCGGCATCGCCAACATGAATTACTCCATCTCGAACACAGCGGAGTATGGCGAGTATGTCTCCGGTCCGCGTGTGATCACGTCCGACACCAAGACAGCGATGAAGAAGGTGCTGGATGACATTCAGTCCGGCCGCTTCGCGCGTGACTGGGTGCTGGAGAACCAGGCCGGCGCGCCGTCCTTCCGTTCGATGCGCAACCGCATGAACACGCACTTGATCGAGGAAGTCGGCGAGAAGCTGCGCGACATGATGCACTGGGCTAAGAACGACCGGCTGGTGGACAAGGCGCGCAACTAGGGGGCGCCGATGAAGTGGCTGCTGACGGCGACTGAAGTCGGCATGCTCGCTTACTGGATTCTCGCCGGTGCGATGGCCGGCGGGATCCTCTCCCTGCCGCCGGAATGGATGTACTCGGACTACCAGAACCCGCTGGTCGTGGCGTGGAACTGGTCGTTCTTTCCGATCGACGTTCTGTTTGCGGTGACGGGACTGGCGGCGCGGTTTCTGCCGATGGCGGCGGATCGCGCCCACAGCCTGTCGCTGGTATCGCTCACCCTGATGGTCTGCGCCGGACTGATGGCGGTTTCCTTCTGGGCCATTCGCGGCGAGTACGATCCGTTCTGGTGGGGCGTAAATCTGTGGCTGGTTGCGCTCGGCGGGGCGGGTCTTGCGCTGCGGATGCGGCGGGCGGCTTGAGTTCGGGCGCCGGGGGACGCATCTAACCATCATGGAACAGTCTCCGAGCGATCAGAATACGCAGCGGCCAAAGGAGCCGTTGTTCAACGCCCCGCTGATCGTGATCGGTATGGCGCTGGTGCTGGTCGGGCTGCACGGTGCGAGCTACCTGCTCGACGATCGCGGCTGGGTCGAGACGACGTTCAACTACGCGCTTGTGCCGCGACGCTTCTTTGCCGAGGCGGGATCGGACGTCGCCTATGTCGGGCTGGGCGCGAAGATGTTGACGCTGGTGTCTTCGGCCTTCCTGCATGGCGGCTGGATGCATGTGATCATGAATTCCGGGATGTTGCTGGCGTTCGGAACCCCGGTGGCGCGCTCTGTGGGCGCAGATCCGGTCGGCGTCGGCAAGTGGCTGGCGATCTTCTTTGGCGCGGTGCTGGCCGGATCGCTGGCCTATCTCGCGCTTCAGGGACCGATGGGCGGCGCAGCGGTTGGCGCGTCGGGCGGCGTTTCCGGCCTGATGGCGGCGGCGATGCTGATCGCGCCGGACGGAACGGTGCGCTCGCCGATGTCGCGCGGCTTCATCACGTTCACGGCGGTTTTTGCGGTCGCAAACGTGGCGCTGGCGTTCGCTGGCCCGTTTGTACTGGGCGCAGGCGTCGCCTGGGAGGCGCACGCCGGAGGCTACCTTGCTGGCGCCATAATCATGCTTTTGCTTGGTCCGCGACTGCCGCGCTATGGTGGAATGGACCGTGGATTCGAAAATTCATGAATGAACGGTCATCGATCGTTCGGGCGTGGTTCATCCGTAGAGTGCGAAAATCAGGTTTGGAATTCGGAGGCGCGACATGAAACGGATCCTGATCGGCGCGGCCATGTTGGGCGCAATCGCAGTGGCGCATGCTGATACTGCGACTGAAGCGGTTGTCTCGGTGAAGCCGGGCATGTGGAACTGGGAACAGAGCACCAAGATCATGGGGCTCTTCTCATCTGATGAGCAGAACCTGGAATGCCTGATCCCGCCCAAGGCGGAGATGACCCTGTCGCGCCTCGCTGCTGATCTGGATGAGGGCTGCCGGGTGGAGGACGTGGCGCCCGTGCGCGGCGGCTATGACTTCAGGCTGATCTGCAAGGGCGATGTCTCCGGCAAGGCGGATGCAAACATTTCGGCCGCGCCGGAATCGCTGAAGATCCGCGCCAAGGGGTCAGCGCGCTGGGGCATCATCTTCGCCGGCCTGTCCATGCAGGCGGACGCCACCTACATGGGCGAATGTCCGGCGGACGAGTTCGCTGAACAGGTCGCCAAGTGGAACGAGGAAAACCCGGACAAGCCTTACCACCCCTAGGCTCGCCACCGGGCAGGCGCCCCTGCTAGTTTGCCAATCGGGATTGCGGCGTTTGCAGCGCGACGCCGGACTGACATAGTCCGGATTCAATCCTGTGCGATGCTAATCGGGAGCGGGCATGTCCAGACATTGGTTCGCCATCGGGCTTTGCGTCATCGGTATCGGCGCGTGCAGCCCAGACTCGACGCCGCAGACGCCGGATCGCGCTGGCGACGCGCCCGCGCAATCCGCCGGCGCGGACGCCCCTCCGGGCCAGGGCGCGGAGGCGGGGCCGATCCCGCTGCGCATTCCGATCAATTCGGTGATGGCCGGCGTGGTGAACCGCGCCTCATTCGATATCTTTCAGGCGAACACCGCGCCAAACGAACTTTCCGAGCAGGACTGGCTGCGAGTGGGCGCCGCGGCGATCGACCTCGTGGGCGCGGCGACGCTGACCACGATTCCCGGAACCGGCGACAATGATGCGGCCTGGGTCGCCGAGCCGGATTGGCTGAAATACTCGATCGAGATGCGGGACTCGGCCATGGCGGTGGGGCGCGCCGCGTCCACGCAGGATCGCGCGGCGCTGAGCGAGGGCTCGGCCCGACTGGCGCAATCGTGCCAGTCCTGCCACCTGATCTACAGCCCGCGTCTTGTGCGCTCGACGACGCCCTGAGCGGCTGGACGGGTATCTAGAACCGGTAGGACACGCCGAGCTGGATGACCGGGTAGACCTCGAAATCATCCACGTCGTTGCGCAGGTTGGCTTCCTCTTCCTCGATCTCCGCAAGGAAGGTGGGGTCGTTCGAGAGCTGACCGCCGATCGATTCCAGATTGATGCTTGGCGTGCCGGTGAACATGGCG
>JBHIWT010000234.1:0-4635 GCA_041987265.1 Hyphomonadaceae bacterium
CCAGATGCGAGACACGACAAGATCGCTGGTGGATTCTGACAGTGCGCGCAGTTTATTGCTACGCGATCTCCACGACTATCTCGACACGCGGGGCGTTCCGTGGACGTCGACCAATCGCGTGGGGTTCTTCGGCTGCCCAACGAGATCCTCTTCGACAAGGGCAGTGAGACACCTACCGAGGAGGGGCAGAAAGCGCTGGGCGTACTGTCAGATGCGCTTGTGATCCACCTGCCCTGCTATGCGTTCCGAGCAGAAGACCCGCCTGCATCTGATTGCTTCGGAGCGAGCCATTCGCTGGACGCCGTCTTTATCGAGGGACACACCGATAGCGACCCCGTCCGGCCCACGGCACGGATACACGACAACTGGGATCTCTCGCTGGCTCGCGCATCGAACATACTGCGTCAGATGCTCGGCAATCGCCCCGAGTTGTCCGAGTTCAGAAACGCGCCGATTGGAACTGAGGAGGCGCTGAGCGTGTTTTCGGTGGCGGGTTATGCAGACCAGCGACCCGTTACGCGTAGTAACAGCGATGGCGACCAGGCTTTGAACCGGCGGATTGATCTACGTTTCGTCATGACGCCGCCGCGGCCGCCGGAAATCGTAGCCCCGCAATCGTTCGGAGATGGTGTCGAACGCGAACCTGAGCCGCTTCCAGTCGGCCGGCGTGTCTGGTTTCGTGAGCGCGGCAGTGGTGTGTCGTACCTTCGAGACGGTTGGTCTTCACCGGAGGAATGGGGTGTCTGGACTGTAGGGCCCAGTTCCATGATGGCGCTTCCGTTGAGCTCGCTTCGACCCGACAGACGATATGAGATCGCGTTCTCAATCGTCGGCTACGTTCCGGAAGAGTCACCGAGTCGGCAAGTGCAAGTTCTGCAGAACGGCCAGCAGGTTGCGTCATGGCAAATGCAGTGGCCGACCAACAGGTACGAGAAAGTAATCAGTGTTCCAGCGCATGACGAAGAGCAAACGCTCCAACTGGAGTTCCGCGTGCCGGGCGCGGTGTCGCCGCTGGAGCTCGGCCTTTCCGATGACCCGCGCGCATTGGGGATCGGCGTCAGTTGGGTGAGGCTCCAGCTTGCTGAGTAGCGGCTCAGCGGTACGTGTAATGTTTGTGCAGGAAGTAGCTGGAGATGGCGGGGGCGCAGACGCCGAAGAAGTGGGCGAAGTCGTAGGCACGGAAGGTCCAGCCGACGGCGGGGAAGATGTAGCGCGCCAGCGCTGAACTGAGCAGTAGCGTCAGCACGCCGCCGAGCAGGTTGACCTGGGTGAAACGGATGATCTGGCGTCGCAGCCCGGTGCCGGGGTCGCCGAAGATCGTGCGCTGGAAGAGCACGAAGGCGATGACCATGCCGACAACATAGGCCAGCGCCACGGCCGCCTCGAACGGCAGGACCATGTCCAGCAGGTAGCGGGATGCGAGGTTGGCGATCGCGGCGAGTCCGCCCGTCAGCACGAATCGGACGAATTCCATGAAGTTGGCGAGGCGCGTTGCGGGTTTGGCGGCCGTCATGGATTGCTGAACAGGATGGCGCCAAGGCCGGTGCTGCTGAGCGATTCAAGCGATGGCGTTGGCGGGCCGAACGCCGCCCAGCCGAATGAAATTACCAGGAGCACGCCAAGCGCGATGCTGTGGGGGTCCTTGATGGCGAAGACGACCGGGTCGTCGTCAAGCTCGCCGCGATTGGCGAGGAGCCAAACGCGCATGAGCCAGAGCGAGAGGATGACCGGCGCCCCCCACAATGCCCCCGGGGCCGAGTAAGCGCCGGACGGCCAGGCCGAATCGAGCACGTAGAGGACGAGAATGATCGGCGTGGCGGTCGCCGTTGCGAGACCGAAACCGAGCGTGATGGTCTGGTCTTCCTCGCGATAGCCGCGGCTTTTGACCCAGCTCTGGCCAGCGGCGGCCTTGCGCACGATCTCGACATGTCGCTTGGCCAGCGACAGCGAAACGAACAGGAACATCGAGAAGACGATCAGCCATTGTGTCAGCAGAACGTCGGTCAGCGCACCACCCATCAACAGGCGGATGGTGAAGAGGAAGCCGAGCGTCGCCGCGTCGAGGAGCGGGAAGCGCTTGAGATAAAATGAGTAGAGCAGCGTGACGACGAGGTAGATCACCATCGTGACGGCGAAGGGGATCGACAACAGGACTGCGCCTGCGAGACCGACGAAGATCAACAGCGGCGCTGCGATGAAGCCCTGCCAGAGTTTGATCGTTCCGGCGGCGAACGGGCGCTTCTTCTTGGAATGGTGGGCGCGGTCAGCCTTGAGATCGAGGAGGTCGTTGAGCAGGTAGGTGCCGGAAGCCATCAGGCCGATGAGCGGGAAGGCGATCAGGCATGCGATCATCGACGCCGGGTCGGTGAATTTCATCGCCAGCAAGGGCGCAACGAAGATCAGCGCGTTCTTGGCCCATTGATGCAGGCGCATCTCCTTGCGCCACGCGCGAAGGCGGCGACCGGGGCGCTCAAAGACCTGGCCAACCTCGATACCGGCGTTTTCCAACGCGCGCTTGCGCGCCGCGCCGCCGCCGACGAACGATGCGCGCTTCGATTGCGCCCAGATTCGCATGTCGGCAGGGCTGTCGCCGATATATTCAAAACCGTCCGGGAAGGCGTCGTTAAGTAGTCGCGCTTTCGCGCCGCCCTTGTTGTTCAGTTTGCCGTCGGACCCGATCGCCTCGTCGAAGACGCCGAGATGGTCGGCGACTTCCTGAACCATCTGCTGGTCGGCGGCGGAGACCAGCCAGACCTGCCGGCCCGCAGCGCGCTGGGCCTCGCAGTATTCGAGCACCTCTGTGTTTACCGGCAGCGTTGGGACGTCGATGTCGGCGCGGCGCTGGATGCGGGCCTTAACCTCTGCGATCGCGAACGGAAGGCACAGCATCTGGAACAGGGTCCAGAAGGGGTAGCGGCGCAGGAGATCGGCCAGGGACTCAAAAAGTGTGTCGGTGCGGAGCACCGTTCCGTCCATGTCGACGATCAACGGTAGGGTGTCGCGATCATCGCTCTGGCGCATTTCGCCCCCGGTTTCGCTGGTTCTGGCTGAAATTTCCGCCTCTCCCCCGCACATATGCTCGCCCTCAGACGGTTTGGTCACAGTAAAGCGACACAGTGCCCGATTATACTTAAGAAATTGCCTTAGTTGGGCATTCAAAATCGGCGCCTAAACGCAGCCCTTCATGTTGCGGGACTGTAACGTGAGCCGTACTACGTCAGCTATCGAGTGGATTTTGTGTTGAGGCGGTGGTGACCACAGCGGTCTTGATCCTCATTTTTGCGCTGTGGCCGTTGCTCGCGTTTGCGGGCGGGTTGGGTTTCTCGTCACTGGTCGGGCTGTGTGCGCTGGCGCTGATTGCGTCTGCGGCGCGGATTCGCGTGCGCGGTTACATGATCTGGCTTGTTGCGGCATTCGCCTTCGCAGCTGCGTCCGCGCTTTGGTCGCCCAACAGCTTCTCCATCATCGAATTCGAGCCGCTTCAGGGGAACATTAACCTGCGCAGCGAGGTCTTGCGGGTCGGATTGTTGTTCTTTGCGATGGCGGTGCTGTTTGCGGCGGTATCGCGGATGGATGACGGCGCGCGGGTGCTGGTCAACAAGGTCGCGGTGTTTGCGTTCTGCATGCAATTGTTGCTGGTGGCGCTGCTGGCGGTCTTCGAGATGTATGCGCTGGAGCTGTTTGCGCCGATGATGAGCAGCGCCGGCGAGGGCGTGCAGAACGTCACGCGCAATTCCCTGATCATGACGGTTGCCGCGCCATGGCTTTTCTTTGCGATCAGAGAATGGCGACCGGACCGCGTGGGCCAGGTTCTGGCCTGGGGCGTGGTTGGCGTGCTGGCTGCGGCGTTGCTGTGGCGCGGCGTGCATGCGGGATTGCTGGCGATCATTCTCGCGGTTGTCTTTGTCGGCGTCGTGCGCCTGATGCCCCGCTACGGGTTTCGCGTGCTTGCGCTGGGCGTTGCTGGCCTGACGCTGCTTACGCCGGTTCTGTTCGGGCTGATCTCGCTGGGCGCCGACGTCAACCAGGCTGACAGTTCCATGGAGTGGCGGCGCGCGATCTGGGCGCGGGTGCTGGAAGTCGTGTCGGCAAGTCCGATCTATGGCGGCGGGCTCGGCGTGTTGCGGTCGATCTCTGAGGTGATCTCCGGCGGCGCCTTCGCCGGCGACCTGCATATTCCCAATCATGCGCACAACATGTTCGTGCAGCTGTGGGCGGAAACCGGTGCAGTTGGGGCGATCCTGACGGCGATCGTGATCGTTATGGTCGGCTGGCGGTTGCCTTCTCCAGCTTCGCTCGGCGTGGCCGGGCGGATGGGCGCCGGGGTCGTCGGGGCAGCGGTCGCGGTTTCCGGAGTTTCCTATGATCTGTGGAATGACTGGTGGTGGGCGGTCTGCGGACTGATGACGCTGCTGGTGGCTGTCTCGGCATCTGTGCAGCGCGCCGACGCGGAGGAAAGAGCGCCCGAAATGGAGGCGGACCGTGGCGACATTGCGGTCGGCCGTGCGCCGGTCTTGCTGACGCACGATCTGTCGAACAACTTCAACCTGCTGCGCCTGGCTTTCGCCGGCGCGGTCGCGATCTATCATATGTTCCTGCTTGGTGGGATTGCGCCTGAGCTGACGCAGTCGGGCG
>JBHIWT010000235.1:0-4622 GCA_041987265.1 Hyphomonadaceae bacterium
CCGCGCTTTTCCATCCGGCGCTTCATCTGTTTTTCCAGCCGTTCGGTTTCGATGAGGCCGGGATTGACACCGACCACCCGCACCCCGCGCAACGTACTCGTCGAGCCCAGCGCGCGGGTCAGCGCCATCAGCGCCGCATTGCCGCCGGCCCCCGCCGCATAATCCGGACGCGGCTTTTCCCCGCCGGCGCCGATCACGTTGATGATCACGCCCTCCCCGCGCGCCGACATCCGCTCCATGGCGATGCGGCACATGTTGATGTAGCCGAACACTTTCAGCTCCCAGGCCTCGCGCCACGTCGCCTCGTCAACGTCCTTCAGCGAACCGGACGGGATCGCGCCGGCATTGTTGACGAGGATGTCCGGCGTCGGCCCGCCAGCCCACAGCTTGTCGACGATCGCGCTCTTGGAGAGATCGCCTGCAAAAAACGTCGACGTGCGCGCCGTGCACCCGGATGAGGTCGTCCGCCGCCTGTTCGAGGTCGCGCTGGGTGCGCGAAACCAGCAGCAGGCTGCATCCTTCCTGCGCCAGCCGCTCTGCGCAGGCCCGCCCGATGCCCTTGGAAGCGCCTGTTATCCAGGCAGTTTTCCCGTGTAGGTTGAGTTCCACAGCCCTTGCTCTCCCGCTTCCGGCCAGCATGCGTCCCTCCCGGCTCCACCGCCTCGGAGACGAACGCGCTTGCTAGCCAATCTGGAGGCTTTAAAAAGCTCCCTTGGTAAGGAGTACGCCGAATGTCCGCCCCGCCCAAACTCAAAGGCCTCGCCCAGGTGGCGCTGGCGGGCGCAGACCCGGCGGCTCTGGCGGCCTTCTACCGTGACACGCTGGGGCTCGAAGTGGTCATGGAAACCAACGGCATGACCTTCTTCAACGCCGGCGGCACCCGCCTGATGATCGGCCCTTCGCCATCGGATACGCCCAATCCGGGCGACACGATCCTCTATTTCGAGCCTGAAGATTTCGCCGCAACCGAGCGGGATCTGGAAGCAAGGGGCGTCACCTTCGCCGCCGCTCCGCAATTGCTCCAGCGCGAGGACAAGCGCGAACTCGTGCTGCGTCCGTTCAAGGATCCGGCCGGCCATTTCATAGCCTTGATGGGGTGGCGATGGACGGCATGAACACCCCCGACAACCAGACCATCGAAACCGAACGGCTGCTGCTCAAGCCGCCGGTCATCGACGACTTCGAGGCGTTCGCGCGCATGTGGTCGAACCCGATGGTCACTCAGCACATATCCGGCGAACCGCTCGACCGCGAGGATGCGTGGAAGCTGTTCCTGCGCGATGTCGGCCACTGGAAGCTCAACAATTTCGGGTTCTTCTCCTGCTTCGACAAGGAATCCGGCGGCTATGCCGGCACGGTCGGCCTCGCGGTTCTTGAACGGGCGATCGAACCAGCGTTCGGCGATGCGCCGGAAGCCGGCTGGGCGATCTCGCCGGAATTCCACGGCCGGGGCATCGGCAGCGAAGCCCTGCGCGCCGTGCTGCAATGGGGCGAAGCCGCGCTGCTGCCCACGCGGTTCGTCTGCATGATCGGCGAAACCAACGTGGCGTCACTGCGCGTCGCCCAGAAGTGCAGCTTCCGCAAATACGCCTACACCACCTATGCCGGCCGCTCGGTCATTCTCCACGAACGGAAGTCCTGAACGACATGGCCGGACGCATCGATATCGAGATCGAGACCCCGCGTCTTATCCTGCGCGTTCCCCGCGAGGAGGATGTCGGGCCCTATTGTGCGATGATGGCCGACGAGGAAACGGCCCGTTTCATCGGCGGTCTGCAGACCCCGTCGGAAGCCTGGCGCGTACTCGCCTCGCTCGCGGGCTGCTGGGCGCTGCATGGGTTCGGCATGTTCTCGATGATCGAAAAGTCGAGCGGCGCCTGGGTCGGGCGCACCGGGCCATGGCGTCCGGCGGACTGGCCGGGCGACGAGATCGGCTGGGGCGTCGTGCGTGAACACTGGGGCAAGGGCTATGCGCTTGAAGCCGCGATCGCGTCGATGAACTTCGCGGTCGACGAGCTTGGCTGGACCGACATCATCCACTGCATCGCGCCGGACAACGTCAATTCCGCCCGGCTCGCTGAACGTCTCGGCGCCGTCAATCGCGGACCGACCCGGCTGCCGCCGCCGTTCGACAAACATCCGATCGACATCTGGGGACAGAGCGCGGACGAATGGCGCGCCAATCCGCTGCGCGACGGGCTGTCCTAGCCCGCTTTGCGTTCGGCTTCTGCCGGCGGCGCCAGGTTCATCACTTCCAGCATCTTCGTCGCCAGTTCGCGCTGGTCGACCGGCTTGGCCACGTAATCGGTCATGCCCATCGCCAGGTACTTCTCGCGATCGCCGCGCATCGCATCCGCCGTCAGCGCGATCACCGGCACATCCTTCCAGGACGCCTCGGCAGATCGGATCCGCTTGATCGCTTCCACGCCGTCCATCACCGGCATGTGCACGTCCAGCAGGATCACATCGAAGCCCTGCGTCGCGATCGCGTCCAGCGCTTCCTTGCCGTTGGTCGCCTCGAACACCTCACAGCCAAGCGGCGCCATGAACAGCTTGATTACCTGGCGGTTCACCGCGTTATCGTCGGTCAGCAGAACCCGCTTGCCGCGCAGGCTGCCGCCCACCGGTTCGCTCGGCGCTGCAGGCGCGGACTTGGTCTCCGGCGCGTTGGCCGCCTCCGCAATCGCAGCCTTGAAGGTCAGCGTGAACGTCGATCCGATGCCCGGCGCAGATTTCACCGTGATGTCGCCGCCCATCATGCGCGCCAGCCGCCGCGAAATCGCCAGTCCCAGACCGGTGCCGCCATATTGCCGGGTAGTTGCGCCGTCCGCCTGCGTGAAGGCGCTGAACAGCTTGTCCTGAACCTCCTGCGTCATGCCGATGCCGGTGTCGATCACGTCGACCTGCACCATGTGCTCGCCGGGCGCGATCTCCTTGCTGGCAAGGGACATGTCGACCCGTCCTGAGGGGGTGAACTTCACGGCGTTCGAGATCAGGTTCGAAACGCACTGACGCACCCGCACCGGATCATAGACAAGATGCGACGGCAGTTCGGATGAATACCTGACGCCGATCACGAGGCCCTTCTCTTCCGCGGCGGTCTGGAACAACTGGCGCACGCGCTTCATCGTGTGCACCAGCTCGCCCGGGACCGGCGAGATCTCCAGCTTGCCAGCCTCGATCTTCGACAGGTCCAGCACATCGTTCAGCAGCGCCGTCAGCGACTTGCCGCTGCCGATGATGATCGAAACCTTCTTGCGCTGCTCGTCCGACAGGTCGTCCGCTTCCAGCGCCTGCGCCATGCCCAGCACGCCGTTCAGCGGTGTACGGATCTCGTGGCTCATGTTGGCGAGAAACTCGCTCTTGGCCTTGTTCGACGCCTCGGCGCGCTCCATCGCCGCGCGCAATTCCTCTTCCATCGCCTTGCGATCAGAGATGTCGGTCAACGTACCCAGCAGCTTGCGCTCCGTGCTGGTCTCAAGCAGGCGCGCGCGCAACTGCATCCAGCAGTACGACCCGTCGCCCACCTTGACGCGCATGTCCTGGTTCCAACCGGTCAGCTCGCCGGCGTCGACCTTCTTCAGGTTTCTGTGGGCTTCGCCGATATGATCCGGGTGGATCCGCTGTCCCATTTCTGCGACGCTTGGCGGGGCCTTCGCGTGCCCGAAATTGTCCTTCATCGCCCCGTTACGACGATACTCCCTCGTCGCCAGGTCGATCTCGAAATATCCGTCGCCAGCAGCTTCGATCGCAAACTCCAGCCGGTGCTGGGTCGCCGTCTGCTGCGCCATGGCTTCCTTCAGGCGCACGAGATTGTCGTGCGCCATGCGCGCGACCTGCCCGATATTGGCCACCGTCATCACGATGGAAGCCATGCCAATGACCGCAAGGACGGGCGGATAGTAGGTCCAGGCTAGCCAGCAGAGATATGCGAGCAAGGGCGCCATCGGCACCGACAGCAGGCCGATCGTGATTCTCAGGGATTCGCGGCTGGCGAACGCAACATAGAACGTCAGCGACATCGCAATCAGAACGCCGGTCGCGACAGCGGCGATATGCTGCGTCGACCAGAGTGCGCCACAGGCGGCCATCCACACGATCAGAGACGATGCATAGAGCCCGATCGAGATCCGGCGCCAGATCTCGCTTCCCGCCTCGGCGCGTTCAACCGCATAATAGGACGCCATGCGGATCAGGACCGTCAGACCAGCCCAGGCCGCGACGATCTCGAACGGGAAGAAGACGAGGAACGCCCCCGCCGCCAGTATGATGACAACAATCGCGAGCGCGGCGATCGAGATCCTCCGCATCGGCGTGAACCCGTTGTTTCGCAGAGATTCCGCAACGTCCAGGCGGTCGTTTTGGGCCGTTTCGCCCTCAGGAGATCGACGTTCAGTCACAGCGCGCCTCAGTAGTCATATACTTAACGCTTGCTTGTTTCACGTTCCCCTTAATATCGCGTGTGGGTCTGTCTCATTTCCGAACAGGCATCGGCCCGACCCCGTCTGGCGTCCCGCCGCGCACCTTGCTATCGCCAAGTCTCGATTTCCGGAGCTGCGCCCATGCCTGCCAAACGACCCGTCGACAAGGACAGCCACGTCTACCTCATCGACGCGTCCGGC
>JBHIWT010000236.1:0-4573 GCA_041987265.1 Hyphomonadaceae bacterium
CTCCGGCATCGATCTCAACCGCGCCGGCACGCCGCTGATCGAGATCGTGTCCGAGCCGGACATCCGTTCGGCGGCCGAGGCCGTGGCCTATCTCAAGAAGCTGCACCAGATGCGCACAACGCTTGGCATAACTTGGCGAACGCAACTGGCGCCGCGGCGGACCTGCGCAAGCCGGGGCAGGCGATGGGGCTGGCGGCGAGTATTGATCCGGGCAGGTCGGTGCGGCGCACGACATTCGCCGAGGTGAAGCGTGGGACGCGCTAGGCGCTGGTTCGTTCCTGTATGCGCGGCAGTCGCGCTGGCGGGATGCGCGACCTCAACACAACCTGCGCCGATCGAGATCGCAACGCCTGGTGGTTCTACGCCTGAAGTCACCACGCCTGCCGTCGAGGCGCCCGACGTGGTCGCACCAGAGGTTGCGCCTGTTTCCTCAGTCGAGGCTGCGCCCGTCGCACCGGAACCTCCGGGTGGGGAGCTCTCCGCCTACATCGGTGAGTTGCGTCGCAAGTCATGTCCGGCAGGCGCGGCGGCCGCGCCGGGCGAGGCGGTTGAGGTGATCGCGCATCCGGTCACGCTTGGCCGGTTTGGGGTCCGGCGGCAGAGCGCGGGGCTGCTGACATTCGTCGCCGGTTATCAGCTTGAGAGTTCCGACGACCGTTTTGGCGGGCTCTCGGGGCTGGCGGTCGAGGATGACGGCGATCTGCTTGCGGTCAGCGACCAGGGCGATTTCGTCCGGTTCGAAATGAGCGCGGATGGCCTGACGCCCCTGCGCGCGCGCATCGGGGGCATGCGTGGAGCGGATGGCGGCGAACTGCGCGGCAAGGCGGATGGCGATGCGGAAGGGCTGGCGCTGGTCGATGGCGTTGCGCTGGTTTCCTTCGAGCGCAATCACCGGGTGCTGGCGTTTGATCTTGAGACTTGCGGCATGGAAGCGCGCGGCGCCGCGGTCGCGGATGGACCGTCTGGCTCGCTGGGCGCTGCATTCGATCGGGCCGGGTTGGCGGTTGGCGACAATTCCGGGCCGGAGCCGCTGGCGGTGACGCCGGACTGGTATGTGTTCGTGGGCACGGAGACGAAGGCGGGCGCGCGGGGTCCGCTCTCGGCGCGGCCGATCGAGGCGAGTCCTGAATTCGATCTGGCGGTTGAAGATGGCGCGCCTGCATTCGTCGGCATGGATCTGATTGCGGATGATGACCAGGTGCGCGCGTTCACGCTGCATCGCGGGTTCGACAGCCTGACGGGCAACGCCATCGTGATCTCCGAGACGGTATTCGAGCGCTATCTCGATCAGAGTAACCTGCCTGCCCGGATCATCAGCGAGTTCGACGAGCGGTCGCACTTTCGCTATCGGGCGGTGTCGACGCGGCGGCTGGCGGAACTGGGCGCAGCGCTGAACAATGTCGATAATTTCGAAGGCATCGCTGTGCGGGCCCGCAGCGATGGCGGCGTGCGGATCTACATCATGTCCGACGACAATTTCTCGGAGCGCCAGCGCACGCTGCTGATGGCGTTTGATCTGGCGGAACAGGAATAGCGACGCCGGCGGCGGAGGAGACAACCGCCGGCGTCTGAGACGACCTATTCGATCGTTTCGATGTCGGTGACTTCGCCGGTGTCACGATCCAGCTTGCAGACCATCCGGGCGCTCTCGCCATCCTCGAACCGGACGCGGACCGGAATTTCGGCATAGGCGTTGGTGAAAACCTGGCCGTCGTCGGACGCGCGAGCGGTCTTGACGTTTTCCAGCGCCTTCACGGCGGTCGTGCAGGCTTTCTGGGCCTGGCGAACGGATGTTTTCGCGGAGGCGGCGGGGGCGATGAGGGCAATAGCCGCAGCAGCCGCGATGATGGCGGGAAGGTGTTTCATTGGGGAGGCTCCTTATTGATTATCAGTAAAATCTAGCCGAGCTGCTTGACAGCGTCAAGTTGCGTTTGTGTGAAATTTTCCTGATTGTCCGACTTCGCGGTGCAGCAGACGCGGAAGACGTTTGCGCAGCGTTCCTCGGGGAAAAGCGAGCAATCGTGTATAAGCATTGTTCGCGGCAGACAAGTAAGGTGTATATGCAAGATTATGTGAGCGAGTTCGAAGCGCTGCACGCTGATTCCGTGCTGCTGGCGCCGAGACGACTGGCGCGTGCGTTGACGAATTACGCCAACACGCTGTTGAAGCCGCTGGATCTGAACATCGCGCAGGTCAGCCTGCTGGCTGCGGTGGCGATCAAGCCGGAGAAGACGCTGGCCGCGATGAGTGAGGCGCTGTCTCTGGATTCCAGTACGCTGACGCGCAATCTGGTCATTCTTGAAGGGCGCGGACTGATCCGCAGCGAGGGCGGTCGCGGCCGGGGCGGCAAGCAGGTCGAGATCACCGAAGCCGGCGCGGCGGCGCTGAAACAGACGATCGATACCTGGCGCGGCGTTGAAGCCTCGCTGCGGGAAGGCATGGATCGCCAGATGCAGGAGGCCGGTCGCGCTTATATCGAGGCGCTGACCGAGCGTGTGCGCGTGCTCAGCGGCGGCGATGCGCCGTGTGAACAGGAAACCGAAAACGCCGAGTGAGGCCGCCCCGCAGCAGGCGGGACGGCTCCAGTGCGATTGCTATTCTGCTTCGGGGCTGAGCGAAGCCTCGCCGGTTTCCTTATCGACGACGCAGATCATGTTGGCGCGTTCGCCGTCAGCGCCGGTCGTGGAAACGCGGTAGATCAGGCTGGTGTCCGTTGTGCGGATGTCGCGCGGATTAACGCGCGCCTTGCCATCGGCCGATTCGGCCTCGCCGGCTTCCTTGCAGATGCGCTTGCCCTTCGACGTGGAGACATCGGCGAAGGATGCAGGTGCGGCGGCCAGCGCAATGAGACCGGCGGTAAGCGCGAGAGCGGAGGAGAGACGCATCAGTTAGTTCCTTTTTGGGATCGTATAAGTTCTGAAATAGAATGTATGAGCCGTAACTTACGTTACGACCGATGGCCAGCGATTGCGCCTCACGATTTCGTGGGCGCACTGACGCAGCGGTGCTCGGGGATTATTGGTGGGACAGGCGATCATCGCCGGGAGGCTTATCATGGCGAGAATGTTGTTTGGCCGGGGGTGGCGGGGCGTCTGGATCGTCGCCGGCCTTGTCGTTTTGACCGCATGCGGCGAGAGCGCTGCTGAGTTCGATGCGGTTGCCGAAGCCGTTGAGGCCGCGCCTGAACCGGAGCCGGTGAACGGATGGATCGAGCGCCCCCTGAGCCAGGGCGTGCACGCGCGCACCGAGACCGTGTGGCGCTCCGACGAGGTCGAGATCCCGGTCGAGGGCAATGGCGGCGCGCTCGAGTACAAGCTGGCGATGAATGCGGGCGACGTGGTGGTCTACGACATCGATTATGGCGAGCTGGAACATCCCGGCGACATGATCTCGGAATTCCATGGCCATACCGAAAAGGACGCCAACGGGATCGGCGACCTGATGTTCTACGCCAAGACGGCGGGCGCAGATCAAAGCGGATCGCTGGTGGCGCCGTTCGACGGCGTGCATGGCTGGTATCTGAAGAATGACGGCGCGCGCGATGTGGTCGTGCGGCTGAACCTCGCCGGGTACTACGAGTTGATCGGAACCGGGGAGTAGGTCTTGCGCTCAGGCGAAGACGATCGTGCGCGCGCCATTGAGGAAGATACGGCCTTCGATGTGAAGCTTCACCGCGCGTGAGAGGACGCGCGCTTCGGTATCGCGGCCGATGGCGGTGAGCGATTGCGGCGTGTCGGTATGGTCGGCGGGCTCGACCGCCTGGGCGATGATCGGACCTTCGTCGAGGTCGGGCGTGACGTAGTGCGCGGTCGCGCCGATGAGTTTCACGCCGCGTTCCCATGCCTGGTGGTAGGGGCGGGCGCCCTTGAAGCCCGGCAGGAAGGAATGGTGGATGTTGATGCAGCGCGCCTCGAGGCGTTTGCAGGCGTCGGCGGACAGGACCTGCATGTAGCGCGCGAGAACGACGAGATCGACATCGAGACTGTCGATCAGATCGAATAGCGCGGCTTCGGCCTGCGCCTTGCCAAGGCCGTTCGGTGAGATGTGGTGGAACGGAATCTCATGGCGCTCGGCCAGCCACGCGCAGTCGGTGTGGTTGGAGACGATGGCGGGGATGTCCATGCCGAGCGCGCCGATGCGATGGCGGTAGAGCAGGTCGTTGAGACAGTGATCGGACTTTGACACCATGATCAGGACGCGCGGGCGGGCGGTTGCGCTGCAAAGCGTCCATTCCATGGACCAGCTGTCTGCGATGGCGGCGAACGCGGCGCGGAAGTCCGCTTCCTCGAAGCCAGACGTCTGCGAGGCGAAGACTACGCGCATGAAGAAGAGGCCCGAGGACGGGTCGCCGAAGTCAGCGGACTCGACGATGAACAGGCGGCGTTCGGCAAGGAAGGTCGCCACGCTGGCGACGATGCCGATATCGTCACGGCAGGTGATCCGCAGAATGAAGCGTTCGGTGTCTGGCAGGCCCATGAAGGTTCCTAAACCGGCCGGCCGATGCTTGTGTATTCGAAGCCGTGTCTGGCCATGTCTTCGGGGCGGTAGATGTTGCGGAGGTCGACGACGACCG
>JBHIWT010000237.1:0-4568 GCA_041987265.1 Hyphomonadaceae bacterium
GTGAACGCATCGGAGATGATCACCTTCATCAGCCGCGGCAGCCGCGTGTCGCGGATCAGCGCGGGAACAAACTTCGCAAATCCGTTCAGCCCGCTCTCGATCGACGGCGCGGCGCCCAGGATCGCTTCCATCCGCTCGATGTTCGGCACGGCCAGCGTCTGCACCAGCTCCTCGAACAGCGCTTCCTTGGATTCAAAGTAGAGATAGACCGACCCCTTCGAGAGTCCGGCCCGCCGCGCAATGCTGTCCATCTTCGCCGCCGCAAAGCCGCGCTCGAAGAACTCGTCCAGCGCCGCATCCAGGAACGCAGCCCGCCGCTGGTCCTTCGCCTCGTCCGTCCGCGCCCGCCTAGCCGTCGCCATGCCGATTGCTCGCTCAAATATCTAACTGACCGGTCAGTCATATAAAACACAAGAAGTATCAACAATCAATTGCCCTGACGCCCAAAAACAACGGATCCCGCCCATCGCGTCCTCAGCCTTGACCGCACAGCGGTTTTTTCTCGCAAGGCCCAATCCTGCTCGCTAGGTTCGATAATGAATCGCCACTCATCGCCTCCAAACGCCGGGACCCGAAGGAACCAGCCATGCCTCGCCTCGTCGCCAGACTGACCGCCGCGGCCCTCGCCGCCAGCATCGCCGCCTGCGCTCCTGAACCCGCCGAAGACACCGCCGCCCCGGCGCCGCAGCCCGCCGCCGAATCCCCCGCCGGGAACCCTGAACTCGCCGCCAGCATCGCCGCCGCCAAGGCGCGCTGGAACGTCCCCACCGAGCCCTTCCACATCATCGACGACATCTATTATGTCGGCACCGAAGGTCTCGGCGTCTTCCTCTTCGCTTCGGATGAAGGCCACATCCTGCTCGACGGCGCGCTGGAAGAATCCGTCCCCCACATCAAGGCCAGTATCGAAAAGCTCGGCTTCGATCTCGCCGACGTAAAATACCTGCTCAACTCCCACGCCCACTTCGACCATTCCGCCGGCCTCGCCCAGCTCAAGGCGGAAACCGGCGCCGAATTGCTGGCGATGGAAGGCGACGTCTCCGCCCTCGAAGGCGGCTTCTACCTCGGCCATGAAGACGAGCCCGCCTGGAATGCGCCGCCGGTCAAGGTCGACCGGGTCATCACTGACGGCGAAACCATCGCCCTCGGCCAGCACCATCTCACCGCCTACCACACGCCCGGCCACTCACGCGGCTGCACCTCCTGGGGCGCCACAGCCAGCGCCTACGGCGACAATTACGAAGTCCTCGTCTTCTGCTCGGCCAGCGTCGCCGCCAACCGGCTCGTCGGCCCGCCGCAATACGAAGGCATCGTCGACGACTACCGCGACACGTTCGAGAAGGCGAAGTCGATGTCGGTCCACGTCCCGCTCGCCCCCCACCCGGACTTTTTCGACCTCCTCGCCAAGCGCGACGCCATGCTCGCCGACGACAGCCAGAATCCCTTCATCGACCCCACAGGCTTCGCCGACTTCATCGCCGGTCAGGAATCCGCGTTCGAAGCCGCTCTCGCCGAGCAGATCGAAGCCACCGGCGAAGACATCGCAACGCCCTAGGCCCATACAGCATGCAAGTCCGCCTGCTCGCCGTCTTCGCACTCATCGTCCTCGCCGTCCCGCTGCCTGCGGCGGCGCAGACACGCCACACGCTCGAACCGCCAGAAGCGCACTGGGGCGTCTACGTCTCCACGCTCGACGGCAGAGAGATCAACGCGGTCAACGCCGACAAGCGCTTCCAGCCCGCCTCAACCACCAAACTCCTCACCACCGCCGCCGCCTTCCACACCCTGCCCAATCCGCGCACGCCCAACCCGGCATTCGCCACCACCATCCGCCTCGAACCGCGCAGCGATGGCGCCCCGCCCGACATCGCCATCATCGGCGGCGCCGACGCGCTCCTCGCCGATTCGCCGGAATGCCCTGACAACTGCCTCGACAACCTTGCCGACATCATCGCCGCGCATGGCATTCGCGCCGTCTCCGACGTGATCGGCGACGACACCCTCTTCCCTGACCAGCGCTGGACCAGCGGCTGGATTGTCGAGGACCTCAAGTTCAAGTTCGCCACCGCCATCTCCGCCCTCACGGTCAACGAAAACGTCCTGAAGATCGACGTCACCGCCGGCGCCGCCCCCGGCGCGCCCATCATCGCCACCTGGGCCGAGGGCGATGATCTGATGAAGCTCCAGGTCGAAGCCAGAACCGTCGAAGGCTACGCCGACCACCTGCGCATCTCCCGCCTGCCCGGGTCTGACACAATGCGCATTCATGGCGAGTTCGGCGTCCGCGCCCGCCCCGTCCAGCTCACCATCGGCATCGACGACCCGGCCGAATTCACCGCCCGCCGCCTTGTCCGCCTGTTGGGCCAGCGCGGCGTTCTTGTGCACGGAACCGCCCGCGCCCGTCACCGCCCCGCCGTGATCGCCGATGAACCCCACATGCGCGACATCATGCGCTCCGACCCGACAGCGCCAGCCTCCGCCACCGTGCGCCGCGCCAACTCGCAGGAGATCGCACGCCAGCTCCCCGCGCCGCTGTTCAACACGCTCACCATCGTCAACAAGGAAAGCCACAACCTGTTCGCCGAGTTGATCCTGCGGCGCATCGGCCTCGTTGCGGGATCCGGCGGATCAGGCGACGGCCTCGCCGCCATCGCCGCCATGCTGGAAGAAGCCGGCGTCCCGGCCACAGCCTATGACCTGTCCGACGGGTCCGGCCTCTCCGTCTACAACCGCATCAGCCCCCGCGCGCTCACACAATTGCTTGTCTGGGCCGCCGATCAGCACTGGTATGAAACTTGGCGCGCCACCCTGCCTGTCGGCGGCGTCGACGGTTCGCTGCAATACCGCTTCCGGCGCGCCCCGCTCTCCGGCGCCGTCTTCGCCAAGACCGGATCGCTCACCGGCGTCCGCGCGCTTGCCGGCTATCTCACCGCCGCTTCCGGCCAGACGCTCGCCTTCACTGTCATCGTCAACGACCTGCCATCCGAAGCGCGCTCACCCATCCCCCGCATCGACGCGCTGCTCTACGACATCGCCGCCGCCAACTGACGCACGTACCGGATGGCTCGGCGGCGCGCCGACCCGCGCCTCGCGAAACACGATATAGACCCCGCTCACCACGATCACCGCCGCGCCGACCCAGGTCCACTCATCCGGCAACTCGCCCCAGATCAGCCAGCCCCACAGACACGCCCACAACAGGATCGTGTAGTCGAACGGCGCCACCACCGACGCCGGCGCCATGCGAAACGCCTGCGCGATCAGGGGCACGCCAAACGCCGCAAGCACCGCCATCCCGGCCAGCAACTGCCAGTGCAGCTCCGGTATCGGCGTCCACACGAACGGCACGAACGGCGCGGCGAACAGGGCCGGAAACACGTTGTTCCAGAACATCATCGTCCACAGCGATTCATCGCTGTGGATCCACCGGCTCGAAATCATGAACACCGCATAGAAGACCGCCGTACCGATCACATAGAGCGACGCCGGCTGGAACGCCTCGGCCCCGGGCCTCACAATCACCAGCACCCCGACGAACCCCGCCAACACCGCTAGCCAGCGCCGCCAGCCGACCGCCTCACCCAGCACAATCGCGGATAAGAGCGTAATGAAGATCGGCGCCGCAAAACCGATCGCCGTCGCCTCCGCCAGCCCCAGCGTCCGCAACCCGGTAAAGAATGTATACCCCGCCCCCAACAGCAACACGCCGCGAAGCGCGTGCAGCCACGGCGTCGGCGTCGCAAACGCCTGCGGTCCGCCGCGCCACCACACCAGCGCCACAACCAGCGGCAGCGCGATCAGGTTGCGCACCATCACGATCTGGAACGGGTTGTGATCGGCCGCCAGGTTCTTGGCCAGCATGTCCGACATGCCCATCAGCGCAACGCCAAGGCAGATCGTCGCGATCGCCGCGCCTGGCCCGCCAGCCGCCATCACCTTGTGCCGAACTTCGCTCATCGCCCCCTATGGGTCGATTTCACCGCAAATGTCGACCCGCTTTTAGGGACCCGCCGCCACCCAACACCCGGGAAGCACAAGGCGCTATCCGTGACCCCGCCACGCGCCGACGCCTCCAACCCGCTCATCCCCGCGCATGCGGGGATCCAGAATCAGAAGACAATGCCGGGCAAAGCCCGTCCTCAACTTGCTCGCTGGATTCCCGCATGCGCGGGAATGAGCGGCTAGCTGACCGTCCGGAAACCCTGCCGAACCGTGACCCGCCTACCCCGCGCGCCGGTACTCCGCCTGCATGAACTGCCGCCACTCACCGTCAACCTTCACCCAATCCGTCACCGACAAGCCGCCTGCCGCGTCCAGCGCGTAGCGCGTCCGCCCCTCCTCGGTCTCCGGCCGCCCCCACTTCGTCTCCAGCGCGCCGCCGGCGAATACCGACCGCAACGGATGCAGCGACCCGTTCTTATCGGTCCAGTAGCCTTCGAACTGATCGCCCTCGCCGCGATAAACGCCCCGCCCCGCAAACAGCACAGCGCCGGCCGCCCCGCGCACGTCCCCGCCCTCCCCGCGGCGCCCGCTCGCCGTGCGCGACGAGAAGATCGCCCCGACCGCGG
>JBHIWT010000238.1:0-4566 GCA_041987265.1 Hyphomonadaceae bacterium
CGCGGCACAGGGTGTGCCCACGGTGGACACTCAGAACATTGCCCAGGAAATCCGTCAGCTTCAGCAGATGCTGCAGGATTTCGGGATCCAGACCGATCTTCTGGACAATGCGTTGGAGCAACTGGACATGCTGCAAAGCCAACTCGATCAGCTGAACGAGATGTATGCCTCGCTCACCGGGCCGCGCAGCATCCTCGGACTTGCCATGGGCGGGGACCTCGACACCTTGCTTGAGGCCAACTTCGAAGACATCCCCGGCCTGATCCGAGGCATCCAGGCGGGCGATTGGAGCGCGCTCATCGGGCCCAATGCCGGGCCCATGCGCACGCAGATGGAACAGGCGCTGGCAAGTGCCGGGTTCGACGAGGATTCTCTCCGCGAAATCGCCACCAGCGGCAATCCGGGCGCTGAAGGCGTGGCCACGCGAGCAACCACAGGTGCTGTGATGTCGGCGGCGGCGCAGAATAGCCACGCAGAGGCGGAACAGTCTCTCGAACGGGTGGAACGTCTGGTCGAGATGATCCCGGACATGGAAGATCTCAAAGCATCAATGGATCATAACACACGCGTCACGGCGGAACTCGCCATCGCCATGACCCGGATGTGGGAGCTGGAAGCGATCCAAACCCTGGGCGCTGGCAATGCAGGCGTAGTTGACGCCGCCACCGTTGCTGAAGAACGCCGCTACATGGACTTCACCTTGCCGGATCTTGAGCCGTGAGTGGGGCAGGGGTGACGAGTGCGCGCGAACTCGTGGAAGAAGAGCTTGTCTACGGTGCCCTGCGCCGGGAACAGCTCTGGCGGATGATCGGCATTTCCGGGGCTGGCTTTGGCGTATTCGGCTGTTTGACGGCTGCGGCTGTCGCGCTGATGGTCGAGACGCCGCCTCCCGTGGTTGTGCCCTACGATCCCGCCACCGGGATGGCGCTCCCCAATGCCACGGTTGAAACCGTTTCGCTTGCCGAACGACCTGCCGTGATCGAAGCACAAATCTATCGCTACATTCTCGACCGCGAGACTTACAACCAGCTCGACAACGATCTTCGTGTCCGCCGCGTCCTGGCACAGTCTTCCGGGTCGGCCGAGGCCGGCATGCGCGCGATGTGGACATCGGGTCAGGAGAGCTATCCGCCGACGCGATACGGGGCTGCGGCCGAGATGGCCGTTGAGATCGCATCGATCACTCTGATTGGCGAGAACCGCGCCCAGGTGCGGCTCAGAAAGCGCCTGACAAGCCCGCAAGGGGTACAGGATGGATCGTTCACCGCCACGTTGATGTTCGAATTCCGGCCGGAGCGGACCCGCGCGATCGACGATGTCTGGCAAAACCCTTTCGGTTTCACCGTCACCCAATATGCCATCCGATCGGACCGTTCCGAATGACTCGCACTCCAATCTTTACCTTGTTGGCCGCCAGTTTTCTCACGTTCGCGGGATCGACTGCCTTGGCCGAGACCACGCCCCGCCCAGGTTCTCATGACAACCGCGTGCGCGTCGCGACCTGGACTGAAGGCCAGGTTTACCGTGTCGTCACGACTCTGACCCGCGTCACCACAGTTGAATTCGGTGAGGGTGAAACCATCCGCTCGATCATCGCCGGCGATACGGTCGGGTTTCAATTCGACGGTGTCCCGGGTGGCCGTGCCTTCGCCATCAAGCCGACAGCATCTGGCGTCGCCACCAACATCACCGTCTACACCAACCGCCGCTCCTACTACTTCCATGTCGTCGAAGCCCGGGAGACGCCGCATTATGTCGTGCAGTTCCGCTATCCCGAAAACCGCGTGCAACCCACCAGGGCAGTTGCGGCCGATGCGCCGAACGCGAACTATGCGGTCAGCGCCCGAGAAGAGTTCACGCCGACGGCCATCTGGGATGATGGTACCTTCACGTATTTCCGGTTCGCACGGAATGCGCCGGTGCCCGCCATCTTCCGATATTCGAACGGCAGGGAACGCGCGGTGAACAGCCAAGCCTTGAGTGACGGTGTCATCCGCGTGTCCGGTGTCAACCGACAATGGGTCCTTCGCCTTGGCGAAGTTGTGGTTTGCGTCCAGGACGCAGGGCAGGCCACATCATGACCGACGGTACGGAAGACCTCGCCGCGCGCCTCGCGGCTCTCGAAGGTTCGACAGGCAAAGCGAAGGCCAACAAGCGGCCTGCGCCGCTTGCCGCGATTCTTGGAGTCGTCGGCATCGCGGCAGCAGGTGGTCTGGCGTGGGCTGCCCTGCAGCCGTCGGCAGAAGCGCCAATGGCGACCGCCGCGCCGGAAGAGTTCCAGAGCAGCGGCCCCGGATTCGGAGATCTGGCGCCGATTTCTACCCCGGAGCCCAGCCAAGCCCCGCCTGCGGACACAGGTCCGAGCGAGTCGGAACTCGCGCTGATGGAAAGTCTTGCGACATTGAGAGCGGAACTCGAGGAACTACGCGCAAGACCGGCCGAGGCCGCGGACAGCGGGGCGGAGCAGGCGATTGCGGACCTGACGGCGCAAATTGCCACCTTACAGGAAGCATCCGCCGAGGCGCAGCGTGCCCTCGAGCGGCAGCTGACAGAGCGGGATCGCGAATTGGATCAGCTCCGAATGGACTTGGAACTTGCAAGGCTTGCGCCACCAGAGCCGACCTCATTGGGACCAAGTGAAGAAGAATTGCGGCTGGCCGAACTCGAAAGGCGGCGCGCAGCCGAAGCCGAGGCCCGCGCAGAGCGTATCGCGTCTCCTATGATCGCCTTCTCCGGGATGGGCGCGGGTGCGGATAGGGAGAATACGCTGGAAGCCGCGCGTCTGAATGCAGATGAAGCCTTTGTTCGTTCGGGCGCGCAACCAGCACAGGTGACACGTGCCGAAGTGATCGCGAACCCATCGAACACGGTTGTTCAGGGCACCATGATTCAGGCTGTGACAGAGACGGCCCTCGACAGCACACTGCCCGGCGCGATCCGCGCCATCGTCTCGGAAGACGTCCATTCTTTCGATGGAACGCGTATCCTGATCCCGCGCGGCGCGCGGCTGATCGGGCGCTACCGCTCCGATGTCGCACTTGCCCAATCGCGCGTCATGGTGGCATGGGACCGGATCATCTTGCCCGATAATCAGACCGTGCAGATCAGCGCCTTCGGTGGAGACGAACTCGGCCGTACTGGCACCACCGGGTTTGTCGACACCCGTTTCGCGCAACGCTTCGGCTCCGCCGCGCTGATCTCCTTGATCGGCGCCCTGCCTGCGGCTGCAGCGGGTCAAATCGACAGCGAGGCGGCGGCCGATGTTGCGAGTGATGTCGGCACCGACCTGCGCGATAGCACGCAAAGCGTGATGCAGGACTATCTGGCGATCCGGCCAGTGATACATGTCGATCAGGGTACACGGATCACGGTCATGGTTGATCGTGACCTCGAGATTTTCTGACATGGCTGCAAGTTATCTGGAAGCGTCGCTCGACCGTTTCGGCCCCGAGGTCCTGCGCGACGACACGATCGAGATCTGCATCAATCCCGACGGACAAGTCTGGGGCGAATTCCAGGGCGACCACTTCATGCGAGGTCTCGGCAGCCCGCTGAGCCAGACCGAGATCAAGGACCTCGGCAACCAGATCGCCTCCGCCGCCTCGACCACGCTAAGCACCAAGAAGCCTATCGTCTCGGTCTCGATCCTATATCGAGATCGCCCGATCCGCGCGCAGGTGATCCAGCCGCCGGCAGTCGAGGGCGGGTTTTCAATATCACTGCGGTTTTTCTCCTCCCTGCCGCTAGAGGCGATCCGGCTCGGATTTCTCTATGGCAAGGAGCGCAGCCTCGAAGGCCTGCGCCGCGAACGTAACGCCGCACTGCGCGATGTGGTGACATCCGGCGACATCGGCGCCGCGCTGCGGTTTTGCGTCGAGAACAAGCTCAACATGATCGTCTCGGGTGGCACGTCGACCGGCAAGACGGTTGCGGCGCGCAAGATCCTTTCGCTGATTCCGCCCGAAGAGCGGATCATCACCATCGAGGAGGCGGCCGAGCTGCGCCCCGAGCAGCCCAATGCCGTGACGTTGATCGCGGACCGGGACACGGATGCCCGCAGTGCCGATGTGCTCTTGGCTTCAACGCTTCGCATGCGACCCGACCGGATCGTCCTGGGCGAAGTCCGCGGGCGCGAGGCGATGACGTTTCTCGAGGCAATCAATACCGGCCACGGTGGATCGCTGACCACGCTGCATGCCGAGACCCCACAACTTGCTGTTCGCCGCCTCGCCATCGCCGCCCTGAAAACGGATGTGCCGATGACCTATGCCGACATGATCGATTATATTGAGGGCTCGATCGACGTGATCATTCAGGCAGGCCGCCATGAAGGCACGCGCGGAATCACCGAGTTCTTCCTCCCGGGTCAAACCACAGATTTGAACCTCGACACGGTCGACGGCAGAGGCAACAAGAGCCCCTCCGTTGCCGCTGAGTAAAAAAGGAACCCCCCAGATGCGAAAACCAATTCTCGCACTCATGCTTGCCGCCTTGGCGGGCCCCCTTGTGGCGCAGACTTCGCCTCCGATCTCAAACGATCTCACGGTCGATATGTCGCCTCAAAAG
>JBHIWT010000239.1:0-4454 GCA_041987265.1 Hyphomonadaceae bacterium
GGGAGATCACGAGATATCCGTCGGCGGCGACGGCGTTCAGGACACGGACAACGAATTCTATGGCGCGGTGATCGAAGGGCGCGGCGTGCTGGGCGGATGGGACCTTGTCTCGCTGACATCGGTTGAAGGCTACAATCAGCAATACGGGTTTGATTTTGACGGGGGTCAGG
This sequence comes from Hyphomonadaceae bacterium, assembly GCA_041987265.1. Classification (GTDB taxonomy): domain Bacteria; phylum Pseudomonadota; class Alphaproteobacteria; order Caulobacterales; family Hyphomonadaceae; genus IH12. The sequence goes on from JBHIWT010000239.1 coordinate 171, forward strand.
CGCTGTTCGGCAATCCCTCGTTCAACGCCAACCTGTCGTATGACCGGGACTTCCTGCAGGTGACGGAGGAGATTCACGGGCGGCGTTCGTGGTCGGGCGGCAGCAGCCTTTTGGGTGCATCGGTGGCGACGGAGGATTTCAGCCAGATCTATACGATCTGGTGTGGAGAGCTTGATCCGGTCAGCCTCGTCGGTTCGTGCAATTATGTCGGCGCGCCGGGGCGCGTCGGGCCGACGCCGGCTTCGAGCGCGCCGGTCTCCACGTTGGTCACCGACATCGAGCAGACGCGGACGAGCGCGGCGGTGTTCACACACAACGATGTGGACCTTGGCGAACGACTGACGCTGACGCTGGGCGCGCGCTACACGTTCGAGGATATCGAGGCCAGCGGATCGGGCAGGCATGTGTTCACCGACGGCGTCGTGGGGCTGAACAATCGCGGCGGACTGGGCGCGGCTACAGGGTCGAACGAGATCCGTTCGTACCGCCTGAGCGGCAATGCGGCTTTGCGCTATCGCGTGGCGGATGAGGGCGTGGCGTATGCGCTGGTGTCGAACGGCTACAAGAGCGGCGGGTTCAACGGCGAAGTCCAGAACGAAGCGACGCACTTCCAGGATGAGGGCCTGTTTGCAGCGGAGACGGTGACCAACTGGGAGCTGGGCTTCAAGTCGGCCCAGCGCGGAGACCTGTCGTGGTCTGCCGCGGCTTTTTATCAGGACTATGATGCGCCGCAGGCGCGGATCTTCGTGCAGTTTCCGCTGCCGGACGGATCGTCGATTATCTCCAATTCGTTGTCGAACCTGGACGAAGCCGTTTCGTTCGGGCTGGAGGCGGACATGCGCTGGTCGCCGGCGGACGGGCTGGACATCATCTCCGGGTTCACGCTCATGGACAGTGAGATCCGGCAGGACACGGATGCGGCGGGTACGGGCAACGCGGAGCTGTTTGACGGCAATCCCTTGCCGTTCGCATCAGAGGTGACGTTGTTGGCGGGCGCGCGATACGAATGGCGAACGGGCGCTGGCAGACGTTTCGCGGTGCGCGGCGACGCAAAGTATCATAGCGCATTCTATCTGGACGCCGAGGGGCGCGATGATCGCCGTCAGGGCGGCTACACGCTGATTGATGCGTCTGCGATCTGGTACCTCGATGATCACAACCTGGAAGTGTCCGTGTGGGGGCGGAACCTGCTGGATGAGGACTACGCGGTCTCGGGTTACGGGTTCATCGGGTACAACACGTTCCGTTCCGCGCCGCGGACGTTTGGCGTGTCGGTGCGCTGGGAATCCTGACAGCGGCTGCTGTGCATGCGGGTCGACCGTGCGCCGTGAGGTGTTATGATCGCGACATGTCGTTGTGGTTGATCCTGCTGATCATTGGTGTTGGAACCGTGCCGTTCATCGTGATCGCGATCCTTGTGGAAGCGGCGGTCGGCAATGACGAAGACGAGGGCAAGCGAGCCAAGCGCGCGCGCGACGAGCGCCCGGTCATTCCGTTCGATTTCGACTGAGGCTGTGTCTCGGGGCCCGTAAGCCTAGTTTTCCGATGAGCGCAGCGCGTCCCATGTACGGGACGGCGTCAGCAGCGTCTTGAAGTAGGCCTGGTTGGCGGCGACAGCGGCTGGCGAGAGCTGGTCGGCGACGACGGCTTCGGCTTCATCGAACTTACCCTGAACGCCGAGCACGAGCGCGAGGTTCTGGCGCACGCGCAGGTCGGCGCCGGGCATGTTCACCGCTGTGCGAAGGGTCTCTTCGGCAAGCATCGTGTCGCCGGCGAGCGCATAGGAGAGCCCGAGGTTGGACAGGATGGTGGGATTGTCCGGCGCGAGGCGCGCGGCGCGTTGATAATAGCCCTGCGCATCCTTGTGACGTCCGAGCTGGTCGAGGGTGACGCCCATGATCGAGTTTGCGCGCCATTCCGACGCTGTGGCGGATTCGATGCGTGCGAGCGGGGCGACGGCGTCCTGCGGCCGGCCGCGATCGAGGCTGGCCTGAGCGAAGATGAGAACGAGTTCCGTATCGCCCGGATGCAGGTTCAGCGCCTGGGTGGCGATTTCGGCGGCGCGCGCGGGATTGCCCATGGCGCGGACGACCTGGGCGAGCTTGATCGCGGCTTCGCGGTCGCCGGGATTGTTGTCGAATTCGCGGCCCCAGAAGGCGGCGCGGGCGACGATGTCCGTCTGGTCGGCGGCGTCGCGTTCGGCGCGCGATGCGGGGATGATCTGGTTAGCGGCGATGACGTCGTCAACGAGGGCGACTTCCTGCTGGCTTGGCGCGGTGGCGCAGGCCGAGGCGAGCAGGGCGGTGGTGAGGGCGAGACTGGCCGTGCGCGAAAGCATGTGCGGATCCCCGGAGAGAATATGATAGGACCAGCGTGCCGGGCGCCGATTAAGGATGTGTTAGCGATAAGCTGGCCGGTGAGGCCGCTGGCTGTTGATGTGGAGAGTGTCGATGACGTCGGTTTTCCTGCCCAAGGACGCAAAGGCGATCCCGGTCGCGCTGGTGAGCACTGGCGCGCTGGAGGCGTGGCTGGCGGCCAATGAGGGGCCGAATGCGAAGCTGGCGCGCGCTGCCGGGTTTCGGGCGAAGGCCGGGGAAGCTGTGCTGGTTCCGGATGCGGACGGAGCGATCGCTCGCGTGGTTGCAGGCGTTGGCGGCGGCGAGGATGCGTTCTGTGTCGCCAGCCTGCCGACCAAACTGCCCGGGGGCGATTACCGGTTCGAGGCGTTGCCCGACGGGCTCGACGGCGGTGTGGCGGCGCTGGCGTGGGCGGATGGCGCATACAGGTTCGGGAAGTATCGCAAGGAAGAGGACGCGCCGCGCCGGTTGGTGTGGCCGGAAGGTGTGAATGCGGAAGATGTCGGTCGGCAGGCCGTGGCGATCGACTGGTTGCGCGATCTTGTGAACACGCCGACCTGCGATCTTGGTCCGGCGGGGATTGAGGATGCGGCGCGTGCGCTGGCGAAGGAGTTTGGCGCGAAGATCGAGGTGACCACCGGGGAGAATCTCGCCAGCGGATTTCCGATGGTGCACGCGGTCGGCATGGCCGCCGAGGAAGCGCCGCGTTTCATCGAACTGACCTGGGGCGATGAGAACGCGCCGGTGCTGGCGCTGGTCGGCAAGGGTGTGGCGTTCGACACGGGCGGTCTGAACATCAAGACCGGCGATTACATGACCATCATGAAGAAGGACATGGGCGGGGCGGCGCATGTGCTGGCGCTGGCGCGGCTGGTGATGGGCGCGAAGCTGAAGGTGCGGCTCGTCATGTGCGTGCCGGCGGTGGAGAACGCGATCGGGTCGAAGTCGTTTCGTCCGGGCGATGTGTTGAAGTCTCGCAAGGGACTGACGGTGGAGATCGGCAACACCGATGCGGAAGGGCGGCTGATCCTTGGCGATGCGCTGACGCGGGCGAGTGAGTTGAAGCCCGACTTGCTGATCGATTTTGCGACGTTGACTGGCGCTGCGCGTGTGGCCCTGGGGTCTGATCTGGCGCCGGTCTATACGGACGACGAAGCGCTGGCGGCGGGCGTTCTGGAAGCTGGCGCGGCGGTGAGCGATCCGGTGTGGCGGATGCCGCTCTATGCGCCGTATGCGAGCGGGTTGTCGTCGCCGATCGCAGACACGCGGAACATTTCCGACGGGCCGATGGGCGGATCGATCACGGCGGCTCTGTTCCTGAAGAAGTTCGTCGATGCGAAGAGCTGGGCGCATTTCGACGTGTGGGCGTGGCGGCCGGCGCGTTATGGACGACCGGCGGGCGCAGCGGCGAACGGGCTGCGGGCCGTATGGGGGATGTTGAAGGCGAAGTATGGCCAGCCCTGACGCGCGGCGAACATCGGGCAGGACGATTGTTTGATCCGCCGTTGGCGGATAGCGTCCGGCCAAAGACCTAGAATCAGAACAGACTGGGAGTGAAACGGCATGGGCGGATCTGCGAGACTTGCTTGCGGCGCGTTGGCGATGGTGTTGGCGGCGGCGTGTCAGCCGGCGGCGGAGGATGTCGCGGCGATCGCCGAGGCGGCGGAAAGCGGCAACAATGCTCTGGGCCTGACCGACGCCGAAGCGGAGGCGATTGCCGCGAACTCGGTCCTGTTCTGGTCGCATGAAGAGAAGATCGCCGGGTTCCCGGCAATGGAAACCCAGTTCCCGACCCACTCGGTTACGCGCGGAGACGTCAGCAACCGGATCCCAAGCGCCGGGGAGACGCTGGAAGTTTCGTTCGAGGTTCCCAATGGCGATGGCGCGAGCGAGACCTGGAACGTCGACGACTACATGGAGAAGAACA
>JBHIWT010000240.1:0-4396 GCA_041987265.1 Hyphomonadaceae bacterium
GGTGCTCACGGAACCGGCGGATAGTCGCCCGGTTCAACGTGCCCGACGGAAGTCTGGCTCTTTGGATGGTGCCGACAGAGTAGCCCTCGCTGGACCGTCTCCAACAGGCGTTTGGAGCCGGTTTGTGAGCGCTCAGTCCGAGACTGTGCTTACGTCAGATCCCGTAGGCCCAGGCCGGCAGGCGACCAACGTGCATTTCGACCGAACGAACGCCTGGCACATTCTCCACTGCAACGCGGATCGCACCAATCTCCGTTTCGTCACCGACTACGCCCCAGACCGAGACGGCGCCTGCATTCACCGTCAGGTTTAGCAAGTTCGCCGCAACACCGGGGACTTCCTTGAGAGCCTTCTCGATCTGGCCCCGAAGGGCGCGATCGTCGTTGCTCGGATTTGGCACGCGGCCGTTTTCGGCGGAGGAGAGCGCGTGAAGAAGGTTTGCTCTGCTGACAATGCCGACGACGCGGGCGTCCTTCACCACCGGCACCCGCTTGATGTGATGTTTCTCCAGAAGGCGAGCAACTTCGGCGACAGTCGTTTCCTCCTGTGCTGTTATCACGTCTCTGGTCATCACATCCGCCACATGGTGGCTGCGAAGCTTGACGAAATCCCGAGCGCTATCCCCGCTCCCCTCAAGCAGTTCCAGCCACCATGAACGCCGCGCAGACTGCGGCTTCTCGATCCGACGCATCAGATCGCCCTCGCTCACCAAGCCTACGAGCTTGCCGTCGGCGTCGATCACCGGAAGCGCGCTGACATGATGTTCGAGCATGACGCGAACCGCCTCCTCAACGGTCCCGTCGGATGGAATGGAGATGACAGCCTTCGTCATTACATCTGCGGCTTTCATGGCAGGTCCTCCTGGCTCAAGGTTTCAGAGTAGCGCGCCAAAGGAGCGGGTGACCTATTGCGCGCCGGCGTTGGCTGATGAGCCAAAGCGCTCGCATCGCCTGTCTTGAGTTGAGATCCGACGGACAGGCGGGCGCGAGAGTTGTTTGCGTGTCCAAACCAAAGAGCACGCGTCGTATGAACACGCATCTCGCAGGGTGCGATGCACCAAGTGACCATGCGAATTGGGAACGACCCTATTGGGGCCTCCGAGGCTTTCGCCCAGGTCCGCGGCGCGGGGATCGACAGCGCAAGTGTCACCATGCACAGCACCATACCATTCCAATCTTAGGGCGATCATCCAGCCAAAAGCAAAGAGACCGCCAAAGAAATCCCCGTAAAGATTTCTGTCGGCGAAGTAGCAGGCAAAGCTGTCCAGCTGAATGCAGGCGCGACGTTAAGTGAATTAGAACGAGCCCAAATGCCGAAAGTACAACGATCAACGTGACATCCGAGCGCCAGTGCCCGATGGATTGCCGCTTTGACTTGTCGTCCTGATGTTGATGACGTTCGATCGGATTGCTCATGGCGCACCTCCAATCTGGTCGTCCTGTCGCCAAGTCTGTCGCAGACATCCGCCGGCATCGACCGGCGCAGGATGGCGCAATGGCGAGCCGCAGCGACCTTGCGCGATCGGGATCATGGGCCAGCTTCCGGAAAGAGGACATGTTTCGGCGCGCGACGACTGTTCACGGCGTCGAGTTCAGCACTCGTTAGAAATTCTTCGGCGTGCCGGCCCAAAACATCTGCGGCGGCTGCGGTGACGTGCGCCCAGGTCGACCGGTTGGCGAAGAGCATTCCGTTAGTGTCAAGTGTGCCTCCACGACCAAGGAAACCGAGGAATCTGGATGTACGTAAGCCGGTATCGAGGGGACGGACGAGACCACAGAGCGGCTCCGGCCGGGTATGGGAAAGGAAGACTCGCGCTTTGACCGTCTCGGGAAACAACGAGTCGACTACGGTTTTCGAGACCAGGTGCTCCTGCTCGCGGTCATCCCGCGCAAGGCGGAACCGGCCCGGTTCGAGCAACAGGACAACTCGGTGCTTGACGCGGCGTTCGGCAAGGCGATCCGAGGCGCTGAGCGCCTCTCCAAGCTGATATGCGCCGACCGCGACAAGAAGCAGCTCGGGCGCGTCTTTACCCAAATCACGAACGCAAACCGCACCGTCGTTCAGCGCTATTTTCGCCAGTTCGGGAGAGAGCCGGTTCGGGACCTCGCGCTTGGGTACGATCATCGTCCATATCGAGCCGCGCGAGCGGAAAACCGCGTCAAGGCAAGCTGTTGCGCTGTTCCAGTCGACAGGAAAAACGACGCGGGAGAGATCGGACATCTCGCCCCACATCGCCTCAGCCATCGTCGTATCCTGATGCGACAGCTCGTTCTTGCCATTCTCCCACGCATGCGACGTGGCGATGAATGGCACTCCCAACCAGTACGGCTTGCGCCCCGCATCGATCATGTGCCGCGTGAAGATTAGGTCCTGGCGCAGCGCCCCCAGCATCTTTGTCGCGAAAGCCTCGTAGGACACTGCAACGTTCAGACCGCCCTTGTTCGCGAGAACCGAGCAGATGACCGCTTCCTCGTTGAGAGCGGTGATGACGGAGCCGTTGACCGACTCCGCAAGTCCCGGCTCGGGCGCGGTTACGCGGTGCTTGAGTTGATCGAGGGTCGCGTTCATCCGGTTGCTCCGCATCTCGTCGGGGTTGCCGACACGCACGCGAAGACTCGGATTAGCCGCAACAATGGATTGGAAGTGCCGATCAATCCCAGCCATCGGAGATGCCAGTTCGCCTTCTGGTGCGGTTGACCAGGGCGGCGCCGGCAAGTTCGCTGTGACCGGTTTGCGCGAAATAATCGGATGGTCACGCTCCTTGGCGCGCCCGGCTTCAGAATGGTTGTTCAACTGCTGGACGGCGGTCGCCAATTGGTCTGCCGGCACCCAGAGTACTTTCGCCCCTTCGTTGAACGATCGACGTGCGGCTTCGTCGTTCCGCGGGTTCCCTTCGAGGGGTAGATTGTGCGCCCGGTTTGTTCCGGCGCCCGGAAAGCCAAAGCCCTTGATCGTCTCGGCGATGCCGTAGTGCAGCGGGACAGGATAGGATTGCTCGCCGCGCAGGGCGGCCGCCGCGCAGGCGCCGAGGCGCTCTTCCATCTCCAGGATCGCCCACGCAAAGGCGGCGGGATCCCTGCCATCCAGGTCAATCGGGTCAAAGCCGTTCAGGCGAAGATGGCGGCGGAACCATTCGACTCCCCCGACCTGGGCCATGGTGGTGCGCTGGTCGATCCGCCGTCCGTTAGCGATCATGATCGGGGCGACCAGTCCCGTGTCGTCCGCTCTCCACCAGCGCGGCGCCCAGTCACTGCCACGCTGTTCCTCGAATGCACCGTCGCTCAAGAACGCGACGAGGCGCTCTCCGGGTTCTGGCATGTGCCCGTAGAGAAGTCCGGCGAAGCCCAGATAACCGCCCTCGATTAGTCCTCCGGCCGTATGTGGATTGACATGGCTTCCCAGCGGTGACGACGCCCGCCCGCCGGCGTCGATCTCATAGGAGTAGAAGTCCCGAACAAACCTGGTCAGCCCGTCGTCGGAGAAGGCATACCGTTCCGCCTGCGTTGGCGACATGTTGTCGATGATGAGGTTCACCGCGTCGATCGCGGCGACACAATGCCCTTGGCCCATCAGCCAGGAACGCGTCGTGCCGCTGAGCGCATTGGCCGCGAGATAGCCGACATAAGCGGGGACCATATTGAGTGATCCCCCGGTGTGACCGTCGGGGTTTGGCTTGAAATCCTCGGACCGAAGGGCCTGTCCGTCGGTGCGGACGGCGCAAGCATAGGTCATATGGACGACGAGCCACATCGCGGCGTTGGCGACCTGATCCGCCGCCCTGAGAATGGCGTAGCCGGCAGCCTTGTCGGGGATCGCCCCACGCTGATGAAGCACATCCACCATATCGTGAACCCGCACCTGGGTGAGGTCGTCATGTGTCAGCACACCGGCGCCGCCCGCCCAGTCGGCGAAACTGCGATCATGGGCGCGATAGAGCGCCGCCCGGTCGTGCTGTCGGTGGCGTTCGTGACCCGGGAAGTCCATGCCGCTATCCGCCGATGTCGGCGTGTTGGCAGACGTTTCGTTTCGGTGTCGCGACGATTCAGCAGGGCACGTCATATCTTCACACCGCGCAATCGCAACGAGTTGAGCACGACCGAGATCGACGAAGCGCTCATGGCGAAGGCCGCGAACATGGGACTGATCAGGATGCCGAAGACTGGGAATAGAACTCCCGCCGCGACCGGTACGCCGCTCGCGTTGTAGATCAGCGCGAAGAACAGGTTCTGGCGGATGTTGCGCATCGTGGCGCGCGCCAGCCTCCGGGCGCGGACGATGCCGTCGAGATTGCCCTTCACCAGCGTGATCCCCGCGCTCTCGATCGCCACGTCAGCGCCGGTGCCCATGGCGATGCCGACATCGGCCTGCGCCAGCGCCGGGGCGTCGTTGACGCCGT
>JBHIWT010000241.1:0-4372 GCA_041987265.1 Hyphomonadaceae bacterium
GCAGCGATCTTGCCATCAGTGGTCGTGCCAAAATCGGAGTAATCCTCAAAGCGGCCGGCGACGTTCAGGAAGAGCGATGACGTAATATCGGTCTCTAGGTCGACGTACAGGCCATAGCTGTCGCGATTGAGGGACCCTGTATATGCCGGCGTGTAGCCTGGGAAACCGTTCGATCCGACGCCCATAACCTGATAGACGGGGTCCGCTGAACTGGTGCAGTCCAGCCCGGCGATTCCCGCCCCTGCCGCGGTTGGCGTGCGGAGCAGGATATCAGCCTCGTCAGAACAGAACCCGTAGGGATCTTCCTGCGCGTATGGTCCGGCGATGTAGGATGCGACGTCTCCCTCGACACTCTCATAGCCTTCGTCGCGATACTCTGCGCCGAAGCCTATGTTCAGGGGCGATGCGAATATGCCGGTGTCCAACGCGTATGCGAAGTCGGCGTTTACGCCCAGTTCGTCCGAGACGAGGTCGCCGGGATGGAAGTAATCCGGTGACGCTTCGCCAAGCGATGGGTTCACCGTGTTCCAAAGCGAGTAGTAGATCGTGTTCTTTCCGTATCGCGTGGAAAAGTCGTAAGAGAAGTTGTCCGTGAAATCGCCGCGGATACCGCCTGTGGCGGAGTAATCGACAACGTTACCGCCAAACCTGGGATTGAAACCCGCGGGGTAGCGGTCGGCAAAATGGAACAGCGAACCGTCGGCGCGCCGGATGAAAGGACCGTTCACTGAGTTTGTTGGGAAGCGATAGTTGAAGTCGCCGTCTGAACTCGAATTGGAGTAGTTCGCGAAGGCGTAGAGTTCGGCGGTTTCGCTCAGCGTGTACCCGGCATTGATGAAGGAGCGGAACGCCTCCGCTTCCGGCTGGCCCCACAGCTGGACATTCGAATGATCGAAGTCCTGTCCATTGCCGAAGAGATACGCGAGTTCCGGGTTCGCGGCGACGTAGTCGAACACGTCAAACGAGCTCTGCCCCCCGAAATTTCCCGGATCCGAGGCCTGGGTCGTCCACTCCTTGCCGCGGTGCGTCGGCTGTGCAGTTGTTCCTTCAACGCTGATGTTAATGAAGCCGCTGGAGCCGAGTGGAATCCCGAGATTGCCGGCGATCAGAAGATCTTCGCCATCCTCCTCGTAGTACTGGCCCGCCTGGAAAGTGACTTCACCGCCTTCGGGGCTGTCCTTGAGTATGAAGTTGATCACCCCCGCAATGGCGTCTGAGCCGTACTGCGCCGCGGCGCCGTCCCGCAGCACCTCGACCGCCTTGATCGCGGAGGCTGGGATGGTGGCGACGTCCGGCCCCTGTGTGCCGGAGCCTCCGATTGATACCAGCGCGGCGCGGTGTCGCCGCTTCGAGTTCACCAGAACGAGCGTCTTGTCGGAGGACAGCCCACGCAATGACGCCGGCCGGATGAATGTCGCCCCGTCGGAAATCGGCTCCCGCGCGACCGTATAAGAAGGAACGAGCGTCTTCAGAACATCCTGGGTATCGGAGAACGAGACATCTTCGATCGCCTCTGAAGTAAAGACATCGATTGGCACGGCAGAATCGAGGGCCGTTCGGCCTTCGCCTCTGGTTCCGGTCACGACAATGATTTCTCGACGGACCGCGGACTGATCCGGGAGCGGTTCCGGATCCGCAGACGCAAGAACGATTGGCTCATCAGTCTCCGGTGTCTGCGACCAGGCAGACGCACCGAGCAGAGCCGCGGTTAGCGCAATGGTTGAAGTGAGCGAGCGCGAAGAAAATATTTGATGATTCATTTAGGTCCCCGACTGGTTAGTGTTCGCGATGGACCTCCCTCATGTTTTCTCCAGCGCAGCACTTCGGCCGACGCATCGTCCACGGATAACCTTCAAGCCCGGGCGATTTTCCGGGTTGGCGCCGAAGAACGTGGCGAGTGGGAAATGAGAAAATGGACCGCCGCCGAACGCGGGGCGAACGCCAGCGAAAGCTCGCGGAGCGAGCTACGGGGTATGGCTGTTCGACACAGTGAACTGACTTCCGGGAAGGTAAAGCCGCGGCGACGCGCTTCGTGTCAAAAAATGGAAACCTACATGCAAGCCGCTCGTCCAATGGGCGCATCCGCTTAACGCCGCGTCATTTGCGATCTCAGGAGCGGGACCAAGTACAGAAAACGTGCGACTGCGCCTGACAATCGAACACTTCAGACATCAACGCCGGATTGAACAGGTCGCGCATGGCGAGGCGCGGCTTCTAGTCTTCGATACCACGGCCGGTGGCCGGTCCGTGGCGTGCCTCTCACTTAGCTCGGAGGCCATTCGCGGCTCGATCGCACGAGCCAGTCCGATGCTGATCGCTGATGGAAGTCGCTCTGCACCAGCACGACGATCTTGTCGGCCTTTGTTGTTCGGTCCAATACGTAAGCCAAGCGCAGGGTGATACTTCAACATCTCCGGCTGCACCTACGGAAGCTTGCTGACTTAAGGGGGCGGGCAGATGTCGCGAAGGACCTTGATTGGGCGCGGACGTCCGGCCAGCCGCACGGTAACGCGCAGGAGTGCGCTGGGCGGCACGCTCTCGGGATTTCTCGCGAGCACGGCATGGGCTCAAGGCACCAGCGTTGATCCCATTGCACAGGCGCGACGAGAGCTTGCCGTCGCAACAGCGCGCAGGGATGACTACGACTACGCCATTGCGCGGACTGGGCTTGCATCGACCCTCCACGCCTTCGCGCGATCGGACGAGGAATGGCTGGAAGCACAGCGTATATACTCCGAAGACATCACGTCGCCGCGCATTCAACGCGTGAAAAATGCTAACTTTCTTTCAGCGGCATTCCTGGCCGAGATGCTGCTTGAAGAAGAACGAGACAATATCGCCCGCAACCATGCGAGGATCCTGCAGCTTGTGCAGTTCGCGCATGACGGTTTGCAGTCGGCCGCATTCCTGAGTGTGATCAACTCCGGTCTCAATATCCTCCTTCGACTTGATCGGTTGGAGGAAGCGCTGGCGTGGCACCGTGAAGGTATCGCCAAAATCAGGAACGCCTCGCCTGACAAGGCCGATCATCTCTCGAATGGCTCATCGGGTCATGAAGTCTTCTGTCGTTACTCTGCGAGACTCTGGGCGCGCATTGGCGACCCTCTGACCGCGATCTACTGGGTAGAAGAGGCGCGACGACGCTCTCTTGGGGCGCCGACCCCGTTTCGGCACGCCTTCGGTAACGAGAAGGCTGCTCTTGAAGGTGAACTCGCCGCTGCATTGATCTCGCTTGACGCCGTGCTGCACCTGGCGACCGGTCCCGAAGGATCCTCCTACGTCGTGACAACGCGCAGATCCGGTCGACTGGCGCACCAGATCATCGAAGTCGCATCATCGGCAAACGGCGTCTTCGATCAGGAGCAACAGGAAACGTTGCTATGGGGAGGCCCCTACTTCAGGACTCGCACCCGCCGCTTCACGGGCGGCTATCACGGCGGATTCTTCGCCAATGATGGTCCTTCCGGGAGCAGCACCGGGCAAACATTTCGAGAGGGACTCACGACGATTTCGTGGTGGATGGCCGAAACCTTCATGGAGGCTGCAATGATCGACCGGGGAGACATGCGCTTCCCTCTCGGCTCCAGGCTCGGTTTTGTATTTCCGGAAGACATTGCAACCTTGCCGATAAACCTCACCGGCGACCCCGACGAAGACCTGTATATCGGCAACGAGTTTGTCCTCCAGGTTGCGCCGGCCGCCCGATACCTGAATGCGGAGCGCTCTGGCAGAAAAGCGACTGTCGATGTTGTTGGCCTGTTTAACCCGACACGTGATCTGCCGGCCGCCGACGCCGAGCACGAAGTCCTCGCAGGCCTCGGCCTACCCGTGGACCGTATCGCGCCGCCGACATCTGCCAGGACGTTCCTCGATGAAGTGGCGCGGCGGCGTCCGGAATGCGTTTACGCAGCAACCCACGGCGTCTTTGGCGGCAGCTCAAACGCCGGTCTTGTGCTGGCGCCATCTGTGTCGCTGACCGCCGACGACGTTCTGCGGTATCCGGGAAGTCTGCAGAACCGGTTGTGGGTCCTTTCAGGTTGCGAACTTGGAAAGTCCGACCTGCTTCAGGCAAGTCAGTCCTCACCAACCAACCTCGCCAACGTGCTGCTGGGCAAAGGTGTCGGCAGCGTTATCGCGGCGCACTGGAAGGTGACCGACGACGCCACTTTCCTGCTGATGACGCGTTTCATGGAGACTTACGCACGAGACCGGCTTGCGCCCGCTGCGGCGCTCGCCGCGGCCCAGGTCTGGCTCAAACGCTCGAACGCCGACGAAGTACAGGAATGGCTTATCGGCCTGATGGACAACGCGCCCGACGCACAATGGGGCCAGACTGAGCAGATCCTTGGCAACCTGTCAGTCTGGTCGGGGT
>JBHIWT010000242.1:0-4162 GCA_041987265.1 Hyphomonadaceae bacterium
GCGGTGCATTGACGGAGATAGTAGGGCCGTGCGCGGTCAGGGGGATAACTCGAACGTATCCACCAAGGCAGGACATTTCCGTCCAAGCGGAGGCCATCAGGTGCAGATCGTCCCAGCTATAATGTCGGGCGGGTCCGGGACGCGGCTCTGGCCGTTGTCGACTGCTGAGCACCCCAAGCAGTTTCACCGCATCCTTTCCGATCAGCCGATGATCATCGACACGGCGAAACGCTTTGGCGGCTCGCATGAGGCGCTGGAGTTTCTGGCGCCGATGTTCATCGCGGGGCAGGCGCATGGGGGGCTGCTTGCCGAGGCGTTGCAGGGCGCGGGGATCACGCCTTCGGCTGTGATCCTGGAGCCGGTGGCGCGGAACACGGCGGCGGTTGCGCTGGTTGCGGCGCTTGGCGCGATGGAGCGGGCGCCCGGCGCGAAGGTGCTGTTGGCGCCGGCGGATCACGTGATCCGCGAGATCGCTGCTTTCCATGATGCGCTGGTGCGCACGAGCGAAGCGGTTGAAGACTCCATCGTGACGTTCGGCATGGCGCCGACGGGGCCCGAGACGGGCTTTGGTTACATCGAGCATGGCGCGGCGCTGGCTGATGGCGTGTTTCGGATCGCCTCGTTCAAGGAAAAGCCGGATCTTGAGACGGCGCAGGCCTATCTCGACAGCGGCGGCTATAGCTGGAATTCCGGCATCTTCTTCTTTGCTCCCGAGGTTCTGGTTGGCGAGTTCGAGGCTTTGCAGCCGGAATTGTTGAGCGCGGTGCGCGCGGCGTATGACAAGGCGAAGCGTGACGGGGAGACCATCGAGTTGGATCCGGAGGCCTTTGCGAAGGCTGACGCCAAGCCTGTCGACATTGCGATCATGGAGAAGACCGGCAAGGGCGTCGTGGCGCCGTGTTCGATTGGCTGGGCCGATGTCGGCTCGTGGTCGGAATACTGGCGGCTGAGCGATAAGGACGCTGACGCCAACGCGCTGGAGGGCGCGGTGCTGGCGCGCGACGTGACGAATACGCTGGTCCGGGTGGAGGACGGCGTGCAGGTTTCGATCGCCGGGGTCGATAATCTGATCGTCGTCGTCACAAAAGGTAAGGTGATGATTTTGCCGACGGACCGGGCGCAGGACGTCAAATCGTTGATTCCCGAGGAATAGCGGCCCATTTTCTGAACTTGCGGCAATGGGCGATCTGTTGGAGCGGGTTGCGCCGGGGCGCGAGGCGGCCCATTGACGTGACGTTTCATTGTGACGCCGGTTCGGCCGGCAAACAGAAGGGCGCTAGTGATGGCTGACGGTTCGGTCGCCAACGTGAACAAGATTGTCGAAGTGCCGGCGCCGCGCGGGCCGGTGCGCATCGGCCAGGACCTGCCGGTGGCGTTCCTGGCGGGGCCTTGTGCGCTGGAGAGCCGGGCGCATGCGCTGGAAATGTCGGCGGCGTTGCGCGAACTGGGCGACAAGCTTGGCGTCGGCATTGTCTACAAGACCTCCTTCGACAAGGCGAACCGCACCAGCGTGAAGTCGTATCGCGGCGTCGGGCTGCATGACGCGCTGGATGTGTTCAACGAAATTCGCGAGACGTCTGGCCTGCCGGTGATCACCGATGTGCACCTGCCGGAACAGTGTGCGATCGCGGCGCAGGCGGTGGACATGCTGCAGATCCCGGCCTTTCTGTGCCGGCAGACGGACCTCCTGGTCGCAGCCGCCGAAACCGGAAAGCCGGTGAACGTGAAGAAGGGGCAGTTCCTGGCGCCGTGGGACATGCGCCATGTGGTCAGCAAACTGGCCGAGGCCGGATGCAAGGACGTGCTGGTCTGCGAGCGCGGCGTATCGTTCGGATACAATACGCTGGTCTCCGACATGCGTTCGCTGCCGGAGCTGGCGGCGACCGGCGCGCCGGTGGTGTTTGACGCGACGCACTCTGTGCAGCAGCCGGGCGGACAGGGCGCGACGTCTGGCGGCCAACGCCAGTACGTGCCGGTGCTGGCGCGCGCGGCGGCGGCGGTCGGCGTAGCCGCGGTGTTCATCGAGACGCACCAGGATCCTGACAACGCGCCATCGGATGGCCCCAATATGGTCCCGTTGTCGGAGCTTGAATCGCTGATGAAGTCGATCATGGCCTTCGACAAGCTGGCCAAGTCGCTCGGCTGATCCGTCCGTCGTTTTTCGCAACCAAGAGAATTGTCATGCTCAAACGATCGCTTGCAGCTGCGCTCGCCGCGCTGGTTGTTTCCGCCTGTTCCGACGCGCCGCCTGAACCGGGCTCGGTTGCGCCTGCACAAGCGGATGATCGCGCAGAGTTCGGGGCCAGCCCGGGCGACCGGCTGGACGCCAGGGCCGACGCTTCGGTGAAGGAGCTGTTCTGCTTCAACGCGCTGGGCGAGGCGTGCCCGGCGGATATCGACGAGCAGCTGGCGCAGCATGCGTTCGCCGGCCTGGACACGCGGATCGACCTTGCCGACGCCTTCGTGCGGATCAACGCGCTGGACACGCTGGGCGGGGCGGATGCGGAGATCACCAACGAGGCCTATGTCGCGGCCTGTTATCGCGTGATCCTTGGCCGTGAGCCGGATGAAGGCGGGTATTCCGCGCAACTGAACTTCATCAACACGTCCGGCGTCGGCGCGCGCAAGACGCTGATTGAGTCGATGCTGCGCTCGGACGAATTCCGCAGCTGAAAAACGGCGTGCGCGTGCGGCTCCGGAATCGATGATTGCGGAGCGCAGGCCGACGTGGTTTCAGGCGGCGATGGGTAGCGGCGGGCCGGTCTGGCGGATGGCGCCTGCGGCGCCCTGAGGCGCACGCAATCTCATGGAAATGCATAACCGCGCGGGGCGCGTCATGCGCGCTTGCGGTTGTTGAACATCAGGCGGTGTCGTGGCGTGGGCCAACTCGGCCGGTTGCGACATGCGCGCGGCGAGATGGCGGGCGTTGCGCTCCAGCCGCCAGAACCTGTCGAGCAGGGTGAGCGCGCGGATGGCGCAGGCGTTTACGTCGCGCAGGCGGCGCGGCGGGATGTAGGCGAACCGCCGGTTGTTGGGCATGTGGGGAAGGCCTGCGATCTCGCGGGCGCGCAGCCAGACGAGGCGGGTGACGCAGACCTCCGCGAGTTGCAGGTGGCGATCGAGAACCGGCGCGACGCCGACGGGCAGGTCGCGGACCTGCCCGGTCTCAAGATCGACCAGCACATTCACGAGCCGACGCAACAGAACGCGCGTCGCCAGCCACAGGCGGGCAAAACGCGGGTTCTGGAACAGCCAGGCGCATATGTGGACGAGCGTCGTCATGTGCGGGTGAGTATGCGGTGGCGAGAGTCAGGCGGGGATAGATTTCACGGTTAGCGCCGTTTGGCTTGCGCCCTTGGCGAAAACAGATGGGACAGAAATCGACTGGTAACGTGGGCGCAGCGCAAGATAGATTGCACAACGCCTTGATTGAGACCGAAGCACGATGAGTCCGTTCCCCAAAGCCTCTCGCTAGCAGGCGAGACGCTAGCCAACTACCCTAGATTTCGGGACTTCTAGGCTGAAATGACAGCAGCCAAGATTCACGGGGTTCGTATGACAGACGCACATTCGATCATCTACCAACAGGACTGCGAGTTCTATCGCTATCAGGATCAGCTGAAATGGTCGCGGTTCCAGCTCGCGGCTATCATTGAGGGAGGGATGCTCTATGCGCTGTGGTTTCCGTTGATTGGCGGCGCCGAGGCGATTGCAGTCGCTTTCATTGGCTCCGGACTTGTAATGGTGCTGTTCCTGGTGAGCGCCAAGGATGCTTATGACGCCACTCGGCACCTCGACCGGATCAAGCGCTATGAAGAGGAAAATCGGCGTCCGTTGCCATTGCGGCGTCGAGCGCTGATCTCAGGAGCTGCAAGCATTTGGACGGCTGCGATTCTAATTTCCAGCGCAAACGCTTTGGTTATCATCAGCACGATTAACCGAGAGGGAGTCGTGCCCTCGTGACCAGCCCGTTCAGTACTGCGCGCGGCAGCCATGTGATGAAGGTGAGCCCTAGCGCGGGCGTTGGGCTCGCGCGCGGACGCGGGGGCGGGCTATTTCGAGTCCAGCATGCTGCAGCCGAGTGTGTAGCCGGCGTCGCATGACTTGCGGAACAGGCGCCGCGCGCCGCGCTGATCCCTCGGGTCGCCGACATCGGCGTCGA
>JBHIWT010000243.1:0-4155 GCA_041987265.1 Hyphomonadaceae bacterium
GATCGACCTGTCGCAGCTGGCGCAGCTGGATCAGGAGAGCGCGCGCGAGGAAATCCGCGACATCGTTATCGAGATTGTCTCGATCAAGAACCTGGTGATGTCGGTCGCCGAGCAGGAAACCCTGCTTGAGGACATCTGTAACGACGTTCTGGGTTACGGGCCGCTCGAGCCGCTGCTGGCGCGCGACGACATCGCCGATATCATGGTCAACGGCGCCGGCACGACCTACATCGAGGTCGCCGGCAAGATCCAGCGGACGAATATCCGGTTCCGCGACAACGCGCAGCTGATGAACATCTGTCAGCGGATCGTGTCGCAGGTCGGTCGCCGCGTTGATGAAAGTTCGCCGATCTGTGACGCGCGTCTGGCTGACGGTTCGCGTGTCAACGTCATTGCGCCGCCGCTGTCGATCGACGGGCCCGCACTGACCATTCGTAAGTTCAAGAAGGACAAGCTGAAGATTCACGACCTGGTGAATTTCGGCTCGCTGTCGGAACCTGCGGCGGAATTGCTGCGGATCATCGGCACGTCACGGTGCAACACGCTGATCTCTGGCGGTACGGGTTCGGGCAAGACGACGCTGCTGAACACGCTGACGGCGTTCATCCAGCCCGGCGAACGGGTGATCACCTGTGAGGACGCCGCGGAGCTTCAGTTGCAGCAGCCGCACGTTGTGCGTCTTGAGACGCGCCCGCCCAACCTTGAGGGGCAGGGCAAGGTGACGATGACCGACCTGGTCAAGAACTGCCTGCGTATGCGTCCGGACCGGATCATCGTCGGCGAGGTTCGCGGACCGGAAGCGTTCGACCTGTTGCAGGCGATGAATACGGGCCACGATGGTTCGATGGGCACGCTGCACGCCAACTCGCCGCGCGAAGCCCTGTCGCGTCTTGAATCGATGATCACGATGGGCGGCTTCGCGCTGCCGCAGCGCACGATCCGCGAAATGATCGTGGGTTCGCTGGATGTGGTGATCCAGGCGACGCGTCTGCGGGATGGTTCGCGGAAGATCATTGCGATTACCGAGGTGATCGGCCTGGAGGGCGATGTGATCGTGACCCAGGACGTGATGCGCTACGAGATCGAGGGCGAAGACGCCGACGGCAAGTTGACGGGCCGGCACAAGGGTACGGGTGTTGGCCGGCCGCGGTTCTGGGAGCGCGCCCGGTATTTCAACATGGAAGCCGATCTTGGGCATGCGCTTGATGCGCTGGAGGAATCGAGCTGATGGGCAGCGATCTGATCATCTACGTCGCCGCGGCTCTTGGATTTGTCGCGATTGTCGGCGTGGGTTTCACGTTCGCCGGAAATGGCGGGCAGTCAGCCTCCAAGCGGGTGAAGGCGATCGGCGAAGGCGCCAAGGGGCGGCCCGATCCAGCGATCGCCGCCAAGCGCAAGCAGATGGCCGACACGATGAAGGGCCTGCGCGAACGCGAGGAAGCGACGCGCAAGAACAGGGCTGTCGGCAAGTCGATTGAAGAGCGGATCAAGCAGGCGGGCTGGTCCTTTCCGGTTTCCTATTTCTGGATCGGGTCGGCGCTGATGTCGGTTGGCGTGGGCCTTGGCGTCTATATCGCCGGCTTTGGCTATCCTGCGGCTGCTGGCGGCGCCATCGCTGCGGGTCTTGGCCTGCCGCGCTGGGTTCTCGGCATGGCGATCAGCGCGCGCCAGAAGAAGTTCAGCTCGCAGTTTGCCGACGCGCTGGACGTGATTGTTCGCGGTGTGAAATCGGGTCTGCCGCTGAACGAGTGTCTGAAGATCATCGCGAGTGAAAGCCCGCAGCCGCTGGCGCGGGAATTCGAGGTTCTGGTCGACAGCCTGGCGATGGGCGCACAGCTGGACCAGGGGCTGACCAAGATGTTCCAGCGGATGCCGACGCAGGAAGTGAACTTCTTCGCCATTGTGCTGGGAATTCAGGCCAAGGCGGGCGGCAACCTGTCGGAAGCGCTGGGCAATCTTTCGGCCGTGTTGCGTTCGCGCAAGCTGCTTCGTGAGAAGATCAAGGCGCTGTCTTCGGAGGCGAAGGCGTCGGCGATGATTATCGGCGCGCTGCCGATCATCGTGATGGTGCTCGTGTACCTGACGACGCCCGACTACATCATGGTGTTGTTCGTCGAGGAGCTGGGTCACCTGATCCTGCTGATTGCTGCGGGCCTGATGGGCACCGGCATCTACATCATGCGCCAGATGATCAATTTCGACTTCTAGGAGAGGCGAGAGATGGACTGGGTTTCAATCCTGACCGATCCCGCCAACCTGGCGGCGGGGCTTGCGGCGGTCGCGACCTTCGCCACTGTGGTTACGCTGGCCGGACCAGCGTTCAATACCGACAAGCTTGAGAGCCGGCTGAAGTCGGTTGCGAACCGGCGCGAGGAATTGCGGCGCAAGAGCCGCGAAGCGCTGGATGGGGAACGCAAGTCGATCCGTCGTTCGGACACGTCGTTCGCCAAGAAATTCGTCGACAAACTGGACCTGCAGAAGGCGCTGGAAGACCCGACTGTCGCCAAGAAGCTGATCCAGGCGGGCATGCGCGGGCCGAAGCCGCTGTCGATGTTCTACTTCTTCCGCTTCACGCTGCCGATCGTGTTCGGTCTGGCGGCGTTCGGTTATCTGTGGTTCGTGAACGATCACGAACTGCGCATACAGATGAAGATCGCTGCGGTCGTGTTTGCGCTGGCTGCGGGTTTCTACGGCCCGAACATCTACCTGCAGAACGTGATCTCGAAGCGCATGTCTTCGATCATGCGCTCGTTCCCGGACAGCCTGGACATGATCCTGATCTGCGTTGAGTCCGGCATGTCGATCGAGCTGGCGTTTGCGCGGGTGTCCGAAGAGATCGGTACGGCTTCGCCGGCGCTGGCTGAGGAACTGGCGCTGACGACGGCGGAATTGTCGTACCTGCAGGACCGGCGTATTGCGTATTACAACCTTGCCGAACGCACGCAGCACCCGGGCGTGAAGGGCGTCGCCATGGCGCTGGTTCAGGCCGAGAAGTACGGTACGCCGCTTTCAAACGCGTTGCGGGTGATGGCCAAGGAAAACCGCGAAATGCGGATTACGGAGGCCGAGAAAAAGGCGGCGGCGCTGCCCGCGAAGCTGACCGTGCCGATGATCGTGTTCTTCCTGCCGGTGCTGTTCCTGGTGATCCTGGGGCCGGCTTTCATCAAGATGCAATCGACCGGCGGCTTCCCGTCAGGTTGACGTGAGCGTTCGGGTGAGTGTGGCTTCTGGCTGACACTTCTGCGCCAATGCGCCGATCGTGGTCGATGCGGGTTGGCAATCAGGTTTCTTCCGCACTAGCAGTGCCGCCGTAGCGTCATCGCGACACGACATGACTTGGTCGGTCACGGACGCAGGGTTCTGGTCGTCGGGTAGAGTTCTTCATGGTGCGCAGAGGTTTGGCTGGTTCCGTCGCCGGGGCGGTGACGTTTGTATTGCCGGGGGCGATTGCGCAGACTGCGCCGGCCGAGCAGATCGTGGTGACGGCGACGCGCCAGCCGGAAGCGAGCGGCGATGTTCCCGCAAGTCTCTTCGTGATCGATGCGGACCGGATCGCCGCGGCGAATGGTTCGGACAGCGCCGAAGATATCGTCCGGCTGGTTCCGGGGCTTCAGGCGGCGGTCGCGAATGGCGTGCAGGTCGCCTATCAGATCCGCGGGATCGGCGCGGTGGACCACCAGGCGCTGACGCCGACGGCGGCGGCAGTCTATTCCGACGGCGTCTATCTCGCGACGAATGTGCAGACGGGTCTGCTGCTTTACGACGTCGAACGCGTCGAAGTGTTGCGCGGACCGCAGGGAACGTTGTTCGGACGGAACGCATCGGGCGGGGCGATCAGTTTCCTGAGCGTGCGGCCGGGGGCGGAGCAGAGCAGCTATCTGGATCTTTCATACGGATCGTATGACCGGGTTGGCGTGGCGGGCGCGGGCGGCGTGTCTGTTGGCGAGAGCACGCATTTGCGCCTCGCGGGGCGGTATCTGCGGCAAGGGCCGGCGCTGGACAATGTGCAGGCTGACCCGGCGTTTGCTGTGGGCCCGAAGGCTGCGGGCGGGAAACGCGATGAGTTCGGCCTGCGCGCTTCAGCGCTGTGGGAAGCGGCCGACGACCGGTCGTTGTTGCTGCGCGCGCACTATGAGGAGGACAACGGGATCAATC
>JBHIWT010000244.1:0-4154 GCA_041987265.1 Hyphomonadaceae bacterium
GCCGAGCGACATGGCGTTGTAGGGTTGCAGGTTATCGTAGAGGCCGACCCGCTCGCCCATTTCCGACATCAGCTCCAGCCCCATGTCCTGCGCCAGGCGCACGGTCATCGGGTTCTTCGACTGTTCTATGCCGAACCTCAGCGTCTGCATGCCGTAGAATTTGTCGGTGTAGTTGCTCGGCTTGTAGCACTCCTCCTGCGTGTCGTCGCACAACACGTAGGGCGCATCGAGCACGAGGCTGGCCGGCGTCCACCCGTTCTCCATCGCGGCGGCATAGACGAACGGCTTGAAAGAGGAGCCCGGCTGGCGCTGGGCCTGCACGGCGCGGTTATACTGGCTGCGCCGGAAGGAATAGCCGCCGGCCATCGCAAGCACCCGTCCGGTGTGCGGGTCCATCGCCACGAGCGCGCCCTGCAGGTTCGGGATCTGACGAAGCCGCCACGGGCCGCTGGTCGGCTCCTTCTTGTTCGCGTAATCGCCCCACTTCTGCGTCGAGACATCCGGTGTCGCCACACGGGAAACAAGGATGACGTCGCCGCGCTTCAGGCCGCTGCCGCCTTCACGTGCAAACTTCGCTGCCCAGCTCACGTCTTCAGCGGCGAGCGAGCCTTCCTGACCATCCGCGACACCCAGCGAGACCTTCGAACCAGCCGACTGCACAACAGCCAGCTGCCACGTGTTGCCTGCGCCTGCGATCGCCGCCTTGCCTTTGTCGCTGTCGGCGAACTCCGCCAGCCGCTCGGCAAAGCCTTCGCCGGACTCGATCGCACCAATCGGCCCGCGCCAGCCATGGCGGCGGTCATAGGTTTCCAGGCCGGCGCGCAGAGCGGTCTGCGCCGCCAGCTGCAGTTTGGTATCGAGCGTGGAGCGGATCGACAGCCCGCCCTCATAGAATGCCTTTGTCGCCTCTTCCTCGTTGCCGAAGCCTTCCAGTTTCTTCGCTTCGCCAAGCCGCAGGATCTCGCGGCGCAACTCCTCGACATAGTACGCCGACGCCTGGTTCTCGTCTGTGTCCGGCCGATCACCCAGTTGCGGCGATCAACTGCGGCTTCCGGACGGTTGTAAGGGTTCACGCGCGACGGCGCCTGCGGGAGCGCCGCCAGCATCGCGCATTCGGCGATCGTCAGCTCCGACAGCGACTTGCCGAAATAGTTCAGCGCGGCCGCGCCGACGCCGTATGACCGTCCGCCGAGATAGATCTCGTTCATGTAGAGTTCGAGGATCTGGTGCTTGGTGAACTGCTTCTCCAGCCGCTGCGCAAGGATAGCTTCGCGCACCTTGCGCTCGGCTGACCGCTCGTTGCCGGTGAGCATGTTCTTGACTGTCTGCTGCGTGATCGTTGAGCCGCCGGTCATCCGCCGGCCGCGCACGGCGTTCCAGACCGTGCCGCGCAGCATCGCCACCAGATTGACGCCGGAATGCTCGAAGAAGGATTTGTCTTCCGCCGAGATGAAGGCGTGGATCAACTGGTCGGGCAATTCCTCTGAGGGGACATACACCCGGTGCTGGCTCGCGAACTCCGCAACAAGCTTGCCGTCGCCTGCGTGGACGCGGCTGGTGATCGGGGGTTCGTAATTGGCTAGATCTTCCGCAGACGGCAGATCCTGCGTGATTGTGAACACCCAGACAAAGAAGCCGAGGACCGCGACCACACCGAGAATGAAGCCGACGATGACGATCTTCTTGATCAGATCAAAAGTGATCACGCCAGATTTCTGCATGGTTGGTCCATCCGTCATGCGCCGCCAGCCGGGCGGGAGCCTAGCCGATTCATGGAAAACACCGGAATCGGCGAGTAATAGGGAGACTTTATGGCGTTACATGCACTTGGGTCGAGGTGCGAACGCTTTTCTGGCGTTGATGTAATCAGGGCGCCGACGCTTGGGGCTATCGCAGCGCCAACGCACGCGCCTCGGTGTCGAAGAACTCGTCGATCGCCGCGTGAATTCCCCTGGCCATCCGCTTGCGGTGCTTCTCTGACGCCAGGTTGGCCTCGTCGTGAATATTGGTCATGAACCCCATCTCCAGCAGCACGGCTGGTACGTCAGGGCTGAGAAGCACATAAAAACCCCGTTTCCGGTGAGGATTCTGCAGGGCCGCCCATCCAACCTCGCCGAGCGCAGGGACCAGAATCTGGGCGAATTTCGCCGACTGGTTCTTGGTTTCACGCTGCACGAGGTCAGCCAGCACCTCGTTGACTTCAATCGGGCGGGTGCGGTCGCGCTCGACCGACATCACCCAGTCGTGCTTGTGACGCTCGGTCTCAACACGCTTTTCGCCGTCGGCGGACAGCGTGTAGACCGACGAGCCACGTGTCTGGCTGTTCGCTCCTGCGTCGGCATGAAGAGATATGAACAGGTCCGCGCCGAGTTCGCGGGCGATCGTCACCCTGTCCTCCAGCTCGATAAAGGTGTCGTCTGTCCGGGTCAGCGCCACCTCATAACGCCCGCCCTGCAGCAATTCCTCGCGCAATTCCTTGGCCGCAGCCAGGGTCACGTCCTTTTCCTGACGCCCTGATTTGGCCAACGAGCCCGGGTCCTTACCCCCGTGGCCAGCATCAATCACGATCAATGGCTTGCGCGCTGGCCTATGATTTGTCGGACGGTTCCTCGCCTGATTATTCAACGAAGTCTGAGCGAACTGTTCGTAGCTCGTCGGCTTGAGATCGATAACCAGGCGGTAGTTCTGCTCCTCGGCGCTAGGTTCCAGCGCCAGCTCGCGTGCGACAACCGCTGGCGCGGCCAGATCGAGGACCAAACGGGACGAATCTACCGCATTGTGCGCGTATCGGTAACCGGCAACGAGGCCTTCACCCCGACCGCTCCCCGACTCCGCCGTCAACCCGCCTATGGACCACCTCAGCTTCGGTAGATCGATGATGATCCGCTCGGCGCCTGCAGAAAGCGAAAATATCCGGTAATTCAATGGTTTGTTGGCGGCGATCACCAGCCTCGTGCTGGACTCGGCCTCCCCGACGCTTACGTTCAGCACACGCGTCATAGGCTCCGCGACTGCGGCAGGGAGCAGCAGGCAGGCCGATAGCAACAATCCCAGAATTCCTGCCCGCACGCGCGTTTCCCGCTCAGGATTCAAGCAAATTGAATGAAAATTCCGGCTGTTAGGGCTAGTCTAGGAACCTTAATCTTTCGTTCGGTCGTATTGCGCTTCCCAAAGGGTGCGGATTTGTGCAGAGTGACCGCACGGTTAGCCCAAGCGGCTCCAAACCGCCCGACTGCAACACCCTTTGGCAATGGTACTGGTGTAGTTGGGGCAACAGGATTTCATCGTTTTTCAGGGGTTTGGCGAAGCCTTGCCCCCGGTCAGGACCATCAATGAGCGCGCATTCGCGAGATTTGATCGCCGCGTCCACGGACCGAACAGACGATTCCCATCATTCAAACAGGATCCGCATGATGATCGCGCCGATGCGCGCCATGCGAGATCGAAGACAAGAGGTTCGCGTACATGAGCAAGCTCATGCTGATCGATTCCACCCACCCCGAAGAAACGCGGGTGGCGGTGGTTTCAAAAGGCCAGATTGAAGATTTCGATTTCGAAGCCCGGCACAAACGCCAGCTCCGAGGCAATATCTACCTCGCCAAAATCACCCGGGTTGAACCGTCGCTTCAGGCGGCGTTCGTCGATTACGGCGGCAATCGGCATGGATTTCTCGCATTCAGCGAGATCCACCCCGACTATTATCAGATCCCTCAGGCAGACCGCGACGCACTTCTGGCGGAAGCGGCGGCGGAAGAAGAGCGTCGTCGGGCGCGGGCCGCCGATTCTGAGCCTGAATCCGAAGAGGCTGACGACGCAGCCGAAGATGGCGACAAAGTAGAAGCGTCCGACGCAGAAGACTCAGAAGAGCCGGCCGAGGCCGACGAAGCGGCCGCGGACGAGCAGGCGGCGCCGGACGTCGACCTCTCCTCCCTCTCCGGCGACGACGCGCGGCCCTTCTCCTGGGCCGCCGAGCAGGTGGCGCTCCTCCTCGCCGCCCACCCCGACGGCGTGACCGACGCGATCTTCGGCGTCGAGGATGTGCTAGGCACGATCGAGGACGACGAGATCCACGGCACGCAGGGCGACAACCATATCGATACCGGCATTGGCTCGGACCTGGTCTACGGGTATGGCGGCAACGACACCATTGTCGA
>JBHIWT010000245.1:0-4114 GCA_041987265.1 Hyphomonadaceae bacterium
GAGGCAATCCTCGAGGACGCGGAGTCGAAGGAAGGCATGCGCCTGCTTCGCGGCGTAGAACCGCCTGACCGTGATCAGGTCGAAGAATGGATCGACGCGGCGATCACGGCGATCGAGGATCGCAACGCCGCCTAGCGCGCCCACAGACAGACAGGAATCGAAGGACCGCCGGCGCGCATCCCGGCGGTCCTTCTGCCTCCAGCCGCGTTCCTGTCGGCACGCGGCAAGAGGAACCACACCCAACCCCGTTGCGCCTCGGCGCTACAGGTTGGAAAAAACATGCGCCAAACTTGCTGTTTGCGTAAAGAAGGATCGCCCTGGCAATGGCGTCTTAGGTTAAGTTGCCTAAGTGCGCCGCGCGTTCTCGCCCGCTGTTGCTCAAGATTTGGCCAGTGCGCGTCTGCAGTTGGCGGCGGTCGGGATGGAAGCAGGTGAATGGCCGGTTCGGGCCTTGTTCATGCGCATTCAGGTTTCCTGAGGTCCAGCAACGCGCAAAGGAGACCATCATGCGCACGTTCATCAAGGCGCTGATCGCCGGCGCGCTGGCGCTAAGTCTGGCGGCGCCGGCATTGGCGGATCCGCCACGTCATTCGAACGGTCGCGGGTATGATCGCGGCCATGACAGAGACTACCGCGACCACCGTCGCCGTGGCGACAGAGGCTACCAACGAGGCCACAACGACAACCACCGCTACGATTCCCGCCGGCGCTACCGCGACGACCACCGCAGGGACTATCGGCAGCACTCCCGATACCGCTACGCGCCGCCCGTCTATGTTGCGCCGCGCTATGCTCCGCCGGCCTACTACGCGCCGCGCCGGCACGCCTGGCGGCCCGGCGGATACCTGCCGCGCAACACGCGCTATCATGTAATCCATGACTATCACCGCTATCGCCTCGCGCCGCCGCGCTACGGCCACTACTATGCCGACGTCGACGGCGACATCCTGCTGATTGCGGCGGCCACCGGCCTGATCGTCTGGGCGCTCAATAACTAGACCGTTCGTTCTCCCCGACGAATGGCAAATGACGACCGCCGCGTCACTCGCCGGCGGTCGTCAGCTCATGTTCAGGCGCGCGGCATCGATTTGATCTGGCGCCGCCGTGGACCTGACTCACCTTGACATTGTCAGCGCTCGGCTAACACTCTCCGGCTCTTGAAAGCGCGGAGGAGCGGACATGGGCGTGCGACTGATGGGGACCGGGATTGCGCTGGCTGCGCTCGCTGCAGCTTGCAGCCCGACCGGAGAAGAAGCGGCAGGCGCGATTGCGCCGGGACCAGATGCATATACGGCGCTCCAGACAGCGCTGATCGAAGCGCAGCCGGGCGATACGATTACGCTGGGTGCAGGGACCTTCTCGTTCACCGATGGACTATCGCTGGATGTCGACAACGTGTCGATCACCGGCGCTGGCGATGGGCAAACCATCCTGTCGTTCGCAGGGCAGGAAGGCGCGGGCGAGGGCCTCCTGATCACCTCTGACAATGTCGTCGTATCCAATCTCACGATGCAGGACACGAAGGGCGACGGGATCAAGTCGAAGGGTTCGAACGGCATTACCTTCCGGGACCTGACGGTCGAATGGACCAACGGTCCGGATGAGAACAATGGCGCCTATGGCGTCTACCCGGTGGAATCCCAGAATGTCCTGGTCGACAACGTCACCGTGCGCGGGGCGTCGGACGCTGGCATCTATGTCGGGCAATCAAACAACATCATCGTTCGCAACTCGGTCGCCGAATACAACGTCGCCGGGATCGAGATCGAGAATTCGTCGAACGCCGACGTCTACAACAACGTCGCCACCAACAATGCCGGCGGCATTCTGGTGTTCGATCTGCCGAACCTGCCGGTGATGGGCGGTCACTCGACGCGGATTTTCAACAACCGCATCTTCGAGAACAACACGCCGAACTTTGCGCCGCCCGGCAACATCGTCGCCAACGTGCCGTCAGGCTCCGGCCTGATGATGATGGCGAACAAGAACGTGCATGTGTTCGAGAACGAGTTCGACAACAATCAGTCGACGCACATCCTGATCTATTCCTACTCCTACGAGTTCGATGACGAGAACTACAATCCGCTGCCGCGCGAATTTGTCATTCGCGACAACAGCTACGGCGAGGGCGGGTATGAGCCCAAGCAGCGTCTGGCCGAACTCTCCCAACTGACCGGCGGTACATTGCCGAATATCGTATGGGACGGCATCACCGCCTATCCGGGCGGATCAGAGGACGTGCGCATCGTGGTCGATGAACCGGAGGACGTGACCTATGTCAGCCTCGGTCTTGGCGCGACACCGATCGATCCGACGAAGGCCAGCGTGACCAATGAGCGTCAGCCGGTTGTCGAGATCGCTGAACCGTCGCCTGTCGTCCTGCCGCAGGACGCCGCTTCCTGATGAAACTCAAGGCCCTTCGTGCGCGCGCGGGGGGTCTTGGCCTCTCCCTTGGTTCGTTAGCAGCAATTGTGCTGGCGGGGTGCAATGGCGCGCCTTCCGCCCCGGGCGCGCCGGATCTCTCGGTGATCCTCGCGGAGAAACCGGCCCCGACGCTGGCGGACTACGGCCTGTTCAAGGACGCGGCGGCGCGCGAGCCGGGCGAGGGCGTAATTCCCTACGACCTGGTCCACCCGCTGTTTTCTGATCACGCCGCGAAGCATCGCGCTGTCTTTGTCCCGCAGGGTGAAACGATCGGCTACGATCCGGAGGACGCGTTCGACCTTCCGGTAGGGTCTGTCCTGATCAAGACGTTTGCCTTCGCGCCTGACATGCGTTCGCCGGAAGTTGGCGAGCGCTACATCGAAACGCGCCTGTTGATTCACAAGGTGGATGGCTGGGAGGCCGTTCCCTATCTCTGGAATGATGAACAGACCGAGGCGCGTTATGCGCCTGTCGGCGCGAAATTGCCGATCGATACGATCACGCCGGATGGCGAGGCGGTCTCGATTCACTACGCGATCCCGAATAAGAACCAGTGCAAGACCTGCCATTCGTCGGGCGACGAGGTTTCGCCAATCGGCATCAAGGCGCGTCACCTGAATCATGATGGTCCGGCCGGTGTCAATCAGATCGCCAACTGGTCGGAGCGCGGCGTATTGGCTGGCGCGCCGTCGCCGGACATCGCGCCCAGCGTGCCGGGCGCGTTTGACGATACCGCAGACCTCGAAGCGCGTGCACGCGCGTGGCTCGATATCAATTGTGCGCACTGTCACAAGGCGGATGGCGGGGCCTCGAATTCCGGCCTCTTCCTCGACTGGCACGAGACCGACCCGACCGGCTGGGGCGTGCACAAGCGCCCGGTGGCGGCGGGCAGGGGCGCAGGCGACAACCTGTTCGTCATCGAACCTGGTGCGCCGGACCAGTCAATCCTTTTGGGACGTATGGAGTCTGTCGAGCCCGGCGTTCTGATGCCCGAACTGGGCCGCAGTGTCCTGGATCAGAAGAGTATTGATCTGGTGCGGGCGTGGATCAGCGAAATGGAAATTGACCCTGGGTGAGATAGACAGTGTCAGCCGGCGGGTCCAAACAGGTGGAAACACTGCATTAGGAAGGGTCGAAACCAATCATGAAAACCCGCATTACTGAACTGTTCGGCATCGAGCACCCGATTATCCAGGGCGGCATGCACTATGTCGGGTTTGCAGAAATGGCGGCGGCCGTTTCCAACGCCGGCGGGCTCGGGATCATCACCGGTCTCACGCAGAAGACCCCGGAAAACCTCGCCAAGGAGATCGCGCGCTGCCGCGAGATGACGGACAAACCGTTTGGTGTGAACCTGACCTTTCTTCCGGCGCTGACCCCGCCTGATTACCCCGGTTTCGTGCGCGCCATTATCGAGAGCGGCGTCAAGATCGTCGAGACTGCCGGAAACAACCCCGCCAAGGTCATGCCGTTCTTCAAGGAAGCCGGCGTCAAGGTGATCCATAAATGCACGTCGGTCCGCCACTCGCTGAAAGCTGAGTCGATTGGTTGCGACGCTGTTTCGGTCGACGGGTTCGAGTGCGGCGGCCACCCGGGCGAGGACGACATCCCCAACTTCATCCTGTTGCCGCGCGCAGCCGAGGAGCTGAAGATTCCCTTCGTGGCGTCCGGCGGCATGGCCGACGGTCGT
>JBHIWT010000246.1:0-4078 GCA_041987265.1 Hyphomonadaceae bacterium
GCGCCGCCTCCAGCGGTCCCGCCGGTTTCTGCGGCCTCACAACCGACAAGAGAGATGGTGAGCGCACACGCGCTGATCTGCAATTTCATGACTGGCGTTCCCTCAACCGGCGGTGTTCCGCGTCTTTGCCCGCAGGTTAGACCGCCCGGTGCGCCCGCGCCACCCGCTCCGATCCTCCTCCCCCGCTCGGGGGAGGAACCCAATCCGCCAGTATCATCGCGGGTAGCAACCTGCACCCCAACACGACTCACCAACCCGCCTGCAGTTTCCGCTCATCCCCGCGCACGCGGGGATCCAGCTACACAAATAAAGCCGGGCGCAGCCCGTCCCCTACCCAACACATACATCGTCTGGATTCCCGCTTTCGCGGGAATGAGCGGTGAAGTTATCCGACACCCGACCACGACCAGCCATACTCACCGCCATGGCAAATCAGGCCGCGACATCTCCAGACTCAAACGCCCCTGCGCTCACGCGCATCCGGGCGTTGTTCGCCGTGCTCGCAAGGCTGGTCTTTGCGCCCGGCGCAGGATCGCGCATCGAGCTAATCTTCGCCGAACTTGAAACCCAGCTCGCCGCTCATCTTCTCGATCTCGCGCTGCGCTATCAGAACGACCCCCATCTCACAGCCGACCTCTACGACGCCCGCATCATCTGGCGCGGCGGGCTTCCCGACGTCGACATCCGCTGGCGCGCCGGCGCCATTCAACCCCTGCACGCAATCATGCTGAAGCGCCGCTACGCAAGCGGGCTTGCGCGTATCCGCTGCGCCCTTGCTCGGCGCCATCGCTTCTCCCGCAAACGCTACAAGATCTACGCCGGCGCGCATCGCCGTCGCGACGGTGAATCATCCGCGCGGCATAACGCAAGCGCCGCATCCTTCATGCACACCGAAGCCCACGTCGCCGCCCCGCCCTAGACACCGCCCCTCTCTCGTCATCCCGGACAAGCGAAGCGCAGATCCGGGACCCGGCGACAGGCCCTACTGCCAACTGTTTCCCAGCATCCGGATCCCGGGTTCGTTTCGCGCCCCGGGATGACAGAACCCGACCGCTCCGCCGGAACGCCCGCGCGGAGGCGCCGGCGCAGGCGTCTACAATCTGGCGCTTCAGTCTTCAGCCACCAAGAACATGACCTCATCAGCGCCGCCATCGTTCTGGCGCCAGATCAGGCCCAGCGCCTGATAGCGCACCCCGTCCACGTCCTCATGGAAGTCCAGCCCGTCGCGCGACCACGCCACCCATCTCAGGCGCTGCGTATCGTCATCGCGCATCACGCCGCCGCCCATGCCCAACATCCAGTCGTCGGTGAAGCACTGACCATTCCAGCGTATCATCGTTTCGTTCCACAACTCTTCCGCAGACGGCCGGTCGAGACCCTGCG
Organism: Hyphomonadaceae bacterium; assembly: GCA_041987265.1. Taxonomy (GTDB): domain Bacteria; phylum Pseudomonadota; class Alphaproteobacteria; order Caulobacterales; family Hyphomonadaceae; genus IH12. The sequence continues at coordinate 1,384 of JBHIWT010000246.1, forward strand.
CCAGCGTGCACTCATAGGTCCGCATGTCCGTCGTCTTCGGCCCGTCCGCCAGGCTCCACGAATCAAAGTGGACAACGGAGTCCAGCACCCGGCAGCTCGTCGCGCCCGGGACCATGTCGTCAGCCGGGTCCACGCTGGAAAACGCCGGCGTCTCCGCGCGCGCCGCGATCAGCTTGTCGAACACGCCACATGCCGGATCGGCCGCCGCACCGACCGCTGCGACAAGATCTTCAACATCCGGCTCCGGCCCTTCGCCGCCGCACGCCGCCAGCGCCGCAGCGCAGGCCAGTCCGACCAAATACCGATGCGCCATGTCTGTCCCCTTCCTGACGTCCGGGCTCAGGTTCGCGCCGCAACATCGCAAAGGTCAACCATGCGCAGCAGGACAGTATGCCTGCGCGCAGCGATCGGCTATCACTGGCGCATGACAAAAAAACCCAAGAAACCAACACCCAACACCGAACAGATGGCCTCTTCGGCCTATATCCTGCCGGCGCTCGACGAGACCTTCCTGCTCGGCGATTCCATGCGCGGCGTCCGCTTCCTCTTGGAATACGCCAAGGCCGAAGAACTCCAGCGCAAGTGGGCGGTGCGCTCCACCATCGTCGTCTTCGGCTCGGCGCGCTCATCGGACAAGCCGAAGGGCAAGAACCATCGCTGGTACGCAGAAGCCCGGAAGTTCTCCGAACTCGCCGCACGCAAAGGCGGTTCGCTGATCGCCAACACTCATCCGCGTGACAACGTCATCGCCACCGGCGGCGGGCCCGGCATCATGGAAGCGGCCAATCGCGGCGCCGGCGACGCTGGCGCACCCTCCATCGGCTACAACATCGTCCTGGAGCACGAGCAGGAACCGAACGCGCATTCGACGCCGGAGCTCACTTTCCTGTTTCACTATTTCGCGATGAGGAAGATGCATTTCGCCATGCGCGCCAACGCGCTCGTCGTCTTCCCCGGCGGTTTCGGCACGCTGGACGAATTGTTCGAAATGCTCACCCTGCGCCAGACCCGCAAGTCGCCGCCGATCCCGATCGTCCTGTTCGACAAGGCGTTCTGGACCTCGATCATCAATTTCGACGCGCTTGTCGAGCACGGGACCATCAGCCCGCAGGACCTCGACCTGTTCAAATACGCCGACAGCGCCGAAGAGGCCTGGGACCTGCTGGTCGAGGGCGGCGTCATGGAACTGCGCCATTCCGGAGATGCAACCGCCTCCCAGCAGAACCACGCAGCCCGCCAGGGCTCGCGCGCCAAGGGCGATTGACGATTGCCGGTTCGCTTGTCTAGCGTCCCACCTGATCGGGTCGGCCAACGCCGAGTTCAGGGAAAGGGACCTTTGATGAATCGTCTTGTCACGGCGCTTGGCGCCGGAGTTCTTGCGTTGGGCCTGTCCGCGTGCGGCGGCGAATCCGCACCCGCCGCCGAAATCGATCCGGCTGTTCAGTCCGCCATCAAAAGCCGCCAGGAAGCCCTGAAGGAGATGGGCGGCGCGATGAAGACGATCTCCGACCAGCTCAAGCTTGAAGAGCCGGACGTCGACGCCATCTACGCATCGGCGCAGACGATCGAAGGCCATTCCGTCAATATCGGCGACTGGTTTCCTGCCGGCACCGGTCCGGAAAGCGGCGTTGAAACCGAAGCGCTGGCGGCGATCTGGGAGAAGCCCGAAGACTTCGCCGCCGCGGTCGCCCGCTTTCAGACCGCAGCCGACGAGTTCGAGGCCATCGCGGTCGGTCGCGATCCGGCGGCCATCGGTCCCGCAATGGGTGGCATTGGCGGTTCGTGCAAGAACTGCCACGACCAGTTTCGCCTCGACGACGGCTAGACCATGACCGCGGACGGCCAGATCCGGCAGTTCATCTGGGACTGGCCGACGCGCGTCTTCCACTGGTTGCTGGTCGGCCTGATCGCCGGCCTGTGGTGGACCGCTGAAAACAGCGTGATGGATATCCACCGGCTGCTCGGCCAGGTCATGCTGGGCGTACTGGTATTCCGCATCTACTGGGGCTTTGCAGGTTCCCGTACCTCGCGCTTCACCAGCTTCATCGCGTCGCCGGGCGCACTTGTCGCTTACGTCCGCAACCTGTTTGGTTCGACCTATGCGCCCACCGCCGGACACAATCCGCTCGGCGGGCTCAGCGTCATCGCGATGTTGCTGGTGCTGATCGCACAGGTGACGCTCGGCCTGTTCGCCGTCGATGTCGATGGACTGGAATCCGGCCCGCTTTCGCGCCACGTCGATTTCGACACGGGACGAGAGGCCGCCGATCTGCATGAGTCGCTGTTCAACGTCCTCGTCGCGCTGATCGTCCTGCATCTGGTCGCTATCGCGTTCTACCAGTTCATCAAGCGCACCAATCTGATCGGGCCGATGGTGACGGGCAAGCGCGACGTCCCTGCCGACGCGGACGCAGACGCCGTCACCCCCGCCCCGCTCTGGCGTGCAGCTCTCGGCATTGTCATCGCGGCGGGCGCCGCCTGGCTCGCCTTCAACTAGGGACCTGACACCTTGGCGCGCGGCTGGCGTTTCTGGATCGATCGCGGCGGCACCTTTACCGATGTCATCGCATGGGCGCCGGACGGCTCTGTCGCCACCCACAAGCTGCTCAGCGAAAATCCCGAGCGCTATCGCGACGCCGCCATCGCCGGCATCCGACAAGCCATGGCGCTCGATGATGACGCGGCGATCCCGTTC
>JBHIWT010000247.1:0-4020 GCA_041987265.1 Hyphomonadaceae bacterium
TTGCCCAGCGCCGAGCCTGCAGGCGCTTCGATGTTCATAGCTTGGGCGAGATCATAAAGTCTTGGGATGTCAGCATTGGCCTGGAGCGCAAAGCCGATCGTTTCAGCCAGCGAAACCGAGCCGGTGAGGTCGGCGTTCACGAGGCTGCTGGTGTGACGAGCGCTGGCGATCTCAAGCTTGATGTTGTTCGGCGAGCCGGTCGCCCGTCCGGATGCCTTGATTGCGCCGACCACTTCGCTGGAGGGCAGGCCGGCGACCTTGAACGCATCGGCCAGCTCAGTGATTTGCGGCACGTCTCCTTCAAACGCCAGGTCGAATGCGGGCGCTTCGCCAAGCGAGATCGTTCCGTCCACATCCGCGTTGATCAGGCTGGTTTCCAGCTTGGCGGTGATGTTGGATGGCTGGCCCCCAATCATCGACTTGGGATTTTCGATGTCGGCCACGAGTTCGAACGGAAGCTGATCGGCTATGCCGCTCGCGCGGATGTCGAACGGTTTGTCGAGCGCGTCCATTTTCGCCCTGAGATCGAGCGACGAGACTGAATGAGATTGTCCGGTCGCGCGATCCTCGTAATTGATTTGTCCTTCAAGAATCCGCACATCGCCCAACGAGGCGTTCAACGCGCCCGCGCTTTGTTCTGACTGGTTCGCGGGAGCCGGGTTGGTGGACGTGAAGGTCCAGTTGTTTGTCCCATCTTCCAGCGCGATCAGCGTGATATTGGGTTCGACGAGTACGAACTCGTCGATCTCTACGCGCTGGAACAGTAGTGGAAAGAGCCTTACCGCGGCACGCAACTCCCCCATCGACGCAAACGGCGCGTCACCGAACCCTTCAGGATTGGAGATGCTTGTCGCGCCGGTGCGGGCTTCTATGCGGGGGAAGATGCGCAGCTTTACTTCGCCAGTCATCGAAACGTCGCGTCCCAGCGCGGAACTTGCGGCCGTCTGAATACGCTCGCGGTAGACGTCTGACGGGATCAGCTGGGGTGCGATCAGAAGCGCGCCAAGCAGCAGAACCAGTACTCCACCTGCGATGAGAGCGATGCGTCGCATTTGTGCACTCTTTCCGTATTTCCCGACTGTTCGGCCGGTCCAGACTCAAACCGATACTGTGGCGCCAAGATGACGCCGCCGCACGTAACGTCAAATCATCCTTATCCAACGATTGACGCGACGATGAGTTCGAAGATAGCTCGTCGGTGACGGTTCCTTCCGGAGACGGAAGGCGAAGAGGGAAGCCGGTGAGGCGTCTGGTGGGCGCCAAATCCGGGACTGTGCCCGCAACTGTGAGCGGTGAGCGTCTGACCTTCCAGCCACTGGGGCTTGCCCCGGGAAGGCGGTCAGAGGCGAGGACCCGCAAGTCAGGAGACCTGCCGTCACGTCGCTTTGTCCCGGCCGGGTTAGCCAGCGGACATGCGGGAGGTTTTCCGTTCCAGCGACAGTGTCGAAACGCGCCGGCGCCGCAATGCGTCCGGCGATCAGCATTGCGCTATGCGCGGGAGAGAGAACTATGAAACGTAACCGTCTGTTATTGTGTCTAGCGGCCGGGCAAGCCGCCCTGGCGGGCGCCGCCAGCGCCCAGGACGCAGAAGAAGCTCGCGAAACGGTCGAGGTGGTGGCGCTGCGGCTTGGGCAATCGTCCGAAACTTCCGGTGTGGCTGTTACCGTAATCAGCGCCGAGGACATGGAACGTCGAGGGCAGGCGTTGGTAGGTGAGGCGATTGCGAGCGTTCCCGGCGTCACCGTCAGCCAGGCCGGCGTGTTCGGCGGCGTGTCGTCAGCGCGTGTCAGGGGCAATGCTGTCGGGCACACGCTCGTGCTGATCGACGGCGTGCCAGTCAATGACGCTGCATCGCCGGGCGGCGGATATGATTTTGCGACGCTGGACACGTTTGGCATTCAGCAGGTCGAAGTATTACGCGGTCCACAGTCAACCTTGTGGGGATCTGATGCGATTGGCGGGGTGATTTCGATCGTCACCTCAACGCCGGAACAAGGGCTCGAGTGGGGCGGCTTCGCCGAGGCGGGATCATTCAACACATGGCGAACCGGCGCGCGTCTCGCTGGCGGAGGCGACAAGCTGGACGGCGCCTTGTCCATTGGATTTCGGGCGTCCGACGGGATTTCCAAGGCGGATGAGGCCGACGGCAATACGGAGGACGACGGGTTTGCGTCCCTGAACGTATCCGGTCGCGCCGGCATGGATCTATCCGGGGCGGTGCGGGTTGAGGTTCTGGGGCGGCTGACACAGTCGGAGTTCGACTTCGACGGCTTCCCGCCGCCCAACTTTGTTCTGGCCGATAGCAACGAGCGATCCGAAAACGAGGAAGCGATGCTGGCAGGGAGGCTGGAAGCGGCGCTGCTGGACGGGCGCTTTGAGAACGAGGTGTTGATCTCCCAGTCGGCAATCGAGCGCAAATCGTTCAGCGACGGGTTGGCGTCGACGATCAACGACGGACGGAGAACGACTTATCGCTATAATGGCGAACTAGCGATTGCGGAGGGGCATGTCGCGATGTTCGGCGTCGAACGCGAGGACAGCGAGGCCGACGGCGAGGATGCACGCGCCGATAGTGTGTTCGCGCTGTATGAGTTCTCTCCTGTAGAAAGCCTCTCGATTACAGGCGGCCTGCGGTATGACGACGATGACCGCTACGGATCGGAGACTACGGGGCGCGCTGCGATCAGCTGGCAGGCAAGCGAGGTTGTCCGGGTGCGCGCAACATGGGGGCAGGGCTTCCGTGCGCCGACGATCTTTCAGACCAATTACATCTGCACGTTCTGCGGCCTGACTGCGCCAAATGCCAACCTTCAGGCGGAGACGAGCGAGGGGGTCGATCTGGGCGTCGATCTGGATCTTGGCATGGGCAGCGTATCCGTTACGGCCTTTGAACAGAATACCGAGAACCTGATCGATTTCTCGTTTACTGAAGGGTACGCCAACATTGCGTTCGCCGAGCAGCGCGGGATCGAGTTCGGGCTATCCACGCGGCTGACCGATTGGTTGGAGAGCCACGTGAGCTACACATACCTCGATGCGGAAGATGGGGCAGGCGCCCCCTTGCCGCGCGTTCCGGAACATTCCGGTACGCTGGAGCTGGCGTTCAATGCCGGCGGACCGTTCCGGGCGTCGATGCTCGCGCGCTACAATGGGGAGCAGTCCGATGGGTTCGGGCCTCAGGTTCCATCGTGGGTGCGCACGGACCTGACCGCGTCGTACCGGTATTCCAGCGGACTGGAGCTTTTCGGACGGGTGGAGAACCTGTTTGATGAGGATTACCAGCAGGTCGGGGGCTACGGAACGCCCGGATTGTCTGGTTATCTGGGAATTCGGGTCAGAAACTAGGCGAAATCCGACTGTTAAGTCCGGGTGCGGGGTCTGTTGAGGCAGGCGAGGTTTACGGGCAGGGGCGGCCAACCTAAGTGGCTGCAACTGCTCGAAACTCTTGCCTCGTGGGGCGCGCTTGACGCTTGATCGCCTGCTTTCGGACTATGCTGACCGGTTCAAGGAGCCGCGCAAACGAGCTCGTCCGCTTCCCGCCCACCTTAAACGGCTGGAAGCGGAGAGTATCTTCATCATGCGCGAGGTGGCGGCCTCGTTCGAAAATCCGGCGATGTTGTATTCGATCGGCAAGGATTCCAGCGTCATGCTGCACCTTGCGATGAAGGCGTTCTGGCCGTCGCGCCCGCCCTTTCCGTTCCTGCATGTGGATACGACCTGGAAGTTCCAGGAGATGATCGCGTTTCGCGACCTGATCGCTAAGAAGCTCGGGCTCGATCTGATTGTGCACATCAACCAGGAAGGCGTTGAGCGAGGCGTCAATCCATACGCGTCGGGCTCTGCGCTGCACACGCAGGTGATGAAGACCGAAGCATTGCGCCAGGCGCTGGACATCCATGGCTTTGATGCGGCGTTCGGCGGCGCTCGGCGCGACGAAGAGAAGTCGCGCGCGAAGGAGCGGATCTTCTCGTTCAGGAACGAGAGCCATGGCTGGGATCCGAAGAACCAGCGGCCGGAATT
>JBHIWT010000248.1:0-3781 GCA_041987265.1 Hyphomonadaceae bacterium
AGCTGTCGAAGACGCCGGCGGAAAAATTCACAAACCAATCTTCGACTTCCCGGGCGGCAAACGCTTCCACTTCATCGACCCCAACGGGAATGAGCTAGCGGTGTGGGCGGAGTAGGCAAATCCCCGCTTGTGGATCCGCGGACCGTGACGAACTCGTATCGTGATTTGATGGAGTAGTGTCAGCTTGCTTCGGAGATCGGGTGCGATCTAATGCCGAGATGATTGATCGCATCCTCCGCGCGCTTCGAACACGCCCAACGTGGCGCGATGCGCTGGAGACGTTGATCGCGATCGCGGTGTTCGCATCGATTGCAGCTGCAGTTTCGGCGACGACGGGGCTTGCCCATTGGTCGCCGGTAACCTGCGGCCAACTGGCGACAATCTTTGCGCGCGCCTTCTTTATCCCCGCCCTCGGCGAGGAAATTCTGTTTCGCGCGATGCTGGTTCCTGCAAAGGGAGAAAGTCAGCGACCAATCGCATGGATTGCGGGATCGACGCTGCTGTTTGTGGTTTGGCACATCGTTGAGACGACCTTCCTTCCGGGGGCGACCGTGACTTTTCTACGTGTCGACTTCCTGTTTCTGGCAGGGCTGCTGGGATTGTTGTGCGCCGTCCTGCGGTATCGGTCGGGCTCGATATGGACAGCTGTCGCCCTCCATTGGCTCGTGGTCGTTATGTGGCAAGGCTGGATGGGCGGAGTATCCGCGTTGGGGGGCCTGTAGCGCTCGCTGCGCCCGGCTGTCTTCTAAGACGGGCCACACCAGCAATGCTCACCGCCCCCTAAGCCGGCTCCGGCACCTTCACCTGCACCGCCGTCGGCCGCGTATTCCCCCGCCCATACAGATTCACCTTCAGTTTCGAGATCGCGTGCACCAGCGCGTTGGGGCCGTATTTGATCTCGCCGGTGAATTCGATGTTGGGGAAGCGCTGGAATATCTGTTCGTAGGCGACGCGCAACTGCATCTGCGCCACGCGTGATCCCAGGCATTTGTGCACGCCATGGCCGAAGGCGAGGTGCTTGTCGACATTCTCGCGCGTCATGTCGAACACGTCGGGGTTCGGGAAAACCTCCGGATCGCGATTGGCCGCACCGTACCACATCGCGACCTTCTCATCCTTTGCGATGCGCTGGCCGTTCAGCTCGGTCTCCGCCAGCGCCGTACGGCGCATGTGTTTCACCGGCGAGACCATGCGCAGCGCCTCTTCCGACATGCGCGGCACCAGCGACGGATCGTCGATCACCATGGCGCGCTGGTCCGGCCATTCGGTCATCAGCTTGATCGTGCCCGACAGCGAATTCCGCGTCGTGTCGTTGCCCGCGAAGATGATCAACAGCCACGACCCGTCGAGATATTCCTTCGGCAGCAATTCGCCCTCGAGTTTCGAGTGCGCGATCACGGTCAGCAGGTCCTCGCGCGGATGGGCGCGCCGGTCCGCCATCACCCGCGCGCCATAGTCGAACATCTCCTCCACCACCTTGCGGAAGTGCAGGAAGAAGAACGGCTCGCTCAGGAACGTCCGCCACGGATTGGCCAGGAACTGGCTCGCCATCTCCAGATAGTGCATCCAGTGCACCACCTTCTGGCGGTCACCCTCATCCACGCCCAGCATCTCGCACAGCGTGAACAGCGGCAACTGGTTGGAGAACACCTTGACGAAATCCGGTTCCGGCCCCGCCCGCTCCAGATCGTCCAGCAGCGAGGCGACCTTCGCCTCCACCTTCTTCCGAAGCTCGGCGACGTAAGCGGGAACGAAGAAATCCTTCTGCTGGATCCGCATCTGCATGTGCTGCGGCTCGTCCATGTTGATCAGGCTGTCGAGCGACGCCCGCATCAACACTTCCGGCTTCCAGTATTTGCGCGGCGGCACGGCGAGGTGAATGCCGCCGCGCTGGGAAGAGAAAATCTCCGGCTGCAGCTCCACCGCCTTGATGTCCTCATAGCGCGACACCGACCAGAAGCCCGACGATCCGCGCCCGGTCCTCGACCACATCACCGGCGCCTGTTCGCGCATCCGCCTGTAAAGATCGTAGGGATGCCCCCGCGTCCACGAGTTCGGGTTCCACAACGCGAAGTCGGTCTCCACCATCGGATAGACCGCCGCATGAACCGGCTCACTCGCCCCGGTGTCTTCAAGAATGTCGTCGCTGACGAGTTTCACTTCCGGGCGCCTCCGTGGCGGGGATTAGATCAGACATGGCCGTGCGGGCACAACCGCCAATCGCGACTTCCCCCACGACAAGCGCATACGCCGCGCAGCGCTCAAAGCGGTCGTTCAGCAAGACCCTCTCCCGGCCTCCCCTTCCAAAGGGAACTCAGATGGGGGTACGTCTCCTCCACACCCAACCCCACCGGGACGCCGTATCCCCCAAGCAGGCGAATGTCTGGTCTGCTCGCGAATGGACGCTTCTGCGATAAACACCGCCCTAGTTCTAGCTGGCTCGTTCTTCAGCGATACGGCGGCGCTCTGCGTCGGTTTCGAAAAAGATCAGCGGCAATGACGTCATAGGAACAAGGTCGTCCATTCGCTCTGCACTGATGTCGGCAATAAGGCAGTGGTCCTCGGTAATCGTCTTGTCGAATACATCCCGATATCGAAGCGCGATGACAAGTGTGATCGATAGACTGCCAGTTCGTCGTGGACGTTGAAGTGCCAGCCGTTCAACGTCGTTGAGTCGAAATCTGCATAACGTCCGGAATGATAACGCTTGGCCAGTATGGACGGTTTCCCCCCAACTGTTGTCAGAAGTCTCAGCGAACGGGAACCGTCGGGCGCTCTGTCGTTCCACCGCTCGCACACCCTCATCGTCGCGGAACAAGGCCATATACTTGACTGAGAAGTGGTATGCTACTGCATATGCTGGGCTGGCCCCGTGATTGCGAACATCGAAGTAAACAACAGGCCACCGGACTTGCTCGTCAGCCGGTTCAGGATCATCCAACGACTGGATGGCGTTGAAGTCCTGTTTTCTTCCAAGAGAAATCTGAACATTCTCCAGACCCAAGTAGCATCTGGTTTGGGCCTCCATCTTATCTAGTTGAGCTTGGAGGCCACCCGCATCGCTACGGGCCTTTTCTCGGTTTTCCGACAGTTCATCCCGGACTGCCTGCAGGTTCGCGTAAAGGAACCAAATTCCGACCGCGCTTATCCCGACCCCGATTACACCCAACCAAAAAAGTCCCACCGTCGCGCCAGCAACATCATCCTGCGCCTTCAGGTCTGCCTCATTGTGGCGTTGTTCGTGGTTGGCTGCAGCTTCCTCTACCATGCATCTGAGCATGCCTCGGAATGTCTCAGAGCCTACGCAGCGTGGTTGTACTTCGGCGTACTCGGCGCGCGCGTTGCGTGCGTCCTCACGCTTGCCGCTGCGGGCATCCACATCGAGTAGCGTCCAAAGCGCCACGATGACAGTGGCCCCGAGAACTAAGCCCAACCCAGCCCGGACCATCCATGCCGCAGGCATTCCATCTGACGCAGCTTTGACTTCCCCCTTCTCAGCCACGCCCTAACCCATCCACCCCTAAATCGCCTCGGCTGAAATACTGTCGAAATCGCCGAACCAGAAGCGTTCCGCCTTGGCCAGCATGGCGTCGCCTTCCAGCACTTCGCCCTGCCCCTTCAGCGCCATGCCGATCACCCAGAACGACAGCGGATCATCGACCCAGTTCTCCAGCACCTTGCGCGCTTCGGCTTCGGCGCGCTCGTACTCGCCGGCCTGCAGGTAGGCGGCGGCGAGGCTGCGGCGAACCGGATACCACCAGCCCGGCGGGTCCCAGCTCTC
>JBHIWT010000249.1:0-3626 GCA_041987265.1 Hyphomonadaceae bacterium
GCCCGTCGTCGAGCGTGTGGATAGGGCTGATCGTGATGCCCGGCGATTTCATGTCGATGAGCAGGAAGGAGATGCCCTTTTGCTTCTTGTCTTCCTTGGACGTGCGCACGAGGCAGAAGATCCAGTCAGCCCATTGCGCATAGGTGGTCCACGTCTTGGAACCGTTGCAGATGTAGTAATCGCCCTCGCGCCGGGCGCTCATCTGCAGGGACGCCAGGTCGGACCCCGAGCCGGGTTCGGAATAGCCCTGACACCACCAGACATCCGAATTGCGGATCGGCGGCAGGAAACGGTCCTTCTGCTCCTGGGTGCCGAACTTCATGATCACCGGCGCGCACATGCGCACGCCCATCGATGAGTTGCGCGGCGTGCCGGCAAGCGAGCATTCCATTTCAAAGATGTATTTCTGGGTCTGCGTCCAGCCCGGGCCGCCATACTCTTCCGGCCAGTTGGGCGTAAGCCAGCCTTTCTTCGCCAGCTCCTTCTGCCACGCCTTCTGGTTCTTTTCATCGAGCGCGTGGTTACGTGAAAGATCGAGCCTGCGCTTCAGATCATCGGTCAGCACCGAGTCTATCCACGCACGCACTTCGTCGCGAAACTTGATGTCGTCTGCGGTGAACGCAAGATCCATGTCGATTACCCAACCACCCTGTCCATACGTATGATCTGGGGACGTCCGTCCAGGAATTGTCCCATCGCGGCGCCCAGCGTCTTGAAATGTTCCGAGGCGCGGTGCGCGTCGACCGCCGCCTCATCCTCATACTTCTCCATGAAGACGTAATCAGTCTCGCTCTCGCGAACCTTGTAGAGACAATAAAGCTTGCAGCCCGGTTCGTTGGCGTTCACGGCGGCGACAAGTTTGCCCGCGACTTCCTCAAACCCCGCTTGTTCCCCGGGTTTTACCTTAAGCTGTGCGAAGACGCCGATCATGATTTTCTCCCCTGACGAGCAGGATCATAATGGCTCGAAACATCTTGTCAGCTAAGATTTCTGGCATGCAGTCCAGTTTCGAGCGCGACCGCAATGGCGGCGGGACAATCAGGAGAGCAATGAAAAATTGATGGTCAGAAGCAGACCGTCAGCACACAATCACGATCAGCGCGACCAGCAGGCCCAGCGCGACGCCAGTCAGTCCGGTCGAGATCACACCGCGCCAGCCAGCGCCGAAATGGCGGACAATCACGGGGCTCTGCGCCACGAGTTGTACGCGCGCGCCCTTGAAATACCTGCGCAGACCGGCGTGAGAGTCCGGGTCCGGGCGCCCAGACGTATCCACCGGCGCCTCCACGGGGAAGACGACCACGTTATCCGGATTCCGATCAGACTCTGGCATCGTGGAACTGGGCGACAAACTCAACAAACAGGGACGCCGAGCATCGCAATTCGATATGCGCGGCGCACCCTGATTCTCCTCGTCGAGGAATTGCAGGCGGGTTTATCGCCGGAACCTATCGTCTCGCGCGAAAATGGCTGCAACACTTACGAGGCGCACCGCCGGTCTTATTCGCTCTCTTCTGCGTAGTTGACCAGTCCGAGTCGATCATTGCGGCGCGCGCCTGCAAGAATGCCCGGCAGCGCATAATTGCCTTCGTGACACGCATACTCGAGCAGATCGCCGCTCGATTGGTTGAAGACCATTTCCGCCTTCCAGGTCTGCGAAAACATCTTCGGATCCGTGACTTTGAACTCATAGAGAATCTGGTCGTCGGCGACGCGTGTGAAACGTTCTTCCACCACACCGTCAGGATGCAGGAAGAACGAGTTGGCGAAGAACGTGCGCAACGACTCGACCGGATTGAAGTTGGTCGTGGTGACAACCAGCGTGTCGCCGTCCCATTCAGCGGTAGAGTTGCCGAGATATTGCGGATTGGTGGTGTCGTGCGCTTCGGCCTTGTCGCCGATCGGGATGATGCGGGCGTCGTGATTCATCTCCACCAGGATCATCAGATGCTCGGGCGTCTGCACGAACTGGTAGGTATTGTTGTACATCACGTTGATCATCGGCGGACCGCCGGTGGAGCCGAAACCGACGATGCAGCGTTCCGCCATCGGGCGCGTTTCCGGGCCGTCAAAATTATTGCGGACGAAATAGAGTTCTTCCTCGAACTTCTTGCGGCCTTCCGGCGTGTACGGGATACGCCCGTCGGCAGGCTCGACGATCCAGGACGAACGGGTCTCGCCATTGATCTCCGCATAGCTCGTGCCGGCGTCGACATAAAAACTGTTATAGCCGCCGACATTGGTGCCCTTTGGCGGCGCGCCGGAATTCGGGTCGGTACGTTGTTCGCTGCGCGCATTGGCGGCGGCCCGCGCCGCCTCCATGCGATTGGCCGTGTCCTTCGGAATGACAAGCGCCTCGAAATTCGCCGGACGTTCAAGACTGGTCAGGGAAACGTTAGACCACATGCCCTGAAGGTCAGGTTTGCCATCCTGCGTACGCGGAGGCTCGTAATCGCTCGACTGAGCGAAGGCGGCGGGAGCGAGCGCCAGCACCAACGCCAGCCCGACAGAACGTATCGCCATTTGAATGTCTCCTCCTTGAGCAGCGGCTCAAATCGAGTTGCCGCGCTTCGTGTATTCTGACCTCTGAAACTAACGCAATTTGCTGACAAGTCACCGCTCAGGCGGTTACAATCGCGCGATGAACGACCTGCAAACCCGCCGAATCGAGACCGTCAAACGCCATATGGCGCTCGAGATCACCCATGAATGGGACGAGGTCATCGCAACCTTCAAGCATCCGCGTTACGAGTTGCACGGCCCCGGCGCCGTGTTCGACGGAGAAGAACAGGTGCGCGCCTACTTCGCGGCCTCGCGCACGCCCTTCCCCGATCAGGGCAACGAGATCATCGCCATCGCCGCCGACGGCGACACGGTGCTGGTCGAGTTCTGGCTGACGGGCACGCACCTCGGCCCCCTGAAGGTCGGCGACAAGGTGATCGAGCCGACAGGCAAGAGCTTTCGCGTACGCATCGCGGCCAGTTTCGAGTTCGAGCCGGGAAGCGACCTGATCGTGTGCGAGCGGCCTTACTATGATCAGGGCGTGGTGGCGCGGGCTTTGGGGTTGGCCTGAAGGGGACGCCGGCTCTCAATGGAGATGACGCCGTCATCGGCCCAGCGCAGGTTCATCGTCGCACAGAAGAGTCGAGTAAGCCGATCCCGGTGGCAGAGGCACGCCGCCCGGTGGTTCTTGCGTTCCAAGGTGCGATGCGTCGATGCTGAAGGTATCAACCATCACGACCATCGCCGCGCCTGATCTACAATCCGCCTCAACAAGGCTGTCTGCCCAAAGCACTACTGCACCTGTCGGGTGTTCCGGTCCTGGCTGGTAGTAGGTGAAGCGGAATTTCCCACTCGCAACGCCTGCCTCACTCTTCTGGCGGGTAGCGGGCAGATAGGTGGTCCAGAACCGGTCGTTGTCGTGGACGAGTATCTCGCCGGCCTGCACCCAGATATGGCCCTTGTCGTTTTTCTTCACGACGAGGGCTTTGGCAGGCGGCGGAGCGTTGGGGTCAAACTCCTTTGGCGCCGCCAGAGGAACTGGCGGCGCCGGGGTCTGCGCGCTTGCTAATGCTGCGCTCAGAAGCGCCGTACACACGAGAGTTAACCTGGCAATCGTCATGCAT
>JBHIWT010000250.1:0-3497 GCA_041987265.1 Hyphomonadaceae bacterium
CCGATGTCCGAGATCAACACCACGCCGTTGATCGACGTGATGTTGGTTCTGCTGATCATGCTGATCGTGGCGATTCCGCCGCAGCGGCATGCAGTGACGCTGGATACCCCGATCCCGCCGCCGGATAATGCGCCGCCTCCGCCGGAGAACCCGATCGATCCGATCCGGATCATCGTGGACTTCGACGGCACCATCTACTGGAACGCGACGGTTGTGGACCGCGCCGAAATGGAACGCCTGATGCGCATCGAAGCGCGTCAACCGACACAGGCGGAAATCCACATCGAGCCGCACCGTCTGGCGGAGTACAAGCACGTGGCCGCCGTCATGGCGTCGGCTCAGCGACTTGGCCTGGAGAAATTGGGCGTCATCGGGGGAACGTAATCGCGCCGCATTTTTGGGCTATATAACAACGGCGTCCGATAAGAATCGGGCGCCGTTCGGCGCATCGGATCAAAAGCAGTAGTAACTGCGTTATCAGTGTTGAGGGCGTCGGCGGCCCGATTATATCGAAGACAAAGGTGGAGGTAGAAATCATGACATCATTCGGCAAGGCCATGCGTAATCGCCTTCCCGCGATCGGGCTTGGGCTCGTGAGCGCGCTCGGACTCGTGGCGACAACGGCTGTTGTTGCGACCCCGGCGGCATACGCCCAGGCAAAGGCGAAGCGCGAGTTTGCTGAGCCGTTCACGCAAGCGCGTGACATGATCACGGCCAAGAATTTCTCCGGCGCACTGCCGCTGATCGACAAGGCGGCGCCGCATGCCGCTGACAACGCCCAACGGCTGGCGGTCGAGCAGCTTCGCACGGCTGTCTACGCCGGCACGAACGACACGCGCAAGCTGATCACGTCGCTTGAGAAGCAGCTGGAAATCGGCGGCCTGCCGGCCAACATGGTGAAGAGCCACAAGGCGACGATCATGGGCCTCTACGCCCAGGTCGGTAACGACGCCAAGGCGCTTCAGCTGACCAAGGAATACGTCAACCAGTATGGCGGCACCTCGCAGCAATTCGCTTATCTCGCCAGCTCGTCGCTGAAGGCGAACGACCGTTCGGGCGCGATCAGCTACGGAACCAAGGCGATCGAGCAGTCGCGCGCCGAAGGCAAGGCGCCGCGCGAGCAGCTCTACAACATCGTCATGAAGGCGCATTACGACAGCGAAGATCTCGACAGCTATTACAAGGTGCTCGAGCAGGCTGCGCTGGTCTATCCGAAGGATACGTACTGGAAGGCGCTGATCATCCGCGCCGAGAAAGCGCCGAAGTTCAACCGCCAGGAACTGACGCACGACATCTTCCGCGCGATGGAAGCTGCGGGCGTTACCCTGACGAACACCGAAAAGCTGCAGATGGCTGAGCAGGCGTTCACGCGCGGCATGGCCGTGGAAGCCGAAAGCACGCTGAAGCCGCTGTTCGCAGCCGGCACGATTGGCGGGGCTGACGACAAGAACGCGACCCGTAACCAGCGCCTGTATGACAGCATCGTCGAAGGCGCCAACGCGGACCGCGCCGGCGGACTGGACGACAGTCTGGCGGAAGCGGAAGCGGCGACTGACGGCGTGATCTACACGGCGATCGGCGAGGCCTATATCGGCCTTGGCGAGTACGACAAGGCTGCCGAGCTGATCCAGAAAGGCATCGACAAAGGCGGCCTGAAGCCGAACGAACTGGCCATGGCGCAGCTCCACAAGGGCATCGCGCAGTTCAAGGGCGGCAACACGTCGGCTGCGCGTTCGACCTGGGGCGCCATCGAGTCCGACAACGGCGCCAAGGAACTCGCTCACAACTGGACGCTGATCTCGCGCAAGTAAGATCCGGCGCAAAGCCAGACGACTGACTGGACCCGGCCCTTCGCGGCCGGGTTCTTTCGTTTTGGGAATGTGCTGCTGCGCGGCTTTTTATCTGTTTGTGGGTGCGGAAGCAGGCTGACCGGACCTAGCGCTGCAGCTGGCTCAGTCGCGCGCGGGAATCGGCGGCATGGTGAACATCTTGTC
Organism: Hyphomonadaceae bacterium; assembly: GCA_041987265.1. Lineage (GTDB taxonomy): Bacteria > Pseudomonadota > Alphaproteobacteria > Caulobacterales > Hyphomonadaceae > IH12. The sequence continues at coordinate 1,995 of JBHIWT010000250.1, forward strand.
AGGGCCGATCTCGATGCGCATGGGCAGAACGATCAGCGGGGCGTCGTGGCCGTGGAGGCGGCGCTGGAGGCTGAGCGAACCGCCGCCGTGCAGCAGCGAGGTGGCCCAGCCGTGCGGGCGCGCCATCGGGCGGGACGTGACGAAGGTAATGGCCGGGTGATCCTCGCGGGCCTTGAGGCAGAGGCCTTCAAGGGTTTCGACCATGTCGGTTGAGAAGCCGGAATAGACCTTTGCGGGCAGGCCATGGTCGCGGCACCAGGCGACGATCTTGCCACAACGTTCGCCGACATTCTGCTTGAGGCGCTCGAGGGCTTCGTGGCCGCCATAGCATTCCGCATCGACCTCGCCGGCGCAGATGATGACGACGCTGTCGAACTGGCCGCGGAAGAGGCGCTGGGCGTGCATCAGCGCGTGAAGGCCTGCGCCGCCGTGTTGGCCCATGACGATGCCGACGGGGCGTTTCATTGGCGCGGCCTTGAGCGCGTCGGGATCGGACTTCACGTCGCGGACCAGCAATTGTTCGAAGGTGGATTCCATCGCTTCGTCGAAACGGCGGTAATGATCGCGCACCCAGTAACCGGCGAAGGCGAGGCACATGGTGAGGGCGACGGCGACCCAGGCGCCCTGGAAAAACTTGGCGACGAACAGGGTGATCAGGATCGAGACTGCGACCAGCCAGGCGAGCATGGCGACGGCGAGGCGCACCTGCCAGCCCTTGCGCTCGCCGCGGTGCTGGACGCCATGCCGGACGAGGCCGGTGAGCGAGAGGGTGAAGGTGGTGAAGACGTTGATCGAGTAGAGGATGACGAGCGAGTGCACTTCGCCGCCGGTGAAGAGCAGGATCAGCGTTGCGCCCAGCGCCATGGTGACGACGCCGTTCTGGGCGACGAGCTTGTTGGACAGGTGGGCGAAGCCGTGGGGGGCCCATTTATCGATCGACATGGAGGCGAGGACGGCGGGGCCGCCGAGGAAGCCTGCGTTGGCGGCGACGAGGAGAAGGGCCGCGGCGGCGCACATGGCGGTGGTGATGATGATCTGTTGCAGCCACGGGATGGTGGGGAAGAGCTCGGCGAGGGTCTGGGTGAAGACGACCGAGTTCAGCGTCTTTCCGAACACAAGTTCGGGCTGCCAGACGGTGTAGAGAAGCATGATGCCGCCGGCGATAACGGCAAGCGAGATGGCGATCAGCGCCATGGCGCGGGCGCCGGTCTTGGCGCGGGGCGGTTTCAGCGCCTGGGCGTTGTTGGAAAGCGCCTCGATACCTGTGTAGGTGCCAGCGCCGGCGGCGTAGGCGGTGCCGAGGATCGCCATCAGCATCCAGACGCCGCCCTCTGCGATGACGGCTTCGGCTTCGCGTTCGGCGCCGACAACGCCAGCGATCAGTTCATCGGAACGCACGAACAGGCCGGCGCCGATGAGGAAGACGTGGGTGGCGAGAAAGATGAAGAAGATTGGCGCAAGCAGGGATAACGATTCTCGCACCCCCCTGAGATTGATGGCGAC
>JBHIWT010000251.1:0-3359 GCA_041987265.1 Hyphomonadaceae bacterium
ACGCCGTGCAGCCCTGCTTGTACTCGCCGGGAATTGACTCCTTGAGCAGCCCCGAGAGCGCCCGCAGGTCCTTGTCGTTGAGGTGCATGACCGGCGCGGGGCGCATCGGTGTCGCGGTTTCTTCGGGCGCGTTGGAGGGCCTTGCGGTCAGGGGCTGGGAGAAATCGACGACTTCCGCCCATGTCGCCATGTATGTGAACTTGCCGCACATTCGACAGTGATCGCCAGCGTGAGTGGTGAAGTCCAGAGCCGGATCGCCGCAACCGTGGCGGCTTCTCGCTTTGCTAACCAAGTGTGGAGCGACTCGGGGCAGGTTCTGGGCGGCGATGGAGGTCGCGATGCTGGTTCAGGCGGAGATTGAGCACCTTGGCGGGTGGCGCGAGATTTCGATCGAGGAGGCGCTGGAGGTTTCGCGGCGGCTGACCATCCGCTGTCCGGCGTGTCACCAGCGGGTGAGCGTGCACAAGGCGCGCGCTGACGGTAAGTCCCGAGCGCATTTCGAGCACTGGCCGTATTCGGAGCCGTGTCCGCCGCAGGATGGCGGGACCACGCCGACGAAAACGCCGAAGACGTCTCAGGCGTCGTGACCGGGCCTTTCGGGCGGGTTCAGCTCGACGATTTCGTCGGTTGTGTATTCGTCGGCGTGGGCGCAGGTGGGGCATTCCAGCGCAAAGGTCTGGATGCTGATCGCATTCTGTCCGGCGTTGAGGCCGGTTGCGTTCTGGAAGACGCCGAACCAGACGCCGCATGCGTGGCAGTTGAAGCCGCGTGAGCGCGTGACGCCCGCGCCGACAAGATCGGGGATCGTGAAGCTGGTTCGGTTGGACCGATCTCTGGGCTTGGACATGCCGCCCTCCGGTTATGGGCGATCGACCTGCTCTGGCTCGGGTCCGGCGTGGACCGCCCCGGTCGCCCGGGAGACAGTCAGTCTGTCAATCGCGCCGCCTGTGGCGGCGTCGGGGCGCGCCATTGCACCCCTTTTCTCATCGTCAATGTGCGCTGGTTCTGCACATGAGTCGATTGATCCAGAGCACTGATCTGAGTTTCGTTTATGTCATGACGCGGTCGTCATGAGGCGCTCTCCGGGCGCAGCCGGATCGCTCAGGCGGCGGTCGCCGCGTCGAGCCTCAGGGCGTGGTCGAGCGCTTTTGCGGCGGCTTCCGGATCATCGCCGGCGCCGTACGGCAGGAAGCGGTCGTGGCAGAGCACCATGTCGGCGCGCTGGCCGTTGGAAGAGATCGGAAGACGTAGCCAGAAGTGAATCTGGCCGTCTTCGGTGATCGTGCGGCCCTGAAGCGGGACGAGGTCGTCGAGCGACTGGTTGGAGGCGTCCGCCCAGGCTTCGTCGCCGCAGCAGATCTCGACTTCGCTGATGCGGCGACCGCGCGCATCGCAGGCGAAGGCGTGGCGCAGGCCTGAGCCGGCGAGGCGGAAGCGGAACCCGTCTTCGCCGCGAGACAGCACGGAAACGTGCGCCATTTCGGGAGCGAGCCGGGCCATGTCGAGCCGGGCGCGATCGACGAATGCGCGTTCGTTCAGGCCGTCGGCCCATACGTTGAACACGCGCGCCTGACCTGAGAGTTCGAAGTCTGCATCGCGCGCTTCATGCGGACGCAAGCCTGCAATTGTACACGCCATCTTCCCGGCCCCGTCTGTCTTGCGATCCGGACTTTTCGCCGGCGTTTCGCAAATCCCGTCTCAATGCGTCAGCCAGCCCCGGCTGCGCGGCAGTCCATTCTCAGTCCTGGTTGTCGTCTATTGCGCTTGGGTCCGGTGCGGACCTCACGCCTGCGAGGTCAGTACCGCCTCACCAAAAGAATCCTGAGGAGGTTCGCTTCGCGTGACAAGAGATTCGAGAAAGGAATTCTTTACCCGGACCAGATGTTGCGCGTTTGTCACAAAACATTGCCGATTCGAAAGGCAGGGCGCGACTATTTCCTGGCCTGGCCGAGACCCATCTTGCGGGCGAGCGCCGAACGCTGCTTGGCGTAATTCGGCGCGACCATCGGGTAGTCGCGCGGCAGGCTCCACTTATCGCGGTATTCTTCCGGCGACATGTTGTAGCGCGTGCGCAGGTGGCGTTTCAGGGATTTGAACTTCTTGCCGTCTTCAAGACAGATGATGTGGTCGTCGGTGACGGATTTCTTGATCGGAACGGCTGGCTTGAGGCCCGGACGATCTGCGGTGGCGGCTTGTTGCTCGACGTCGATCAGCGCGGCGTGGACGCTCTCGATCAGCTTGGGAAGGTCACTCGCCTGGACCGGATTGTTGGCGACATAGGCCGAGACAATCTCTGCGACCATTTCCAGAAGTGGTGAGGACGTTGAACCGCCATTCTCCATGAATTCCGCGTCTATCCAATATCTGGTGAAGGACTCAACAGTGTTTACTGTAGCGATATTGGGATAAATCTTGGACTGTGTAAATAGCAACCATGATTGCGAAGCCTTCGCGAAAAGAATTCGCGAGCTAACTCAGGTCAGGCCAAGGCGATCAAAAGTACAGTGGCCAGTAGAAAGGCGCTCCAGATCGCTGTTGAAGAGAGCGGGATGCGCTGGGAGACGCCCCGGGCGGGAGCGAAGGTCTGGACGAGGTGCTCCTTGATCCAGGCGCCGGCCGCGCCGGTGGTGCGGGTGAAGGCGGCTTCAAGGCTCATCAGCGCTGCGCCGATGACGCCGACCGCGCCCGGACCGGCGCGCCGCCAGGCCCATTCGGCATCGAGGATCACGCCGGGTTCTTCCTCGGGATAGAGGGCGAAGCGCTTGATCAGGATGAAGGCGAGCGCAGCGAAGGCCAGTAGCTGGAACTGGGTGACGAGGTGGGTTGGGGTCCACAAGTCGTGGTTGAGATAATCGATCGCGACTTCGCGATACGGCAGGAGTTCGTAGAGCCAGCGCGGCGCGACGCCGACACCGATGCAAAGCGCGGAGGCCGCGCCCATGGCGAGCAGCATGTTGAAGGGCGCTTCTTCGGGACGCTTGCCGCGGTCGTGGCCGAAGAAGGCGCAGAACGGGATCTTGATGCCTGAGTGTTCAAGGACGCCGGCGGAGGCGAAGAGCAGCATCAGCCAGATCCAGATCATGTGCGCCTCGCCGACGGCGGACATGGTCATCGACTTGGCGGCGAAGCCGGAGAAGAACGGCACGGCGGAGATCGAGGCTGCGCCAATGATGCAGAAGATTGTGGTGTATGGCATCGTGCGGTGGAGGCCGCCGATTTCTGAGGCCTTGGTGGAGCCGACGCGGAGCATGGCGGCGCCCATGCTCATGAACAGCAACGACTTGTAGATGATGTGGGCGAAGGCGTGGGCAGCGGCGCCGTTGAGTGCGAGTTCGCCACCGATGCCGACGGCGCAGACC
>JBHIWT010000252.1:0-3337 GCA_041987265.1 Hyphomonadaceae bacterium
TCGAGCAGCACTGCCGCAATATAGCACGTCGATCCGTCGCCTCCGCCTTCACATGCGCGAACGAACAGCCGGCGGGCCGCTTGCGGGTCGCGCCTCACGCCATCGCCCACGTTGTACATGTTCGCCAGTACTTCGCATGCGTCATACAGGTCGGCATCGCAGCCATTCTGCAGGTAGGGAAGCGCGAGGCCAACCCGCTTGGGTCCGCCGATCCCGGCGCCCGCCATCACGCCGAAGAGACGGCAGGCTTCGATCAGGCCGGCCTGGCAGGCCATGTCAAAGGACCGGCGCGCGCGCCGCTTGGCGGACTCGGACGCATCGTCCTGCCACATCGCCTCGCCATGACGCAGGCATGCGCCCGCGTGTTGATCGCGGCAGGCCCGATCGAGCGTTTCAAGAGCTCGCTGTCGGTCCTGCTCGGTTTCGACAAGTTCCAGGCCGACTGAGCCTGCGAGCATGCACGCGTCGGTCTCGCCTCCTTCGCAGCCTGTCTTGAAGCTTTCATGGGCGCTGTTGATGTCTGCGCGGCCGCCAAGGCCCTGGTATTGGGCGATGCCCAGATAGAGGCAGCCGACTGGATCCCCGGCTTCGCAGCCGAAGGCCAGATCGGTGCGCGCCTTGCGGTATCGGCCGTCCTGGTAAGCCGTCAGCCCACGGATCATTCGTTCGTCGAGGTCCAGCCTTTCGTCTATTTCGCCGAGTTCCTGGCGTTTGTCCGCAATGCTTCTGTTGATCTCTTCGACGAGCGGATCGCCGTTTGCGGACGCGTTCGAGCCGCCATCCGGCGAACATGCGACCAGGGACAACAGGCTCAGCGTCAGTGTGAGTATCCGAGTTCGCATCATACAGGCCTGCTAGTTGGGCGGCATGGCGAGAACGCACTGGGTATACCGCTCGTCCACGACCTTGCTGGTGTCCCGTTCGCCGCAGGCTTCGCGTTTGGCTGCGGCGTCCGCCGCCTGGCGCTCTTCCACCGCGCGCCGGTTCGCGGCGGCGCGTTCTGCTGCGGAAGGCGAACGGGTTGTTGGCCGCCGCCAGTCGCTGTCGGGATAATCGATGCGATATTCGAACGTTGAGCGTGGCCCGCTCTTGTCGAGGTCAGCTGGCATGTAACGGAATTGGGCGTGCGGGAAACCGCCGGCCTGCGGATCGTTCCATTCGCAGATCATCAACCGCGAGTTCAGCCCGTCGAGACTGTCGGGGCAGACCTGGCCGTCGCTGGGAGGTCCCAGGACACCGATGAATTTCGCGCGCATTGCGACCTGGTCCGGCGCCGCCTCGATGCGGTCCAGACGCTGTTCGGTGTGGTGGATGCCGAGTTTCTCGATTGGCCGGTCCCTGTCGCATTGCGCTGGCGCGCCCGAATTGATCTCGATCCGGGAGTCCGCGGGGCGATCGATGATCCAGCGACAGCGTGGCCGCGCCTGGTCGAAGGTTGACTCAAAACCCAGCTCGACGAGGCGCGCGTCCAGTTCGCCAAGCGTCATGCCGGTTCGAACGCCAAGCGGGGCGGCGGGATCGAGATCCTCGAACGGATCGGGACCTTGCAGCGCGAACCGGCCGGTCGGCCGTTCATGCGAGGGCCAGCTGGTCATCTCCACGGTGACGCGGTCGAAGGTCACGTAGGCGTACAGGGAATGGATCAGCGGACTGGATTCCGGGGCGTTCCATGTGCACGAGGCGTTGGAGTCCTCCATGCGCACACACGTTCCGTTCGCCGCCAGAGACCGGATCATTCGCTGCATCAGGTCGCTGGCGTCGGACGCGCCGTAATAGGCCCCGACATGATGGCCGACGAAGCTCAGCCGGGTGACCAGCGCGTCGTCACGGCAGGCGCGGTCCGCATCCAGCCGCAGCACATCCGACTGGGCGCGATCCGGGACTGCGCGCTGGTAGACACAGCGATCGCCGGTGAAGCCCAGCTGGTGGAGCCGATCGGTAACCTCACCGACGGTCAACGATACCGCGGCGCCGCTGCTGGCGAATGGTTCGACCGGGATGTTTGAAATGACGTCGTCGCTCTGCGCGCATGCGGGCAAGGCAATTGCGCTGAACAGCGCCGCGCCGGCCATGCGCAGCCATGAGCTCGTTTTCATTGGCGGTCCCCCTCGTCCGGATGCCGGAAAGGCCAGCAAACCATATCAATCGCTAATGGCAACCGTTGAAGGCCAGATTCAGTCAGGCTTGCTGCAGATCGCAGCGGTGTCGCTGGCCGTCGCACCGAGCAGCAGAACTGAACCGGGATGACGGCGTGAGGGCTTCGACAGGCGGGCGGCGACGGGCTAGAAGGCCGTCATGAAGACAGCGATCATCATTCCAGCGCGCTATGGCTCGACGCGGTTTCCGGGCAAGCCACTGCATCCAATAGCCGGGTTTTCGATGCTGGCGCGGACGGTGCGGGTGGCGGAGCGGGCGGCTGAGGGCTCGGGCGCGCTGGTGCTGGTGGCGACGGATGATGAACGGATCGAGGCGCATTGTAAGGAGATCGGCGTTGGCTGTGTGATGACCGATCCGGAGCTGGCGTCGGGGACGGACCGGGTGCGGGCGGCGGCGGCGATGGCGGCGAGCGATGCGGACTTTGTCGTCAACCTGCAGGGCGATGCGCCGTTCACGCCGCCGGCGCAGGTGGCGGCGGTGATCGCCAATGCGGAGAAGGGTGATGTGGTGACGCCGGTGGTGCGGTTGTCATGGGCGGCGCTGGATGCGTTGCGCGAACGCAAGAAAGTGACGCCGTTTTCCGGGACGACGTGTATTCGCGCAAATGACGGTCGGGCGATCTGGTTTTCGAAGAACATCCTTCCGGCGATGCGCAAGGAGGACAAGCTGCGCGCGGCGGGCGGGACCTCGCCGGTGTTCCAGCATATCGGTTTGTACGGCTATTCGCGCGACGCGCTGGAGCGGATCGCGGGGCTTGCGCCGTCACGGTATGAAGAGCTGGAGGGGCTGGAGCAGTTGCGGTTCCTGGAAAACGGATTGTCGATGTTCGCCGTTGAGGTGGAAGCGTCCGACCTGCCGAGCGCGGGGATCGATAGCCCCGAGGATGTGGCGCATGTCGAGGCAGCGCTGGCCGGGGGGCGGGATCCTTATCTGGATTAGAAGAGTTCGTTTCCCGGTCATTCCGGAGGTGTTGGAGATGTCGCCTGTCGCCGGGTCCCGCGTCTTCGGCGCTTTGCGCCTTCGCGCGGGATGACGGGTTTGGGCTGTGGGGAGACTGGGCCCTAGCCTGCGCTGGGGATGCGTCTCTTCGAGACGCCTGCAGAACTGTCCGAACCGCAGGCAGAACTGGAAGCGTGACAACCGTCACGCGCCCCCAGCGCAGGCTGGGGTCCAGGGAGGT
>JBHIWT010000253.1:0-3190 GCA_041987265.1 Hyphomonadaceae bacterium
TCGCGACTTCTGGTCGTGGCCGAGGCTCTTCGTCAGGGGCTTTCTGTCGAGGATGTCGCCAAGGCGTCGCGCATCGATCTGTGGTTCCTGCGTCAGATGGCGGATCTGATCGAGACCGAAGCAAGCATACGGCGCAACGGCCTGCCGAATGACGCCTATGACATGTCGCAAGTCAAGGCGCAGGGCTTTTCCGACAAGCGGCTGGGCCAGCTTACCAACCAGAGCGAAGACGACGTTCGGGCGGCGCGTCACAAACTTGGCGTGCGTCCGGTATTCAAGCGGATCGACACCTGCGCGGCCGAATTCGCCGCCAAGACGCCGTATCTGTACTCGACCTACGAGTCAGGATGGGTAGGAACCGACGGACAGGAGCTGCCCGCGCAATGCGAAGCTGAACCGTCCGACCGCAAGAAGGCGATGATCCTGGGCGGCGGGCCGAACCGGATCGGCCAGGGGATCGAGTTCGATTATTGCTGCTGCCACGCTGCGTTCGCCATGGCCGACCTCGGGCTTGAGTCCATCATGGTCAACTGCAATCCGGAGACCGTGTCGACCGATTACGACACATCAGACCGTTTGTACTTCGAGCCGCTGACGCTGGAAGACGTTTCAGAGATCATCCATGTCGAGCAGTCGGCAGGTGAATTTCTCGGCGTGATCGTCCAGTTCGGCGGCCAGACGCCGCTGAAGCTGTCACAGGGGCTTGGCAAGATTGGCGCGCCCATACTCGGCACGTCGCCCGATGCGATTGATCTCGCCGAAGATCGTGAGCGGTTTTCCGCCCTGCTGGACAAGATCAACCTGCAGCAGGCGCCGTCCGGCATTGCGCGAACTGCGGAGGACGCCCTCGAGATCGCGCAGAGACTTGGCTTCCCTGTGATGGTGCGGCCTTCAAACGTGCTGGGCGGACGGGCGATGGAGATCGCGCATAGTGTTGAAGAGCTGAAACGCTATGCAGGCGACGCGCTGAAGGCGGCCGAGGGCGGCACGCTGCTGGTTGACCGGTTCCTGGCCGATGCCGTCGAAGTCGATGTCGACGCCGTCTCGGACGGGACGACGACGCACATCGCAGGTGTGATGGAACACATTGAGGAAGCCGGGATCCATTCCGGCGACAGCGCCTGTTCGATTCCGCCCTATACGCTTTCGCCCGAAACGATCGCCCGGCTCTGCGACCAGGCGCGAGCGTTGGCGAAGGGGCTCGATGTACGTGGACTGATGAACGTGCAGTTCGCCGTGAAGGGCGAGGACATCTACGTTCTTGAAGCCAACCCGCGCGCATCACGCACCGTGCCGTTCGTCGCCAAGGCTATCGGCAAGCCGTTCGCAGCAATCGCGGCCAAGGTGATGGCTGGTGCGCCGCTGGCGGAGTTTGAACTGGGCGACGGCCCGCTGAAACCGCCGCGTGTGGCTGTGAAAGAAGCGGTATTCCCGTTCGCGCGGTTCTCCGGCGTGGACCCTGTGCTTGGGCCGGAGATGCGTTCAACTGGCGAGGTGATGGGCGTCGACGAAAGCTTCGGCGCCGCGTTCCTGAAAAGCCAGATTGCTGCGGGCGTCAGCCTGCCGGATCAGGGCGTTTGCTTCATTTCGGTGAAGGGTTCGGACAAACCGCTGGTCGAACCAATCGCCCGGGATCTGGTCGATCTCGGCTTCCAGCTGATCGCGACACGCGGCACCGCCGAGTTCCTGTCCGAGCGCGGCGTGGCCATCGACGTGGTCAACAAGGTGCTGGAAGGACGGCCGCACATCGTGGATTCGATGACCAATGGAAAGGTCCAGCTGATCATCAACACGACCGAAGGGGCGCAATCGCTTGTGGATTCCGCATCCATCCGTCAGACCGCGCTGAGCCAGAATATCTCTTATTACACAACGCTTTCCGGCGCTCGGGCGGCTGTGCAGGGAATTCGGGTCCTTAAGCAACGACCGCTTGAAGCCGGAGCGCTTCAGACTTACTCTCAGTAGGTTCGGGATCGCAGTCTCCTGAAAGACAGCGACGAACGCATCCGTAAAACTAGACGCGGACGGGACTTTTTATGCAGCGCATACCTATGACGGTTCAGGGACACCAATCCCTGGAGACAGAACTGAAGACTCTGAAATCTGCTGAACGCCCGGCGGTGATTGCGGCGATCGCGGAAGCGCGCGCGCACGGCGATCTCTCGGAAAACGCCGAGTATCACGCGGCGAAAGAGAAACAGAGCTTCATCGAGGGCCGCGTCGCCGAGCTGGAGGACAAGCTGGCGCGCGCGCAGGTGATCGATACGTCGAAACTCAACGGCGACACGGTCAAGTTCGGCGCCACCGTCAAGGTTGTCGACGAGGACACCGAAGAAGAGTTCACCTACAAGATTGTCGGTGATGACGAGGCCAGCGTTGCTGAAGGCAAGATCTCGATTTCGTCGCCCATCGCGCGCGCAATGATCGGCAAGGAAGAAGGCGATAGCGCCGAGGTTGCGGCCCCTGGCGGCGCCAAGACGTTCGAGATCATCGAAATCACCTGGCAGTAAGGTGAGCGCGGCTGAATCCGCCGCTGCGCCGCGCGCGGAATCCGGCAAGGCCGGCCCTTCGATATGGGTTGTGTCCGACGGCAGGGCCGGCATTGAACGCCAGGCCCTGTCGCTGGCGCGCGCGCTGGGGGAGACTCATCGTTGGGCGCAGCTGCATCACATCCGTTCGGACGCGCACCGCGACGAACCGCTGCGATTGAATCCGAAAGGTTGGCAGGTGCCGCTGGCGCCGGACAAGTGGATCATGCCGCTCAGCGCCCTTCCACGCGAGCAGCGGGACATGCTGAAGGCGCCGTGGCCGGATGTGTGGATCGCGACCGGTCGGCGTTCCATCCCGTACTCGCGTCAGATGAAAGAATGCTCGGGCGGGCGGACGCTGGTGGTGCAGACGCAGGATCCGCGGACGGACCTTGCGCCCTATGATCTGGTGATCCCGCCGGAACATGACGGCCTCACCGGCCCCAACGTGTTTCCAATCCTGGGGCCGCCGACATACTTTCCGATGGATGATGTCGAGGACGCCCATCTCCGGTTCGGCGATCTGACGGCGCAGACCGGAACCAGGGTGCTGGTCTCGATTGGCGGCGATTCCAATACGCACAAGATGACCGAAGAGAAGGTCGCCGAGATCGAGGCTTCCCTGCGCAAGCTGGCGGCCGGCGGGCTGCGGCTGTGGATCA
>JBHIWT010000254.1:0-3136 GCA_041987265.1 Hyphomonadaceae bacterium
CGTTTCATGCCGACTGGGTCAGAGGCGCGAGGCTTCGATTTCCACGTCGGCCATCGACCACGACTGGTTGAAGTGCATGCGGAGTTCGTCGGCTTCTTCTCCCCCACCCTGCGCGTCGAGGGCGTTGATCAAGCCCTTCATCGACCAGCCGTTGTGCGGATACTCTTCGAGATCCTTGCGGTAGACGGCCTCGGCGTCCGCAGTTCTTCCAGCCTGCATGAGCGCGAAGCCCAGCGTCTGGCGCGTCGGGTAATACCAGAATGGCGGCTCCATATAGGGGAGCTGGTCCTGCGTCGCGACGGCGGTTTCGAAGTGCGCGATGGCCTGTTCGGTCTGGCCCTGCGCCAGCGCGATATCGCCAAGAAGCAGGTCATTGGCGATGGAGAGCAACACGCTGGCCGGATAATCCGCGCCATCAAGGAAGAGCACCTTCTCGTTCGCCATCAGCGGAAGCAACGCGGCCTGCTCAAGTTTCGCTGCGTCCACATCGCCGCTGCGGGCCAGCGCCGTGCCGCGCGCATAGCGCCAGATCGCGTTGGAGAAGGCGAGATCGGCACGCGGTTGCGGTTTGGCGAGAATTTCGTCCCAGCGCGCGAACTGGACCAGCGTGAGAAGCGGGATCGTGTGGAAGAACTCGACCGTCGGGAATTCGTCGATCATTTCCAGCCGCACGTTTGCCGCGACTTTCTCCCCCGCTTCGATCGCCACGGCGCTCTGGCCCTGCATCGAGGCCGCGGCCCACAGGAAGTGGATGTTGTGCGGGTAATAGAGCGCCGGATAGAAACCCTGCGCGTTGCAGGCGGCGATGTATTCCTCATCAACCTGTGCGGCGCGCACGTTGGCTTCGGCCGCGTCGTTGTAGCGCCCGACGCGCCAATAGATATGTGCGGGCATGTGCACGAGGTGGCCGGAGCCAGGCACGAGATTGGCAAGCGTGTCGGCGGCGGCTTCGGCGCGACCGGGGTCGGCGGAAGCTTCAAGCGCATGGATGTAGAGATGCAGCGCCAAAGGATGTTCGGGACTACGCGCGAGAATGCCTTCGAGCGCGTTGATGGCGCCGATCGCATCCGGGCGCGGCGTGACGCTGTCGGACCAGTAATCCCACGGCATCGTGTTCATCCACGCTTCTGCGTACATGGCTGCGATATCATCGTCCTGCGGGTATTTCGCGACCAGATCGCCAAGCGCATTTGCATAGGCGCGATCGAACTGTTCGCGATCCTCGACCGGCGTCGGCGCATAGCGCGCTTCGAGCGCTGCGATCAGGTCCTGCTCGACCGGCGTTGCCTCCGTGGCCAGCTCGACCGCCTTTTGCAGCGCTGCGTAGGCGGCGACCTGTTCGTCCGCCGACATCACGGCCTTGCCGTTGGCGGTGACATTGATGTTGGGCCCGGTGGCGAGCGCTTCACCCCAGAAGCACATCGCGCATTCGGGATCGAGCGTCTGGGCGGCGCGGAAGGAGCGGATCGATTCGGCGTGGTTGAATCCGAATGACAGCACCATGCCCTGGTCAAAGTACTTCTGGGCGTCGGAATCGGCGGTCGTGATCTCCCTGTGGAATTCGCCCATGCCATCAAACAGCGGCGCGCCGGCGCGTTCGGCCAGCGAGATTTCGGTCTTGCCTGACGAACAGGCGGCGAGTGCGACGGCCAGCGCAAGACCAGCGAAGGCCTTGCACGCGCTGGCGACGCGAGCGTTATGTCGGTGTTTCATGCATATGCCCTTTTCACGTTGCGCGCCGTGAAGATACTGCACTGACGGTACAGGCGATGCAGAACGATGACATGACAATCCAGACAGATGCGGATTCAGGTGGCAATGGCCTGGCGGAAATCAACGGTTTGCTGTTTGGCTGTGTGCTGGATGGCGCGGGCGGTTGCCGGCGGATTGGCTGGGACGAGGCGTGCGGCTGGAAGCCGGATCAACCTGGCGAGGTGATGTGGCTGCACCTGGATCGCACGATTGAGGCGGTTGAGGATTTTCTCGAAGAAACGCTGGCCCTGTCGGAGGCGACGCGCGAGGCGCTGTTGTCCAACGAGACGCGGCCGCGTGCATTCGCCGAAGCCGACGGCCTGGTGACCATGATGCGCGGGATCAATTTCAACCCCGGCGCAGAGCCCGAAGACATGGTGTGATCAGTCTGCGGCGGCGGCGGTTGCAGACGCCGCGCGAGGTGCTGGCCGAGCTGGAGGCCGGCGAAGGACCGAAGACAGCGGGCGATGTGTTGACCCGGATCCTTGAACTGATGGTCGTGAAGATGAACCATTCGATCATCGACATGAACGAGCACATCGATGCGATGGAGGCGGACGACGACCGGCGGGACACGGACGGGATGCTGAACAAGATCTCGGAGATCCGTCGCAATTGTCTGGCGCTCAAGCGGCACATGTCGCCGCAGCACGAAGCACTGGTGGAAATCCAGCGGGCGGCGCCGGACTGGCTGTCGATGGAAAACCGGGCCGACATCCGCGAGACCGTGGACCGGCTGCGGCGCTATCTTGAGGATCTCGACGTCTCCAAGGAAAGCGCGCTGGTGTTGCAGGACGATTTGAACAACCACGCCGCCAACCGAATGAACAAGACAATGTACATGCTCTCGATCGTGGCGGCGATCTTCCTGCCGCTTGGATTCCTGACCGGGTTGTTGGGGATCAATGTCGGCGGCATGCCCGGCGTGGATGACAGCCATGCATTCTGGATCACGGTCGGGTTGCTGGTCGGCGTGCTGGGCGCGCAGCTTTATGTGTTCAAGCGGCTGAAATGGCTTTGAACGTCCCGCGGCTTGCCGGGCTGGCGTTTGTCTGCGCCTGGTTCCTGCTTGGCGGGATCGCGCATTTCACCTCGACCGACATGTTTATCGGGATCACGCCGGACTGGGTTCCGTTTGCGCGGGAGGTTGTGCTGGGGACCGGGGTGATGGAGGTGGCCGGCGCGGTGTTGTTGTGGTGGGCGCCGGCGCGGCGCTGGGTCGGGTTGGCGATGATGGCGTTCTGTGTGGCGGTGCTGCCGGTGCACGTCGACATGCTGGTCAAAGCGGATGAGTACGCCGATCTTGGGCCGGTCTTCCTGTGGGGCCGGCTGCTGTTTCAGCCGGTGCTGATCGCGATCATCTGGCTGGTGACCCGGCCGCGGC
>JBHIWT010000255.1:0-3089 GCA_041987265.1 Hyphomonadaceae bacterium
ACAGGCCCGAGAACATCAAGCTCGCAACAGCAAAGTCAGACAGGCTCGCGGACTGGAACCTCACGCCATCAAGGCCCGACTGGGCGGGCGGCTGGCCGGATATCTGGTCCCCGGGCGAAGCCGGCGCGCGCAAACGCTTCGACAATTTTCTGCGTTCGCGCCTGGCGCGCTATGCCGACGAACGCGACCGCCCCGACGCCGACGCCACGTCGTCGCTGTCACCACATCTCCACTTCGGCGAGATCGGACCGCGCCAGATCTGGCGGCGCATCCATACCTATTCAGAGGAGCATCCGGAGCTCTCGAAACCTGCCGACAAGTTCCTCTCGGAACTCGCCTGGCGCGATTTCGCCCACCACCTCCTCTACCATTTCCCCACCCTACCGGCCGAGAACTGGAAACCCGACTTCAACGCCTTCCCCTGGAGCAATTCAAAGCGGCATCTCTCGGCATGGCAACGGGGCCAGACCGGCTATCCGATGGTCGACGCCGGCATGCGCGAACTCTGGGCCACCGGCGTCATGCACAACCGCGTCCGCATGATCACCGCCTCCTTCCTCATCAAACACCTGCGCATCGACTGGCGTGAAGGACAGGCATGGTTCTGGGACACGCTGGTCGACGCCGACCTCGCCAACAACGCCGCCAGCTGGCAATGGGTCGCCGGTTCCGGCGCTGACGCTGCGCCCTTCTTCCGCATCTTCAACCCGATCACCCAGGGCGAGAGATTCGACCCCGACGGCGCCTATATCCGGCGCTGGTGCCCCGAACTCGCAGAACTCGAAACGAAATACATTCACGCCCCATGGGAAGCCCCGGAAGACGCCCTCCAGTCCGCCGGCATCGAGCTTGGCGCCGACTACCCGTATCCCATCGTCGATCACAAGACGGCCCGCCAGGACGCACTGGACGCCTACGAAAAAACGAAGGGCTGAGCCGGCGCGAGAATCACAGCTGCGTCATGATCCGGCCCGTAACCTTTCACGTACCAAGCACGAACCTACCTATGCACGGTGCATCGGGGCGCGCGTCCCGGCCGGACATTGAGAGGGAAACACAATGAACAAACTCGTCGCTGCGCTTGTCATCGCGCTGGCCGTACCCACCGCCCCGCTTCTCGCAGCCCCCGCCGCCGCAGAGGATGCGATGGCCGATCTCGGCATCCCTGTCGGCGATACTGTACCGCTCGTTACAGGCGTCAGTCACAACGGCGCCCCGCTCACCTTCGACCAGATCACCGGAACCAATGGCGTCACGCTCGCCTTTGTCCGCTCGGCCGACTGGTGCCCCTTCTGCAAGAACCAGCTGAAGGATCTAAACAATATCGCCGCCGAACTGGAAGCGAAGGGCTATCCGCTCGTCGCCCTGTCCTACGACCCGGTCGATACGCTCAAGAAATTCCACGACAAGAACGAGCTGACCTACACCCTCCTCTCCGATCCGGATTCCGAAATCATCGATGCGTTTGGCGTCCGCAACATGGATGTCGCAGGCAACAAGCGCTTCGACGGCATTCCGCATCCGGCCATCTTCTTCATCAGCGACGAGGGCGTCGTTGAGGCCAAGCTATACGAGGAAAGCTATCGCGATCGGCCGGAAACAGAGCTGATCATCGAAACGGTCGACGGCCTGAATTAGTCCCCGCACACCCACCGGGCCGATCCGACCCAGCAACGCCCGCGCCTTCCCCCCTCGGCGCGGGCGTTGTGTCGTTCAGAACTGATCGAAACAATCGTACGTCCGCTGCCGAATGATCTTGTCGTCCTCGAATTCGATCACCTGGGCGATACGCGCCGTGATCTTGTCGCCCGCCTTCATCATACCCATCGGAACCGCAAGTTCGCCGCTCCAATTCAGCTCGAGCGCCACCCGGTCCCCGGATTCCGTCAACGTCACGATTTCGAATATCTGGCGCGACATCAGCCGCTGCCCGGCGACTGCGCCCTCAAGAATTTCGGCGAGCCCCCTGCGCGCGCCTGCCGGGTTCAGACGATTCGGATATTCATCCAGCACCACGTCGGGATGATAGAACGACGCCAGTTCGTCCCCGACAGCGCCGCCCTCAAGCGCCGCAATGAACGTGCGCACCCGTCGCTCCAGAGACATGCCCAACCTCCGTTGATACCCAGCGATCTTGATTCCGGCTTACCCGCCTCGCCGGTCTCATGCAAAACTTCCCGGCAATCACCGCCCCCGCCCTTGATCTCTATGCAGAATTCGGGGAACTAACTTTTGTTTGCAAAAACGCTCACTGCAACTGGGGAACAGGAGACAACGTCGATGCCGGGCAAATTCGAGATTTTCAAGGACAAGAAGGGCGAGTTCCGCTTCCGCCTGAAAGCAACCAATGGCGAGATCATCCTCGCCTCGGAAGGCTACAAGGCCAAGACCGGCGCCAAGAACGGCATCGCCTCGGTCCAGAAGAACGCCGCCTCGCTCGACCGCTTTGAAAAGAAGACCAACACCAAGGGCACCAGCCACACCTTCGCCCTGAAAGCCGGCAACCAGCAGGTCATCGGCACATCGGAAAGCTACAAGACCACAAAGGCGCGCGACAACGGCATCGCCTCGGTCAAGAAGAACGCGCCGGGCGCCAAGGTCGTCGACACGACCGTCTAGGCCGACCGCTTACAATCAGCAGAACGACAAATTTTTCGCCGGCTTCCTCCTAGGAAGCCGGCTTTGCTGTTTATCGAGTAGCGTCGCCGGCCACTAAAGCGTCATTTGAGTTTGCGTCACGACAGCGACCAGCTTGCCTGCTTCTGTCGTGATCCGCGTCGTCCAGATCGATGTCCGCCGTCCGACATGAACCGGCGTGCACTCGCCGATCACCTTCTCGCCGACCTTTGCAACCCCAATGAAATTGGTCTTGCTCTCCAGCGTCGTCGTCCCGTTTGCGCCTTCCGGCAAACAGCGAAACGCACCCATCGCTCCCAGCGTATCGGCCAGCGACATCGCCGCGCCGCCATGCAGACCCTGCATCGGATTGCACAATTCCGGCGTCACCAGCATCGACGCCGTCACCTTGTCCTTGGTGATCTCGATCGGCGTGACCCCGATCAGCTTGGCGAACGGAATCGGCGCGCGCG
>JBHIWT010000256.1:0-3018 GCA_041987265.1 Hyphomonadaceae bacterium
TCCTCGCGAAACAACAAAGTCGTTCCTGCGCCATCCTCCGCGTTGCTCCGGTCGCAAGCGATGCGGCGTCGGTCGCCTCCGGCCTGTCGATCGCCATCGAGGCCGCAATGGAGCGGTCCCGAAAACGAAACGGAGACTTACAATGGCGACCATCGGCACCTTCAAGAAGACCGGCTCGAACGAGTTCACCGGCGAAATCGTAACCCTCAGCGTCCAAGCCAAGGGCGTGCGCATCGTCCCCGACACCCGCGCCACCGGCGAGAACGCCCCCAGCCACCGGGTTCTGGTCGGCCGCGCGGATTATGCGGAGAGCGGGATTATGCGAAGTGCCGCCCTGTGATGGGCTGGTTCTCGCCGATCTCGGCGTGCTCCGCTCCGCATAATCCCAGACGTCTCGGGCCGTAGTGATGCATTGTCCGCCTTAAGCTGAGATCGCCTTTGGTCTATGTTGGCTCGCGGGATGAACGTAGGCGCGGGCTGCAAGCCGGTGGATAAGAATGATGCTTGGGAAGAGATTGCGCGCATCCGACAGCGGTTGGCTGATCTGGATGCCGAACGGATGGAGCTTGAGCGCAAGTTGGAAGCGCTTGAGCAAAAGCTGACATCCGGCAGCCAGGCTGTCGAAGAACGTGCTTTTTTCGATACCCCTGTTACCAACAACTCGCCATCAATCGAGAAAGTCGAGTTGTTCCGACGCTTGTTCGCCGGGCGTCCCGATGTTTTTCCGGTGCGCTGGGAAAACAGAAAGACGGGACGCTCCGGTTATTCGCCGGCGTGCTCGAATGAGTGGGCAAAGGGGATCTGCGGCAAGCCGAAGGTAAAATGCGGGGAATGTCCGCATCAGGCGTTTATTCCGCCTTCCGAGGACATTATCGAAAAGCATCTGCGCGGCGGCGATGCTCGCACCGGTGACTTTGTCGCCGGGGTTTATCCATTGCTGCAGGATGAGACATGCTGGTTCCTTGCCGCCGACTTCGACAAGGAAAGCTGGGCGGATGACGCCAGAGCATTGCTCGGCACCTGTCATGTGAAAGGAATTGCCGCGGCCCTGGAGCGGTCGAGATCGGGGAATGGCGGCCATGTCTGGATATTCTTCTCCGAGCCTGTTCCAGCAAGGATCGCCAGGCAGATGGGGGCGGCCCTGATCACGGAGACAATGGAAAAACGGCCCGAAATCGGCTTCACCTCCTATGATCGCTTCTTTCCCAATCAGGACACGATGCCCCTTGGGGGCTTTGGCAACCTGATTGCACTACCGTTGCAAAGGAAAGCTCGTGAGATCGGCAACAGCGTTTTTGTCGACAACGATCTGCGGCCTTACGACGACCAATGGGGATATCTGTCGTCCCTGCCCAGATTGTCAGCTGACATGGTCTTCAGGCTCGCGGACGAGGCGGAGCTATCGGGTCGGGTTTTGGGCGTCCGCATGCCGGTGGACGACGAACATGCCGACGAACCGTGGAAGATGTCGCCGTCTCGCCGCCGTGCGCCGCGGCGTATTGAGGCCGCGATACCGCACAGCATCAGGATCGTGGTCGCCGATCAGGTTTACATCGACAGGACAGAGCTGCCGCCAGCCCTGATTGCGCAACTTATTCGCCTGGCGGCATTCCAAAACCCGGAGTTCTATCGCGCCCAGGCCATGCGGTTGCCGACATTCAGCAAACCTCGGGTTGTCTCGTGCGCCGAGCTTTTTGCACAGCATGTCGCCCTACCTCGAGGTTGCCTCGAGGAAGCAATCGATCTCATCAAAAGCCATGGCGCCGTTGTCAATCTGGAAGATGTGCGCGAAATCGGCACGGCACTTCCCGCGAACGTATCCTTCCAGGGCGAATTGCGACGGCCGCAGTTGGCGGCTTTCGATGCTCTCGTCGCCCACGACAACGGGGTGCTCGCCGCCACGACGGCCTTTGGCAAGACGGTTGTCGCAGCAGCCCTCATCGCACACCGCGCCCGCAATGCACTGATTCTCGTTCATCGCCGAGAACTGCTCACTCAATGGGTGGAGCGACTCGGTTCCTTTTTGAATATTGACCCGAAACAGATCGGTATTATCGGGGGCGGGAAAAGGAAGCCGACGGGCGTCATCGATGTGGCGCTGATCCAAAGCCTGGTGCGCAATGGAGAGGTTGCCGATATCGTCGCCGATTACGGCCATCTTATTGTCGACGAATGCCATCACCTGTCCGCAACAAGCTTCGAGCTTGTCGCTCGGCGGTCAAAGGCGCGATATGTCGTTGGTTTATCTGCGACTGTCGCCCGAAAGGACGGGCATCATCCCATCATCTTCATGCAATGCGGCCCCGTTCGCCATCGGGTGGATGCGAAGGTCCAAGCTACCGAGCGTGGCATTCGTCATCGTGCCCGCGACCGTTCGACGAAATTTGAATTGCCGTCGTCCCTGGCTTCCGTCGAGCGCCCATCAATGCCCGCGATCTATGCGGCCCTGGCGCTGGATAGTAGCCGAAATGACCTGATCTTCGATGATGTGCTGAAATCGCTGGAAGCCAAGCGGTCTCCCATCGTCCTGACGGAGCGAAAGGACCACCTCGATTATCTTCAGCAGAGGTTCTCGCCGTTCGTGAAAAATCTTGTGATTCTGCGCGGCGGCATGTCCGCGAGGGATCGCAAGCTAGCCAATACGACATTGAATGTTGCTGACGATGACGAGCGCCTGATACTCGCGACAGGCCGCTACATCGGTGAAGGCTTCGATGACGCCCGGCTTGATACGTTGTTCTTAACGATGCCGATCGCCTGGAAGGGAACCCTGGCGCAGTATGTCGGTCGTCTGCATCGACAGCATGACGGAAAGAGAGACGTGTTGGTCGTCGACTACGTCGATAATGCAGTTCCCGTTCTGGCCCGGATGGCCGCCAAGCGACGCGCGGGCTATCGCGCGCTGGGCTACGTGATCGAGTAGTGGCGCCCCGCCGGGAGCGGAGCGCCGGAGGGCTGGTCATCGCGACCAGATAAGCTTGTTCTCGCCGTTGTCGCCCTGGATGAGGGAGGCGTAGA